>NZ_CP060704.1:5335965-5648696 GCF_014353015.1 Chitinimonas koreensis
AGCGTGTCCTTCAGCGCCTCGGCCTGCTCCAGCGCCGCGTCGGCGTCCTGCGCCAGCACGCAGAAGTGGCCCATCTTGCGGCCCGGCCGCGCTTCCTTCTTGCCGTAGAGGTGCAGGTGGGCATTGGGCGCCTGCATCAGCACTTCCCAGTTCGGTTCGCCGCCGTCGTCGCGCCAGACGTCGCCGAGCAGGTTCACCATCACCACCGGCGACAGCAGGTCGGGCCGGCCCGGATGCAGGCCGCACATCGCGCGCACCTGCTGCTCGTACTGGCTGGTGACGCAGGCGTCGATCGTGTAGTGGCCGGAGTTGTGCGGCCGCGGCGCGATCTCGTTGACCACCAGGCTGTCGTCCTCGAGCACGAAGAACTCGACCGCCAGCACGCCGACGTAGTCGAGCGCCTCGGCCAGCTGCCTGGCCATGGTGCGCGCCTGCTCGGCCAGCGCCACCGGCACGCGGGCCGGCACGATGCTGACGTCGAGGATGCCGCGGGCGTGGCGGTTCTCGGCCACCGGGAACACCGCCACCTCGTGGCTGCTGGTGCGGGTGACGATGGCCGACACCTCGCTCGCCAGCGGCAGCATCTTCTCCAGCACGCAGGGCTGGCCGCCGAGGTCGGCGTAGGCGGCGCGCGCCTCTTCGGCGGTCCGCACGCGCATCTGGCCCTTGCCGTCGTAGCCGAGGCGGGCGGTCTTGAGGATGCCGGGCAGGTAGGGCGCGAGATCGTGGTTGAGGTCGGTGACCGTCTCGAGCGCGAGGTAGGGCGCGGTGGCGAGGCCGGCCTTGCGGATCCAGGCCTTTTCCTGGATGCGGTCCTGGGCGATCGCCACGCAGTCGCCCGAGGGGCTGACCGGCAGGTACTTGGCCAGCCAGCGCATCGAATCGGCGTTGACGTTCTCGAATTCGGTGGTGACCGCGGCGCAGGTCTCGGCCAGTTCCTTGAGCGCGGCGTGGTCGTTGTAGGCGGCGCGCAGGTGGACGTCGGCGAAGTCGGCGGCCGGCGCGTTGCCGTCCGGATCGAGCACGGTGACGCGGTAGCCCATGGTCTTGGCCGCGATGGTGAACATGCGGCCGAGCTGGCCGCCGCCGAGGATGCCGAGCATGGCCGGCGGCAGGATGGGGGTGCGCGCCATCACTCGATCTCCGGCAGCTCCATGGCCAGCACGGTCTTGCGCTGGTCGTCGCGGAAGCGGTTCAGTTTCTGCCGCAGCTCGGCGTCCTCGTTGGCCAGCAGCGCGACCGCGAACAGGCCGGCATTGGCCGCGCCGGCCTCGCCGATGGCGAAGGTGGCGACCGGGATGCCCTTGGGCATCTGGACGATGGACAGCAGCGAATCCTCGCCGCGCAGGTACTTGGACGGCACCGGCACGCCGAGCACCGGCACCACGGTCTTGGCCGCCAGCATGCCCGGCAGGTGGGCAGCGCCGCCGGCGCCGGCGATGATGGCCTTGAGGCCGCGCGCATCCGCGGTCTCGGCGTATTCGAACAGGAGCTCGGGAGTGCGGTGCGCGGAGACGACGCGCGCCTCGAAGACGATGCCGAAGGCTTTGAGCTGACGGGCGGCGTGCTGCATCACCTCCCAGTCCGAGTTGCTGCCCATCACCAGGCCAACTTGGATGTTCACGGGTTTAATCCCTTGTTTCAAAAAGCGGATTCTACAGAATTTCGGCAGGCCGCCAAAACCGGCCATGCGCGGGCCTCGCAGGCCAATGACGTCAAGGACTTGCGATGCTCGAAGGCCGCGATCGGCAGGCGCGGCGCGCAATGGAAACGGCCCGTCCAACCGGACGGGCCGCCTGCCGGACGCGCCCCTTTGCGGGTGCTCCGTCCTGGCTTGTCGTGCTCCTCGTACTGCTCCCCAATGTGCCGGAGGGCTCGGCGGCTCGCTCCCCTTGCTCGCCGCCGGTCCGCCCGGCAAAACCGCGGTATTACAGGTTGTAGGCCTTCTCGCCGTGCGAGGTGACGTCGAGGCCCTCGCGCTCTTCGTCTTCCGGTACGCGCAGGCCGATCACCAGGTCGACCAGCTTGTAGGCCACCACCGACACCAGGCCCGACACCACCAGCGTGGTCAGCACGCCCTGGGTCTGGATCCAGACCTGGGTGCCGATCGAGTAGTCCGGTGCCACGCCGTTGGCGACGTAGTCCCAGATGCCGGTGCCACCCAGGGCCGGATCGGCGAACACGCCGGTCAGGATGGCGCCCAGGATGCCGCCGACGCCGTGCACGCCGAACACGTCGAGCGCGTCGTCCGCACCCAAGAGGCGCTTGAGGCCGTGCACGCCCCACAGGCAGACCACGCCGGCCAGGAGGCCGATGGCCATCGCGCCGCCGACGCCGACGAAGCCGCAGGCCGGGGTGATGGCGACCAGGCCGGCCACCGCGCCGGAGGCTGCGCCCAGCATAGAGGGCTTGCCCTTCCAGATCCATTCCACGCCGGTCCAGGCCAGTGCGGCCAGGGCGGTGGCGACCCAGGTGTTGATGAAGGCCAGCGCGGCGATGCCGTTGGCTTCGAGCGCCGAGCCGGCATTGAAGCCGAACCAGCCGAACCACAGCAGCGAGGCGCCGACCATGGTCAGGGTCAGGTTGTGCGGCGTCATCGCTTCGCGGCCGTAGCCCACGCGCTTGCCGACGAAGTAGGCGCCGACCAGGCCGGCGACGGCGGCGTTGATGTGCACCACGGTGCCGCCGGCGAAGTCCAGCGCGCCCTTGGCGAACAACCAGCCGGCCGCTGCGGTGGCCGCCTCGGCCGCCTTGGCGTCGGTGTAGACGTCCGGACCGGCCCAGTACCACACCATGTGCGCCATCGGCAGGTAGCTGAAGCTGAACCAGATCACCACGAAGGCCAGCACCGCGGCGAACTTGGCGCGCTCGGCGAAGGCACCGACGATCAGGCCGCAGGTGATGGCCGCGAAAGCGCCCTGGAACACCACGTAGATCAGCTCGGAGATCACCACGCCCTTGGACCAGGTGGCGGCCACCGAGTCGGGCGTCACGCCCTTGAGGAACAGCTTGCTGAAGCCACCCGCCACGGCGTTGAGACCGCCGCCGTCGGTGAAGGCCACGCTGTAGCCGTAGACCACCCACAGCACGCTGATCAGCGAGAACACCACGAACACCTGCATCAGCACGCTGAGCATGTTCTTGCCGCGCACCAGGCCGCCGTAGAACAGCGCGAGGCCGGGGATCGACATCAGGATCACGAAGGCGGTGGCGACGAAGATCCAGGCGTTGTCGCCCTTGTTGACGACCGGCGCGGGCGCGGCGGCCGCCGGAGCGGCAGCGGCCGGTGCGGCTTCGGCGGCGGGTGCCGCGGCGGCCTCGGCCGGCTTGGGGGCATCGGGCGCGGCCGGGGCGGCGGGCGCTTCGGCTGCCGGGGCTGCGGCTTCGGCCGTGGCGGCGGGCGCGGCCGCCGGGGCCTCTTCCGCCCAGGCCGAGCCGGCTGCGCCGAGGCTCATGGCGCCGATCAGCGCCAATGCGGTAAGCAGTTTTTTCATCTCTGTCCTCCCTGGGCGGGGCTTAGAGCGCGTCCGCGCCGGTCTCGCCGGTGCGGATGCGGATGACTTGTTCGAGATCGAACACGAAGATCTTGCCGTCGCCGATCTTGCCGGTATTGGCCGACTTCTCGACGGCTTCGATCACCTGCTCGAGCAGGTCGTCCTTGACGGCGATCTCGAGCTTGACCTTGGGCAGGAAATCGACCACGTATTCCGCACCGCGGTACAGCTCGGTGTGGCCCTTCTGACGGCCGAAACCCTTGACCTCGGTGACGGTGACGCCCTGCACGCCGATGGCGGAGAGGGCTTCCCGCACCTCGTCAAGCTTGAACGGCTTGATGATGGCGCTAACGAACTTCATCTTCGCTCCTTGGAAGTTGAAAACCGGGAACTCGGTGGAATCCGGTTAGCACGCCCCGTGCCATGTTTATATTTCCTTTCAGATCAAATACATGGCCTGAATGCCGAGGGAATTCCCGCACGCCTCGCACCCTGTTGGTGCACCATCTTGGGCAGTGCAAGACGATGGTGCGCCGCCCGGTCCGACGGCGGGATTTGCTAGACTTGCAGCCGATTCTTCCAATTTTCAGGAGCACACCATGCTTGCCCAGAAGCTGTTCGACGAAGTGAGCGGCAAACTGTCCGAGGTCCTCTCCACCGGCCCGGCCCGCGACATCGAGAAGAACGTCCGTGCCGTGCTGACTGCCGGCTTCGCCAAGCTGGACCTGGTCACCCGCGAAGAATTCGAAGTCCAACAGGCGGTGCTGGCCAAGACGCGCGAGACGCTGGCCAAGCTCGAGGCGCGCATCGCCGCGCTGGAGGCGCATCACTCGGCGGCCGCGCCGGCCGGCGAAGTGGACAATCCGCAGGACGATTTCTGATCCTTCCGCCGTCTGGTCACGTCGGCGGAAGCCGCCTCATGCAAGAGCGGCTTCCGCCGCGAACGGGTTCAGCGCAGACCTGAAGCAATTCGCGGCGGAAGCCGCTCCTGCAACGGCACACCAAACAAAAAAGCCGCCCGAGGGCGGCTTTTTTGTTTGGGCTCGACGGCTCAGCCCAACTTGGCGAACACTCGCGCCGCCGCAGCGAGCGTCTCGTCGATATCGGCCTCGCTGTGCGCGGCCGAGACGAAGCCGGCCTCGTACAGCGCCGGCGCGAGGTAAACGCCCTCGCCGAGCAGGCCGTGGAAGAAGGCGTTGAAGCGCGGCTTGTCGCTGCCCATCACCTCGGCGTAGCTGCGCGGCGGCTCGGCGGTGAAATAGACGCCGAACATGCCGCCGACCGCGTCGGCCGAGAAGGTCTGGCCGGCGGCGCGACCGGCCGCCTGCAGGCCGTCGGCCAGCCGGCGGGTGCGCGCGCCGAGCGCGTCGAAGAAGCCGGGCTGGCGGATCAGCCCGAGCGTGGCGAGGCCGGCAGCCACCGCCACCGGGTTGCCGCTCAGCGTGCCGGCCTGGTAGACCGGGCCCAGCGGCGCGATCTTGGCCATCACGTCGGCGCGGCCGCCGAAAGCCGCCAGCGGCATGCCGCCGCCGACCACCTTGCCGAGCGTGGTCAGGTCCGGCTTCACGCCGTGCAGGCCTTGGGCGCAGCCGAGGCCGACGCGGAAGCCGGTCATCACCTCGTCGTAGATCAGCAGCGCGCCGTGCTTCTCGGTCAGCGCACGCATGGCGGCAACGAACTCGGCCGTCGGCCGCACCAGGTTCATGTTGCCGCAGAACGGCTCGACGATGATGGCGGCGATCTGGTCGCCCTGGGCGGCGAACACCTGCTCGAGCTGGGCCACGTCGTTGTAAGACAGCACGAGGGTGTGCTCGGCCACCGAGGCCGGCACGCCGGCGCTGGACGGGTTGCCGAAGGTCAGGAGGCCCGAGCCGGCCTTGACCAGCAGGCTGTCGGAATGGCCGTGGTAGCAGCCTTCGAACTTGATCAGCTTGTCGCGGCCGGTGAAGCCGCGCGCCAGCCGGATCGCGCTCATGGTGGCCTCGGTGCCGCTCGACACCAGCCGCACCTGTTCGAGCGAGGGCAGCAGCTCGCACAGCAGGTCCGCCAGGTCGATCTCGCGCTCGGTCGGCGCGCCGAAGCTCATGCCCTCGGCCGTGGCGCGCTGCACCGCCTCGACCACCGCCGGGTGGGTATGGCCGAGGATCAGCGGGCCCCAGGAACCGACGTAGTCGATGTAGCGCTTGTCGTCGGCATCCCAGACATAGGCGCCGTGGCCGCGCGCGAAGAAGCGCGGCGTGCCGCCGACCGCGCCGAAGGCGCGCACCGGCGAATTGACCCCACCGGGGATATGGCGCTGGGCGCGCTGGAACAGCTGTTCGTTCTTGCTCATGGTCTTTCCTGCGGGATGGGGCCGCCGGCCGCGATGGGTGCCGGCGGCGGTGCGTTCGTGGGCCGGGATGCGGGCGATCAGGGGCGCGTCGGCCATCTCAATCGCGGCCCCAGCTCGGCCAGGGGTGCTTGCTCAGGTAGGCGTTGGTGTAGCGCGGGTCTTCGGTCACCTCGTCGCCGAGCCAGTCGGGCCGCGCATAGGCCTCGTCCTCGCCGGCCAGTTCGACCTCGGCCAGCGTCAGGCCCTCGTTCAGGCCGAAGAATTCGTCGACCTCCCACAGGTGGCCGCCGTGGAGGATGCGGTAGCGCTTCTTCTCGACCAGCAGCGGGCACATGGCGGCCAGGATGGTCTCGGCATCGGCCAGCGGGATCGGGTATTCGAACTCGTGGCGCGACACGTTGCTGATATTGGACTTGAGCGTCAGCCAGGCCTGCTCGCCCTTGATGCGCACGCGCACGGTGCGCTCGCGCTCGACCGACAGGTAACCCTGCTTCAGCCACTCGCCCTCGGTCAGGCCGCGCCAGCTGTCGTCCTTGAGGTGAAAACGGCGTTCGATTTCTTTTGCCATGCGGATGGCCTTCGCTGTGCCGCTCGGCGCGGCGGATGAGGCGCCTGGGCGCCGGGGATCAGAACGGCTTGACCACCACCAGGATGACGATGGCGAACATCAGCAGCGCCGGGATCTCGTTGAACCAGCGGTACCAGACATGGCTGCGCGCGTTGCGGCCGGCAGCGAAGTCGCGCAGCAGGCGGCCGCACATCACGTGGAAGGCGACCAGGCCCAGCACCAGCGCCAGCTTGGCGTGCAGCCAGCCGCCGCCGAAGCCCCAGCCGAGCCACAGCCACAGGCCGAAGCCGATCGCGAGGTGCCCCAGGCCAGTGGTGAAGCGCAGCAGCTTGCGCGCCATCAGCAGCAGGCGCTCGCGGGTGGCGGCGTCGTCGACCATGGCCAGGTTGACGTACAGCCGCGGCAGGTAGAACAGCCCGGCCATCCAGCTGATGACGAAGATGAGATGGAACGCCTTGACCCACAGCATGCTCAGCGTTTCCCCCGGGCGGCGTCGTACAGCGGCAGCACCTTGGGCATATTGGCCTGCAGGTCGGTGATGCGGGTCTGGTTGGACGGATGGGTGGACAGGAACTGCGGCGGCTGGCCCTGGCTCGCCGCGCTCATCTTCTGCCACAGGCTGATCGCGGCGCGCGGGTCGTAGCCGCCGCGCGCGGCCAGCTCGATGCCCATGGCGTCGGCCTCGGATTCGTTGTCGCGGCTGTTGGGCAGGTTCAGCGCCAGGTTGAAGCCGTCGAGGCCCAGGCTCAGGTACTGGTCGTAGCGGCCGCGGGTGAAGGCGGACACCAGCTGGGCGCCCATCTGCTGGGCGTAGACCTTGCTCATCCGCTCCCGGCCGTGCTCGCGCAGCGCGTGGGCCATCTCGTGGCCCATGATGGCGGCGATCTCGTCGTCGCTGAGCTTCAGCTTATCGATGATGCCGGTGTAGAACATGATCTTGCCGCCCGGCGCGCAGTAGGCGTTGAGCTCGGGGCTGTCCTCGACGTTGACCTCCCACTTCCAGCCCAGCGCGTCCTTGCGGAACACCGCCACCTGCGGGATCAGCCGCTGCGACACCGCGCGCACCCGCGCGGTCGCCTGGGCGTCGCGGTTGAGCTTGCCCTTCCCCTTGGCCTCGGCCAGCGAGGCGTTGTAGCCCTGGGCGGCCATCTGGTCGACCTGGGCCGGCGACAGCAGCACCAGCATCGACTGCTTGCGCTCGACGCCGATGGCGCCGCCCTCGGTGGTCTGCACCTGCTGGCAGGCGGCCAGCGTGCAGGCGGCCGCCAGCGCGGCGATCAGGCGTAACGGCCCGGCCATGTTCGATCCTTCCTCGCGGCCCGCGTCGGTTGCAGCGGCGGCGCGCCGGCCCCGGCCGCGTTCAGCGGGCATAGCGCTCGGCGTTTTTGATCCGCTCGAGTTCGTATTCGTTCTTCACCAGTTCGCGCGCCTCGCCGAAGCGCTTCTCGCGCAGCAGCTTCTCCATCAGCTCGCGCCGCTCGCGCTCGACCCGTTCGGTGGCGTTGCGGCGCTCCTGCTCCTGCTGCCGGTTCGCATCTTCGGCGGCGCGCTGGCGCGCCCGTTCCTTGTCGCGCTCCTCGCGCTCGGCCTGGCTCTGCGCCTGGCGCTGCTCGTAGGCGATCTTGTCGTTCCATTCCCGGTTCTCGCGCTCGCGCCGCTCGGCCGCGCGCTCGGCCTCGTACTTCGCCTGCCGCGCCTTGGCGTCCAGGTCGACGTCCAGGCCGCCGCTTTCGCCCTCGGCCGCGGCGCGCTCGTAGGCGGCGGCGCGCTCCTCCACCTCGCCCTGCGCCTCGATCGCGCGGCGCTGGGCCGCTTCGGCCACCTCGCGGTAGGAATCCATCATGCGGGCCTGGCGCCAGTTGAAGTAGACGTAGGCGACAACGAAGACCGTCAGCACGCCCAGGCCGATCAGCAGCATGCGCGAATGGCCGCCGCCGTCGTGCGACTCGCGGCCGCGCGCCCCGCCGCCGGTGGCGGCGAGTTCGACCAGGCGCGCCTGGCCGGCCTGCAGGCTGGCGTCGTAGACCGAACGCCGCAGCGGGTTGGACAACTGCTGGTAGGCCTCGTCGAGCTGCTGCTGGCGATCGCGCGCGGCGCGCTCGTCGGTCATGTTCGACAACTGCGCGGACAGCGCCTTGTAGGCTGCGTCGAGCTGGGTCTGGCTGGCGTCGGGCGCGACACCGAGCAGGGCGTAGAGTGTCTTGCCGGAGGGACGGGTCATGGCGTCGGGGCGGGTCGGGTTCAGGCGGAAGGGGCGGGGGCGATGCAGGTGGCCGGATCGGTCAGATCTCGACCATTTCGAAGTCTTCCTTGCGGGCGCCGCAGTCCGGGCAGGTCCAGTTCATCGGCACGTCGTCCCAGCGAGTGCCGGGCGCGATGCCGTCTTCGGGGCGGCCGGCGGCTTCGTCGTAGATGTATCCGCAGATGAGGCACATGTATTTTTTCATGATCGGTGTCGGGGCTTGGGGAAACGATTGGGCTAAAATTCTAACGCATTCCCCTTCCCGCCACCTCCCCTTCCAATGACCCAGACCCCACCCATCGTCCTCGTATTCGCCGGCAACGATCCGTCCGCCGGCGCCGGCCTCGCCGCCGACATCCTCACGCTGTCCGCGCTCGGCTGCCATCCGCTGCCGGTGGTCACCGCGGTCACCGTGCAGGACACCGCCGGCATGGAGGACTTCCAGGTGGTCGAGGCCGACTGGGTGAGCGACCAGGCGCGGCTGCTGCTCGAGGACATGCCGGTCGCCGCGATCAAGGTCGGCGTGCTGGGCAGCGTGGAAAACCTGACGGTGGTGGCCGAGATCGCGGCCGACTATCCCGACATCCCGCTGATCCTCGATCCGGTGTTCGCCACCGGCGGCGGCGACGAATTCGCCTCGGAAGAGCTGATCGCCGCCATGCGCGAGCTGCTGCTGCCGCATACCACGGTGCTGACGCCGAACAGCCTCGAGGCGCGCCGCCTGGCCAGCGACGACGCGGACGAGCAGGAAGGCCTGACGCCCGACGAGGCCGCGCTGCGCATCCGCCAGTTCGGCCCCGAATTCGTGCTGGTGACCGGCACCCACGAGAACACGCCGACGGTGAACAACGTGCTGTACAACCGCTCCGGCCGCGTCCGCGCCGACAGCTGGGAGCGGCTGCCGCACAGCTACCACGGCTCGGGCTGCACGCTGGCCTCGGCGCTGGCCGCTTTCCTCGCCAACGGCATGGAGATGTCGCAGGCGGCGCGCGAGGCGCAGGAATTCACCTACCACGCGCTGAAGAACGCCTACCGGCCCGGCATGGGCCAGATGATCCCCGACCGCATGTTCTGGGCTCGCGGCAGCGGCGAGGACAGCAAGGACGAGGGCGAGGGCGAGCCGGCGTGAGCGCGCGACTGCCGCGCGGGCTGTACGCCATCACGCCGGACCAGCCCGACACCGACCGGCTGCTGGCGACGGTGACGGCCGCGCTGGCAGGCGGTGCGGCGGTACTGCAGTACCGCAACAAGCTGGCTGATGCCGCGCTGCGGCAGGAGCAGGCCGCGGCGCTGCTGCGGCTGTGCCGGCCGGCCGGCGTGCCGCTGATCGTCAACGACCATCTCGACCTCGCGCTGGCGCTCGACGCCGACGGCGTCCATCTCGGCGGCGACGACGGCGAGCTGGCCGCCGCGCGCGCCGCGCTCGGCCCGGACCGGCTGCTCGGCGCCTCGTGCTACGACCGTTTCGCACTGGCCGAAACGGCGGTGGCGGCCGGCGCCGACTACGTCGCCTTCGGCGCGGCCTACCCCTCGTCCACCAAGCCGGCGGCCGTGCACGCGCCGCTGGCGCTGTACCGCCAGGCGGCGGCCACGCTGCCGGTGCCGGTGGTGGCGATCGGCGGCATCGACGCCGGCAACGCCGCGCCGCTGGTCGAGGCCGGCGTGCACAGCGTGGCGGTGATCGGCGCGCTGTTCGGCGCAGGAGACGTGGCCGCGATGGCGCGTCGACTGACCGACCTGTTCGCCGGCTGAGCCTCCCCTGATCGGCGCTGGGTTCGCAGGTCGGGCTTCATGCCCGGCAGCACCGGCCGACGACTGCGGTCGGGCATGAAGCCCGGCCTACGGGGACGCACCAGGCCTTTCCCGGCCGCACGGCGTGCAATCGGATGGCGTCGCGGCGAGCGCCCGGCAGCCGTCGAGCGACGTTCCGGATCTGACGAGAACTCCGAACACAGGGGCAGGAGCAGCTTCAGCCGCGAATGGCGGCCGCTCATCGGCACGTCCTCCCCTGCCATTCGCGGCTGAAGCCGCTCCTGCAAGGCGATCGCCTCCTGGCGCGATCGCTCCGGCGCATAGGAAAACGGCACGGTTCGCACCGTGCCGTTCTTCGTGGCTGATCCTCGCCGCCCATTCGGGCCGCGGCGAACGGATCAGAGCTTCTTCAGCTGCTTCTCCGCTTCCTTGGCCGCGTCGGAACCCGGGTAGGCCGATACCACTTCGCGCAGCGTCTTGGCCGCGCCCTTCTTGTCGCCCTTCTCCAGTTGCAGGCTGGCGATCGCGCGCAGCGCGTCGGGCGACTTGGCGTGGTCCGGGTATTCGTCGACCAGCTTGCGCCAGGACAGCGGTGCAGCCTTGGCGTCGCCGGCCTGGGCCTGCGCCATGCCGAGCCAGAACAGCGCGTTGGGCGCCGCCTGGGTGCCGGCGTAGCGCGTGCCGATCGCGCTCAGCGCATCGATCGCGCCCTTGAGCTTGCCCTCGCGGTAGAGGTTGTAGGCGCCCTCGTAGGCGGTGGCGGCTTCGGCTTCGAGCTGGGCGGCCTGAGCCTGGGCGGTCGGCGTCTGGCCGCGCGGCTTGCCTTCCTCGACCGCGCGCAGGCGGGTGTCGAGGTCGACGTAGAGATCCTGCTGGCGCTTCTGCAGGTTCTGCAGATTGAAGGCGGCGACCTCGAGCTGGCCGCGCAACTGGGCGATCTGCTGGGTCAGTTCGCCGATCTGGCCCGAAATCTCGACCAGCTTCTGGCCGGTGCGGTTGTCGAGCTGCTCGAGCCGGCTGTTCTGGTCGACCAGCCGCTGTTCGTGGTTCTGCCGGATCTCGGCGATCTGCTTGCGCGCCTCGTCGTCGTCGAACAGGCCGGCGTGGGCGGGCAGGACCAAGGCGGCCAAGGCAAGGGGAAGGAGCCGGTTCGGCATGGTGCGATCCTCTGATGGCGATAGGAGCCCCGGCGAAGGCCGGATGTGAAATGCCCCGTGGCGGGCACGGGGCATATGGTAAGCCACACGGCCCGCTCGCGCGGGCAGCGCCGGCTTATTCGCCGTTGTAGATCACGTCGGCGCGACGGTTCTCGGCGTAGCTTTCCTCGTCGCGGCCGGTGGCGCGCGGCTTCTCTTCGCCGTTGCTCACGGCTTCGACCTGGCTGTCCTTGGCGCCGAGCAGCGAGAAGGCGCGGCGCACGGCTTCGGCGCGCTTCTGGCCCAGGGCCAGGTTGTATTCGCGGCTGCCGCGCTCGTCGGCGTTGCCCTCGAGGCGGACCGAGCGCGACGGGTTGGCGGCCAGGTAGCGGCCGTGGGCCTCGACCAGCGCCTGCTGGTCGCCGCGGATGTCGTACTTGTCGTAGTCGAAGTAGACGCCGCGCTTGGACAGGATGTTGGCCGGATCCTTGAGCGGATCGAGGCGGGCCGGCTGCTGCGGGGTCGCCGGGGCGGTGGTGCCGCGGGTGTTGTCGACGCTGGGCTGGGCCGGCGCGACCGGGCGGTCGTCTCGGCGTTCTTGGGCGAGCTGGCGCAGGCGGAGAGCAGGCCGAGCAGGGTCAGGCTGACGAGGGCTTTTTTCATTTTAGGCTCCTGGGTTCAAACGATCATGGATTGGAGGATAGACGAGTGACCGCGAGTTGCGCAGGGAACGGTCCCCAGGCCGGCTCGCGTGCATTGCCGTCCACCGAGAGGCGCTGCTTGACCTGGCCGTCGATCGAGACGGTGGCCAGCGTGCCGCGTCCACCGGTTTCGGTGGCGTAAAGGATGAGCTTGCCGTTGGGGGCGAAGCTCGGCGATTCGTCGTAGGTGCCGTTGGTCAGCGTCAGCGTCTGGCGCGACGCCAGGTCGAGTGTGGCGACCACGAAGCGGCCGTTCTCGCGCCGCACGAAGGCGAGGGTCTTGCCGTCCGGCGAGAACTGCGGCGAAACGTTGTAGTTGCCCTCGAAGCTGACGCGCTGCGCCTCGCCGCCGCCGGCGCCGACCAGGTAGATCTGCGGGCTGCCGCCGCGGTCGGAGGTGAAGGCGATCTGGCTGCCGTCGGGCGAGAAGCTCGCCTCGGTGTCGATGGCCGGCGTGCGCATCAGCCGCTGCGCCTCGCCGCCGCCGGCCGGCACGCGGTAGAGCTGCGAGATGCCGTCGAGCGTCAGCGTCACCGCCAGCGTCCGGCCGTCGGGCGAGAAGGCCGGCGCGCTGTTGCTGCCCTTGAAGGCGGCCACCGGCTTGCGCGAGCCGGCGTAGAGATCCTGCACGAACACGATCGGCTTCTTGCGCTCGAAGCTCACGTAGGCGAGCCGGCCGCCGTCGGCCGACCAGGTCGGCGACAGGATCGGCTCGTTCGAGGCCATCACGGTCTGCGGGTTGTGGCCGTCGGCGTCGGCCACCTGCAGGCTGTAGCGCGCGCCCTGCTTGAGCACGAAGGCGATGCGGGTGGCGAACACGCCGCGGTCGCCGGTCAGCGTCTCGTAGATCAGGTCGGCCAGCTGGTGGGCGGTGCGGCGCAGGTCGCTGGCGCGCGAGCGGACCTCGACGCCGACCAGCTGGCGGCTGTTCACCGCGTCGTAGAGCCGCAGCCGGATGGCGGCCGAGCCGTCGGCCTCGATCCGCACGCTGCCGGTCGCCAGGCTGTCGGCGCCGCGCGATTTCCAGTTGGCCAGCTCGCCCATGGCGTTCTCGGCCACCGGCGCGCTGCCGCTGTCGACCAGCTTGAAGCGGCCGCTGCGCTCGAGGTCGGCGCGGATCACCTCGGTCAGCGGCTCCTTGAGCCCGCTCTCGCCGGTGAAGGCGCTGACCGCGATCGGGAACTGGCGCGCACCGACGCCGGTGATTTCGAAGGTGACGTCGGCGCGCGCGAAGCCCGCCAGCAGCGTCAGGGAGAGAAGGGCGAACAGCGCCCGGGAGAGATCAATTCGCATCGCGGAGTCTGTAGGTGAAGGTGTTTTGTCGAATCGAACCGAAGTCCACGCCCGGCGGCAGCGGCGGGTATTGCCCGGTCCGCATCACCGCCTTCTCGACCGCCTGGTCGAACGCCGCATTGGCGCTCGGTCTGACCACTTCCGCCCGCAGGATCGACATGTCCGGCAGCAGGGTCACGCGGATCTGCACGCTCGGGTTGTCGGCCCCGTCATCCGGATAGGTCATGTTGCGGCGGATTTTGTTCCGGACCAGGCCCAGATAGGCTTCGAACGCCTTGGCGTTGGCGGCTGCCTCGGCCGCCTGCTGGCGCGCGGCCAGCGCGGCGAGCGAGGCGCTGGCGTCCAGCGGCGGCCGTTCGAGCTTGCCGGCCTTGTCGCTGGCCTGCTTGCCCTGGCCGACCTCGGCCTTGGCCGGCTGCTTGACCGGCGTCGGCTTGGGCTCGGGCTTCCTGGTCGGCTCGACCTTCTTGGGCGGCTCCGGCCTGGGCGTCGGCTTGGGTTCGGGCTTCGGCGTCGGCTTGGGCTTCTCGGGCTTGACCGGCTTGGGCCGTTCTTCCTCGATCTCGGGCTCGAGCTGCGGCGGCGCGAGCTCCGGCTCCGGCTCGACCTCGGGTTCGCGCGGAGGCGGCGGCTTGACCGCCTCCGGCTCCGGCGCGGGCGCCGGCTCCAGCGCGCCGGCCCACAGCTCGACCTCGACCGGCGCGGCCGGCCTGGTCTGCCACTGCACGCCGAAATACAGCAGCACGCCGATCAGCAGGTGCATGCCCAGCGCCAGGAAGAGGGAGAGTCCGCGATGCTCCTCGCGGAGGGCCGTCGCCTGCATTACTTCTCCGGCTGCACCGCCAGGCCGACGCGCTGCACGCCGTTCTTCTTCAGCACGTTCATGACCTTGATCACCGCGTCGTAGCGCACTTCCTTGTCGGCGGCGATCACCACCGGGCGCTCCTGCGTCAGCGACAGGCTCTTCACCATGGCCAGCAGCTCGGCGCTGTCGGCCGGCTTCTGGCTCTTGCCGCCGTCGACCAGGGTCAGCGCCTCGTTCTTGTCGATCTCGACGCGCAAGGGCTTCACGTCGAGCGCGCGGTCGGCGCGGTCGACCGCCGGCAGGTTGACCACCCCGGGCTGCATCATCGGCGCGGCCACCATGAAGATGACCAGCAGCACCAGCATCACGTCGATGTAGGGGACCACGTTGATCTCGGCCTTGGCGCGGCGGAGGCGGCGTGCCATGGAAGGCTCCTTATCTCTTCTGCGTCACGCGGAAGCCGCGCGACTTCAACAATTCGACGATGCTGCCCGGCCCGGCCAGGTGGCCGGCGCCGACGATCACCAGCGGCGGCACCGGGCCGGCCAGCGCGGCGATGCGCTCGGCCATGGCGCGGTTGCGCGCGTCGAACAGCGCGACGGCGACGCGGCGCATCGCCGGCCCGTCGCCCAGGCCGTCGTCGACCTGGCGGCGCAGCGTGGCGGCATCGCCGCTCTGCCAGGCCGCCACCATCGCGTCGAGTTCGGACCGCATCTGCCCGTTCGCGATCGAATCGGCGGTGGTGTCGAGGAAGGCCAGCTGCTCCTCGGCGCCGAGCCCGTCCAGCAGTTCGAACTGGCTGCGCACCGATTCGAGCTCGACCACCTGCTTGCCGTCCTTGCGGGCGCGGCCGAGGTAGTGCAGGTCGATGCCGTACTGCGGGTCGAAGCCGAGCTTCTGCATCTCCATCGCGCTCAGCGTCATGGCCAGGAACCACGGCTTCATGCGCAGCGCGGCCGGGGCGGCGAGGCCGGTACGGGCCAGCGCGGCGTCGAGCCGGCGGCGCTGCGGCGCGGCCAGCCGCGTCTCCAGCGTCTCGCCGGCCGGCAGCATCAGCATCGGCAGCAGCGGCACCAGCGCGGCCGGATCGCCGATGTCGGCCTCGACCGCGATGGTGCCGGCCCGCCGGTAGGCGGCCTCGATCGGCGCCGGCAGCGGGTAGAACTCGGCCCGGCCCAGATGGATCGAGCCCAGCAGCGCGACCTTCTGGCCGCCGCGCTCGGCTTCCCACAGGAACAGTCCCGTCGACGCGGCCAGCGCCGAGCCGGCCAGCAGCGACAGGCACAGCGGCGCGAACAGGCGGACGAGGCGGCGGATCACTTGGTGGCCTGGCGCTGCAGGATGTTGCAGAACTCTTCGATGAAGCTCTCGAAGCGGTTGGCCAGCTTGTCGACGTCGTGCGAGAAGCGGTTGTAGGCCAGCACCGCCGGGATCGCCGCGAACAGGCCGATGGCGGTCGCCACCAGCGCCTCGGCGATGCCGGGGGCGACGTGCGACAGCGTGGCCTGGCCGACGTTACCGAGGCTGCGGAAGGCGTTCATGATCCCCCACACCGTGCCGAACAGGCCGACGTAGGGCGATACCGAGCCGACCGAGGCGAGGAAGTTGGTATGCGCGTCGAGCCGGTCGACCTCGCGGGTGAAGGCGGCCTTCATGGCGCGGCGGGTGCCTTCCATCAGGTGGCCGAGGTCCATGCCGGCCTGGCGGCGCAGCTTGAGGAATTCGGCGAAGCCGGCCTCGAAGATCTTCTCCATGCCCACGCTGTGGCCTTCGCGGCTCAGCTGCTGGTACAGCGCGTTGAGGTCGGAACCGCTCCAGAACGCCGATTCGAAGGCGTCGGTCTTGCTGCGCGCGTAACGCAGGCCGAACCACTTCGAGAAGATGTGCCACCAGGACATCATCGACAGGAACAGCAGGATGGCCATCACGATCTGCACCACCACGCTGGCGTTCAGGATCAGGCTGAAGATGGACAGGTCGTCGGTGGTCAGCGTGGCTTCCAAGGCGGGATTTCCTCTGGTCTTACTGTCGTTGTCGCGGTCCGGCTCGCGTAGAGCCGGGGATTATCGGATGGCGAAGCTGATCGCTTGCTGAACGGTCGAGGCCGCCGGCTCAATGGCCGGGCGGCTCGTGCGGCTCGAGCCCGAAGTGCTGGTAGGCCAAGAGCGTGGCCATGCGGCCGCGCGGGGTGCGTTGCAGCAGACCCTGCTGGATCAGGTAGGGTTCCAGCACGTCCTCGATGGTGTCGGGCGATTCGCCGATGGCGGCCGCCACGTTGTCGAGCCCGACCGGGCCGCCGCCGAACTTCTCGATCACCGCCGACAAGAGCTTGCGGTCCATCACGTCGAGCCCGGCGTGGTCGACGTCGAGCATCGCCAGCGCGGCGTCGGCCGCCGCGCGGGTGACGCGGCCGTCGGCCTTCACCTCGGCGAAGTCGCGCACCCGGCGCAGCAGCCGGTTGGCGATCCGCGGCGTGCCGCGCGAGCGGCGGGCCACCTCGAAGGCGCCCTCGGCGTCGATGTCGACCTCGAGCAGCGCGGCCGAGCGCGTCACGATGCGGGTCAGCTCGGCGGCGGTATAGAACTCGAGCCGGGCGACGATGCCGAAGCGGTCGCGCAACGGGTTGGTCAGCATGCCGGCGCGGGTGGTGGCGCCGACCAGGGTGAACGGCGGCAGGTCGAGCTTGACCGAGCGCGCCGCCGGGCCTTCGCCGATCATGATGTCGAGCTGGAAGTCCTCCAGCGCCGGGTAGAGGATTTCCTCGACCACCGGCGACAGGCGGTGGATCTCGTCGATGAACAGCACGTCGTGCGGTTCGAGATTGGTCAGCATGGCGGCGAGGTCGCCGGCGCGTTCGAGCACCGGGCCCGAGGTCTGCCGCAGGTTGACGCCGAGTTCGCGCGCGATGATGTTGGCCAGCGTGGTCTTGCCGAGGCCGGGCGGGCCGAACAGCAGCACGTGGTCGAGCGCCTCGCCGCGCTTCTTGGTGGCCTCGATGAAGATCTCGAGCTGGCCGCGCGCCTTTTCCTGGCCGACGTATTCGTCGAGCAGCTTGGGCCGCAGCGCGCGTTCGAGCGCCTCTTCCTGGCTCGACTGGCGGGCGGGCGTGACGATGCGCTCGGGCGCGCTGCTGAGATTGTCGGACTGGATCATCGCGGGCCTGCGGCCTGTGGACGGCAAAGGCCATCATTATAAAGGACAAAGGCATGCGGCCGCCCGCCGGCCCGCGCCCTGCCCGGCGGCATCAGCCCTTGGCGAGCGAGCGCAGCGCCAGCCGGATGCCTTCGTTGATGTCGACGTCCTCGGCCAGCGGTTTCACCGCGGCCGCCGCCTCGCGCTCGTTGTAGCCCAGCGCCAGCAGCGCGTTGACCACGTCGTCGCGCGGGATGGCCGGCTTGGCCGGCACCGGCGCGGCGCCGGGCCGGGTCAGCAGCGGCGTGGTGCCGGCCAGCTTGCCGCGCAGTTCGAGGATCAGCCGCTCGGCGGTCTTCTTGCCGATGCCGGGCACCCGCGCCAGCCGTGCCGCGTCCTCGCGCTCGACCACCGCGGCCAGCTCGTCGGCGGTCAGGCCCGACAGCACCGCCAGCGCGATCTTGGGGCCGATGCCGGACACCTTGATCAGCTGGCGGAAGGTCTCGCGCTCGATGCGGCTGGCGAAGCCGAACAGCAGCTGGGCATCCTCGCGCACCACGAAGTGGGTGTAGAGCGCGGTCTTCTCGCCGGCGTGCGGCAGCAGGTAGAGCGTCGACATCGGCACGTCGAGCTCGTAGCCGACGCCGTGGACGTCGAGCAGGATTTGCGGGGGGTGCTTTTCCAGCAGGGTGCCGGTGAGTTTGCCGATCATGGGAGGGATTCCTGGCGGGGTGCACTGCGACGGGGACGAGGCGCGAACGATACACGGCTGCCGCGCGGCAAGCATCGCGGGAGTGAGGCGGCCATGCGGGCCCGGATGGTACGCCCGAGCGTGCCGTACCCGCCGAAAGCGCGCTGCAGCCACGCGCGAAGCGAGGCGACCTCGCGACGGCGAGGACGGGGAATAGGGATCGAACCGGGGGAGCGCCGCGGGTCGAGTCTGCGGTGACGCCGAGCGCACGGCTGCGCCGGGCGCCTGCACGACCGGTCGAGCCCTCAAAGACGCGTCCAACGGCCCCGGCGCGACTGGATACCGGCGCGGCCGAGGCCGCCGGTGGCATGGTTGGCATGGGTCAGCGCGCAGGCCAGCGCATCGGCCGCATCGGACTGCGGCTCGCCATTGAGCTTGAGCAGCCGCTGCACCATGTGGCTGACCTGCTCCTTGGCGGCGTGGCCGTTGCCGACCACCGCCTGCTTGACCTGCAGCGCGGTGTATTCGCTGACCGGCAGGTCGGCCAGCACCAGCGCCGAGATCGCCGCGCCGCGCGCCTGGCCCAGCAGCAGCGTCGACTGCGGATTGACGTTGACGAACACCTGTTCGATCGCCGCCACATCGGGCCGGTGCAGCGCGCAGACCTGGGCGATGCCGTCGAGCAGCACGCGCAGCCGCTCGGGCAGCGAGCCCTCGCCCGAGCGGATGCAGCCGCTGGCGACATAGGTGCGCGCCTGCCCCGCCACGTCGATCACGCCGAAGCCGGTGGTGCGCAGGCCGGGGTCGATCCCGAGGATGCGCAGGCCCGCCGCGCCGACGCTTGGCGCGCCTTGGTCATCGTTACTTCTCATTGGAATTCAAGTTCCGGTGCTATCCTGCCGATTATATCGTTCATTGCTGATTTACCTCGTCAAGTCATCGTGATCGTCCGGAAGTATTTCCCCAGCAACCCCAGCCTCAGCAACGAAGCCATGATCGACGGCTTCAAGCAGGGCAACGCCATCCTGGCCGGACTCAGGACGGTGGCGTTCGCGCTCACGCTGGGGCGCGACCGGTTGCTGCACCTGTCGCATTCGGCCAGCGAGCTGTACGGCGAGCCGGTCGGCGTGCTGGCCGATCACCCGAACTTCTGGCTCGAGGCGATCCATCCCGAAGACAAGCCCGCGGTCTGGCTCGGCCTGGACAAGCTGCGCGACATGCCGGGCAGCGAGATCGAATTCACCTACCGGCTGGTCGCCAGCGACGGCGACATCAGCTGGGTTCGCCAGCGCTGCCGCATCGCGGCCAACGAGGCCGGCGTGCCGGTGCGCATCGACTGCGTGGTGTCGCCCTGCCTGCCGCCGGCTCCGGCGGCGCCGCGGCACGAGATCGGCAACGCGGTGTTCAGCGCCTGCGGCGACGCGCTGCTGGTGCGCGACGCCGCCACGCTCGACGTGGTCGACGCCAATACCGCCGCGCTGGCGCTGCTGGCCTGCAGCCGCGCCGAACTGCTGCGCCAGCGGCTGGCCGATTTCTCGGCGCGCACCGAAGGTTTCGACGTACGCGCCGAGACGCCCTATCTCGACGCGGTGCGGCGCGGCCAGGTGCAGCGCTACGACTGGCTGGTGACGCCGCGGGTGGGCGAGCCGCGCTGGGTCGAGGCGGTCAGCAGCCCGCTGGTCCACCTGGGCCGGCCCTGCCTGCTCACCGTGCTGCGCGACATCGACAGCCGCCACCGCGAGCTCGAGCGGCAGACCCTGGCCAGCGAGCTGATCGAACGCAGCCGCGACATCGTCGCCTACGCCGACCCGGCCGGCCAGCTGCATGCGCTCAACCCGGCCGGCCGCGCGCTGATCGGCGTGGCGAACGAGGCGGTGCGCGACTTCTTCGTCACCGACCTGGTACCGGCCTGGGCCCAGCCGCATTTCCTGCAGACCTGCGTGCCGATGGCCACCCGCGACGGCGTGTGGCAGGGCGAGCTGGCGCTGGTCAGCCGCGACGGCCGCAACCTGCCGGTGATGCTGACCCTGCTGGCGCACAAGCGCAGCGGCGCGCTCAAGGGCTACAGCCTGATCGGCCAGGACATCGCGCCGTGGAAGCTCAAGGAGCAGCGCCACAAGCGCGACAAGGAAACGCTCGAGGCCGACAAGCTGCTGCAGGAGAAGCTGCTGGAGAACGTCAGCGCCGGCCTGTTGCCGCCGCTGGACCAGTTGCGCCAGATCGTGCAGATCCTCGAACGCAACCCGGCCGAAGTGAGCCGCGCGCTGCCGCACCTGAAGCGCGCGATCGAACAGGCCCACCGGCTGGCCAGCGCGACCCACGAGTTCCTCAAGGCCGGCGCGCAACGCGACCTGCCGGACAACAAGGGCCATTGAGCCCGCCGTCCGCTCCGTTTCGCCCATTTCCCCATCACCCGCGGTCAATCCGGTCCAGCGCGCGCGACCGTACCGGCGGGCCGCCATACCGAATTCATGGCCGACCGGCGCATGCGAGGCACGTGCAGGAGCGGCTTCAGCCGCGAATGGCGGCCGTGGCGCAGACGTTCGGAAATGGAGTGGAAGTCCGGCAATTCGCGGCTGAAGCCGCTCCTACGGGCTCGCGCTGCATGCGCAGCGCTCAGTGGAACGCAACAGCGGCCGATCAGTTGATCTGGGTATCGCCGCGGCTGAAGGTCCAGGTCCGCGTGATCGACAGGATGTCGGCCGGCTTGCCGACGTTGTCGAGGATGCCGGCCGGCAGCCGGGCGTAGGGCGAGGACATGCGCACGATGCGGGTGGTCGCCTGCTCGAGCGCCGTGTCGGTGCTGCAGCCGGTGCAGCGGTTGAACGACACGCTGCGCAGGGTGCCGTCGAGGTTGATCTCGACCGTCACCAGCAGCTTGCCGTAGAGCCGGTCGCCGCGCGCATTGGTCGGGTAGTTGAGATTGCCGACGCGCTCGATCTTGATCCGCCAGTCGTCGACGTACTGCGCCTCGACCGCGCTCTTGGCGCGGGCCCCCACCGTGGCGGTGCGCGGGCGCTTCTGGTAGGCGTCGACCTCGCGCGCGATCTCGCCTTCGAGCCGCGCGATCTCGCTGGCCTGCTGGCGCATCGCATCGACGTCGATGCCGGTCTGCGCCGCGACCTGGGTCTTGCGCACCTCGGTGGCGGCGATCCTGGGCGCGTCGCGCAGGTCGGACAGCAGCTTGCGCTGCTGGCTCTCGTTCTCGGCCTGCCGCTTGGCCGCCAGCGCCAGTTCCGGGCTCGGGTCCTCGACCTGCTGGGCCGGCAGCGGCGTCTTGATGCGGCGGTTCTCGTCGGTATTGCCGCCGCCGTCGAGATTGGCCTGGGCCAGCACGTCGGGCTTGACCGGCGCACGCACCGAGCGCGCATTCACCAGCACGATGTCGAGCGGCATGCGGTTGAACAGCGTGCGCGGATCGACCGGCGAAAACTTCACCAGCCCGATCGCCAGGACATGGACGAACAGCGACAACCCTACGGTGAAGGTGAACAGTCGGTTGTCGGCGGGCGGGCTGTCGAGGGCAACGGTGGGCATGCGTCGGGCGGTGTTCTGGCGGGCAAATCGCGCGGCAGTGTAGCACAGCGTCATCAGCGAATTGCGCGCCCTCTGGGCCGGGTCTAACATCATCGACCGATCGCGCGGGAACGAAGCCGAGAAGCCCCCGCCCGAACCGACGCTTCCCGCCGCCCGAGCGGCCTTCGCTGGAGATCCCCCGAATGAAACGATTGCTCGCCGCCGCCCTCCTCTGCGCGCCGTTGCTGGCCCAGGCCGCGCCGGACGGCCTGGCCCTGGCCGCCAAGTACAACTGCCTGGCCTGCCACCAGGTCGACAAGAAAGTGGTCGGGCCGGCCTACAAGGACGTGGCCGCCAAGTACCGCAACGACAAGACCGCCGAGGCCAAGCTGGCCGCCAAGGTGAAGCAGGGCACCGTCGGCGCCTGGGGCCAGATTCCGATGCCGGCGCAACAAATCGGCGATGCCGACCTCAAACTGATCGTCCAATGGATATTGGCGCAGAAATGACATCGGACGGGGCCGGGTCCGCAGCCGCGATCCGCCCATCCGTCGGCCGCGGAACCTTCGCCTTCGCCGGCCGAACAATCATGGTTGCAACGGTGGATGCAGCCCGTTAAGCTCGCGCCCCGCATCCGAATTGGTTCTGTCCCGGCCCGCCGGGACGCCGTCAACCCAGCTGGAGAAGTAGCACCATGGCCAAGAAGCTCCTGACTGAGGAAGAAATCCTCAACTGGCAAGGCGACGATTACATGAACGAGGATCACCTCGCGTTCTTTCGTCAGCGCCTGCTGGACATGAAGGCCGAGTTGCTCGCCAACGCCAACGCGACCAGCCAGCACCTGCAAGAGCAGGAAGCCACGCCCGACCCGGCCGACCGCGCCACGCTCGAAGAAGAGTACGCGCTGGAGCTGCGCACCCGCGATCGCGAGCGCAAGCTGTTGCTGAAGATCGATTCGACCGTCCGCAAGATCGACGAAGGCAACTATGGCTACTGCGACGACACCGGCGAGCCGATCGGCCTCGCGCGGCTGGTGGCCCGGCCGACCGCTTCGCTCACCATCGAGGCGCAGGAACGCCGCGAGCGGCTGAAGAAGCAGTACGCCGACTGAGTCGGCAGCACCGCAACACCCCGGACCGAGCCGGCCTCCCGCCGGATCGCTCCCGCCCGACCGCCGGCCGCACGCCGGCGGTTTTGCTTTTCCGGGACCGGCGACCGGTGCTTTCTAGCGCCGGCGCCAGTGCCGCAGCAGGCGCACCGCCGCCAGCGCCGCCAGCAGCAGGCCGGCCTGCACGGCCATCCGCGACCCGGCCGGGCCGAGCGCGTCGCCGCCGTAGCGCCATTGGTACCAGGCGGTCGTGGCCAGGCTATAGGCCGCCAGCGCGGCCAGAACGGCCGCGGCCGACGTCACGATCCAAGCCAGCCAGCGCCGCATTGCTCGTTCTCCCGCCATATGCGGCGCCAGGCTTGGCGCCGCGAACAAAGTTATTTGCGCCGCTTCCGGGCTGTGGCTACCCTAGTCGGCCCGATCCCCAACCGTCTGCGCCGCCATGCTGTTCAAGACCGACGACGTCCGCATCAAGGAAATCAAGGAGCTGCTCCCGCCGATCGCGGCGCTGGAGAAGTACCCGGTGACGGAAGTCGCCACCACCACCACCTTCCAGGCGCGCCAGGCGATCCATCGCATCCTCGCCGACGAGGACGATCGCCTCCTGGTGGTGATCGGCCCGTGCTCGATCCACGACCCCGAAGCGGCGCTCGATTATGGCCGGCGCCTCCTGGCGCTGCACGAGGAGTTCGCCCGCGACCTCCTGATCGTGATGCGCGTCTATTTCGAGAAGCCGCGCACCACGGTGGGCTGGAAGGGCCTGATCAACGATCCGCACCTCGACGGCAGCTTCGACATCAACAACGGCCTGCGGCTGGCGCGCAAGCTGCTGCTCGACCTGAACGACATGGGCGTGCCGGCGGCGACCGAATTCCTCGACATGATCACGCCGCAGTATTTCGCCGACCTGATCAGCTGGGGCGCCATCGGCGCGCGCACCACCGAGTCGCAGGTGCACCGCGAGCTGGCTTCCGGCCTGTCGTGCCCGGTCGGCTTCAAGAACGGCACCGACGGCAACCTGAAGATCGCCATCGACGCGATCCGCGCCGCCAGCGTGCCGCACCACTTCCTGTCGGTGACCAAGTTCGGCCACTCGGCCATCGTCGCCACCGGCGGCAACCCCGATTGCCACGTGATCCTGCGCGGCGGCAAGACGCCCAACTACGGGGCCGAGCACGTCGCCGGCGCGGTCAAGGACCTGGCCGGCGCAGGCCTGCCCGAGAAGGTGATGGTCGACTTCAGCCACGCCAATTCGAGCAAGGACTTCCGCCGCCAGATCGCGGTGGCCGAGGACGTCGCGGCGCAGATCGCCGGCGGCAGCCAGGCGGTGTTCGGCGTGATGGTGGAAAGCCATATCCACGAAGGCCGCCAGGACCTGATCGAAGGCAAGCCGCTGCAGTACGGCTGCTCGATCACCGATGCCTGCCTGGGCTGGGACGACAGCGTGAAGGTGCTGCAGACGCTGGCCGCCGCGGTGGCCGAGCGGCGCAGCAAGCGCTGAAGCGGCCGACCGCCGCACCCATGAAAGACGCCGCTCGATGCGGCGTTTTTTCATGGGTGCCGTTCGCGATGCGCGCGCGTAGACATGCTGCACGGCGATGCGCGCGTAGGAGCGGCTTCAGCCGCGAATGGCGAATGGCGAATACCGGATACCCGATACCCGATACCCGATGCCCGATGCCCGATGCCCGATGCCCGATGCCGGCTTCGCCGGTTCGCGGCTGAAGCCGCTCCTACAGGGGCGCTTACGGGCGATCCCCCGGTGGTTCAGGCTCGCAGGGCCAGCTTGCGCTCGAGCCGGCGCTGGCCGCGTTCGAGCAGGAAGCTCATCAGCCAGTAGATCGCGGCGGCGGCCAGGTAGAGCGGCAGCGGGCGGAAGCTGGTCGAGATCAGTTCCTTGGTCGCCAGCATCAGCTCGGTCACCGCGATCACCGACACCAGCGAGGTGTCCTTGACCAGGCTGATCAGGCTGTTGCTGAGGCTCGGCACCGCCAGCCGCAGCGCCTGCGGCGCGACGATCCAGCGCAGCGTCTGCAACCGGTCGAAGCCGAGGCTGTAGGCGGCCGCCCACTGGCCGGCCGGCACGCCTTCGACCGCGCCGCGCAGGCTTTCCGACAGGTAGGCGCCGACGTTGAGGCTCAGCGCCAGCACGCCGGCCGTCAGCGGGTCGAACTGGATGCCGATGCTCGGCAGGCCGTAATAGATGACGAAGACCTGCACCAGGAGCGGCGTGCCGCGGAAGGCGCTGACGTAGACCGCGGCGACGCGCGCGAGCCAGGCCGGCCCGAGCAGCCGCGGCAAAGCCGCCAGCGCGCCGACCGCCAGGCCGCCGACCATGGCGGCCAGCGCGAAGCACAGCGTCCAGCCGGCCGCGCGCAGCATGATGGGCAGGGATTCGGCGAGCAGGGGGAGGAGATCGTTCATGGCGCGTCTCGGCTGGAGCGATGCGGCTTATTGAAGCAGGTCGCCGGGGAGGCGGCGAGGTTTCGTGGCGGGTGGACCACGGCGATAGCGCGGCCGAACACGGGCGCATGCCGCGCGGCACCGTCTTGGAAACGGTCGGGAATGGAAGGGGGCTGAACGTGCCGGCAACCCCATCCCCACCCCGGCCCTCCCTGAAAGGGGAGGGCGTCGCGTAGCCAACGGTTGGCATGGCCCCTGCACCGGCAGACGCGACCGCATCGCCGCGCCCCTTCAAGGGGGCGCGGGGCGGCCGGCGCAGGCTGGGAGATGGGGTTGCGCGCTCCGCCCCCATTCCCACCCTGGCCTTCCCCATGAAGGGGGGAAAGGTGGCGCCGCCCGGCGCCGACGCGGGTCCGCGCGGTAATTACTTCAGGGCCACCGGCGCCACGCTCACGTCGCGCTCGAAGTACTTGACCGAGACGCGGCGGAAGGAGCCGTCGGCCTTGATGTCGGCCAGCGCCTTGTCCAGCGCGGCGCCGAACTTCGGGTTGCCCTTCGGATAGGGAATCGCGTTGCTCTCGGCCTTGCCGACCGGCGCACCGCCCTTGAGCGGCAGCCTGGTCTGCTTCACCAGGTAAGGAATCAGCAGGCTGTCGTTGAGCGCGGCGTCGATGCGGCCCAGCGCCAGGTCCTGCAGGTATTCGGGCGCGCCCGGATAGGTCTTCACCTCGACGCCGGCGACCGACCTGGCCAGCTCGGCGTAGTTGCTGCCCTGCCCCACGCCGATGGCGTGGCCCTTGAGGTCTTCGAGGCCCTTGAAGGCGCGCTTTTCATCCTTGCGCACGATCAGCTGCGCGCTCGACACGACGTAGGGCTGGCTGAAGTCGAACACCTCGCGGCGTTTGTCGGTGGCGGCCACCTGGTTGACGATCACGTCGTACTTGCCCGCCTGCAGGCCGGCCAGGATGCCGCTCCATTCGGTGGTGACGAACTCGGGCTTGACGCCGAGCTTGCCGGCCAGCAGTTCGGCGATCTCGACGTCGAAGCCGGTCAGCTTGCCGCCTTCCTTGTAGTTGAACGGCGGGTAGGTGCCTTCGACGGCGATGCGCAGCGTGCCGCGCTGCTTGACGGCGTCGAGCAGGTCGGCGGCGCTGGCGGTGGCGGCCAGCGCCACCGCCAGCAGGGAGGACAGCAGGGTGCGTCGTTTCATGGGTGTTCTCGCAGATCGTTATCGTTGGTTATCGGGCGTGGAGCGGGGAGACGGTCACAGCGCGGCGAAGCCGCGTTCGAGGTCGGCGCGCAGATCGTCGACGTGCTCGACGCCGACCGACAGCCGCAGCAGGTTCGGCGTCACGCCGCGGCGCAGGCGGTCGGCCTCGGGGATCGAGGCGTGGGTCATCGCCCACGGCAGGTTGACCAGGCTTTCGACGCCGCCGAGGCTTTCGGCCAGCGTGAACAGCTCGAGCGCGGCCAAGAAGCGGCGCACGCCGGCCTCGTCGGACGCGATGCGCACCGACACGATGCCGCCGAAGCCGCGCAGGAACTGCTGCCTGGCCAGGGCGTGCTGCGGATGGCTGGCGAGGCCCGGATAGATCACGTCCTCGACGCCGGCCCGGCCTTCGAGCCACTCGGCCAGCACCAGCGCGTTGGCGCTGTGGCGCTGCATGCGCAGCGGCAGGGTCTTGAGGCCGCGCAGGGCGAGGAAGCTGGAGAACGGGTCGAGCACGCCGCCGACCGCGTTCTGCAGGTAGCCCAGCCGCTCGGCCAGCTCGGGCGTGCGCACGATGGCGGCGCCGCCGATCACGTCGGAGTGGCCGTTCAGGTACTTGGTGACCGAGTGCAGCACGATGTCGACGCCGTATTCGAGCGGCCGCAGCAGGTAGGGCGTGGCGAAGGTGGCGTCGACCGCCACCAGCGCGCCGACCGCATGGGCCGCCTCGACCGCGGCGGCCAGGTCGGCGACGTGCAACAGCGGATTGGTCGGGATCTCGATCCACACCAGCTTGGTGGCCGGCGTGACGGCCTCGCGCAAGGCCGCGGCATCGGCCGCCGGCACGTAGCGCACGGTGTGGCCGGCGGTGCGGTTGCGCACCCGCTCGAACAGGCGCCAGGCGCCGCCGTAGAGGTCGTCGACCGCGACGATCTCGCTGCCGGCGTCCAGCAGTTCGAGCACCGTCGACATGGCGGCGAGGCCCGAGGCGAAGGCGAAGCCGGCCGCGCCGCCCTCGAGTTCGGCCAGCGCCTTCTCGAAGGCGCCGCGGGTCGGATTGCCGCTGCGCGCGTACTCGTAGCCCGAGTGCTCGCCGGGCGCGCGCTGGGCATAGGTCGAACTGGGGTAGATCGGCGGCATCACCGCGCCGGTGGCATCGGGCGTGTAGCCGGCGTGGACGCTGAGGGTGTCGAGGTGTCGGGTCATGGTCCGTCCTTGTTTGTCGTTGCATGCTCAGGCGAGCGGGCTAGTTCGGGCGATTCAGCCTGCGTCGATGGCGCCGGTTCCGCTACGCCCCCTGGTTGCAGGAAGCGCTGACGAGCGCCAGCGAGGCTCCCTCGCGGCGGCGAGGGCGGGGGGAGTCGGGATCGATCAGGGATAGCCGTTGGTCGCCCCGGCACGAACCGCAAACACCCGGCTCCGCCGGGTGCCGATCGGCAGGCAGGACAATCACGTTCGCATCCCGAGGCACTAGGCTATCTCCAGCGCTGCCGCCAGTGATTGATCAGGTCGGCCTGGGTGATGAGGCCGACGAAGCGGCCGCGCTCGACCACGATGGCGACGTGGCCGTCGTTGAAGGTGCGCAGCAGCTTCTCGATCGAATCGCCGGGCGCCAGCGTCTCCAGCTCGGTGCTCATCGCCTGGCGTACCGGCAGGCGGAAGTGCTCGGGCTCGTCGTGCACCGCCAGCAGCACGTCCCATTCGTCGATCAGGCCGACGATCTCGGCCTCGCCCTCGATCACCGGCAGTTGCGACACGTCGTGGCGGCGCATGCGGGCGTAGGCGTCGGCCAGGGTCTCGTCGGGCCGGCAGGTGACGGTGGCGCCGAGGTCGTGGCGGCGCGTGATCAAGTCGGTCAGGTCGCCGTGGCGCGGCAGGTTGACCAGGCCCTGGTCGATCAGCCAACCCTCGTTGAACTGCTTGGACAGGTACTTGTTGCCGCTGTCGCAGACGAAGCTGACCACCCGCTTGGGCTCGGTCTGGGCCCGGCAGTAACGCAGCGCGGCGGCCACCAGCGCGCCGCTGGACGAGCCGGCCAGGATGCCCTCGACCTCAAGCAGCTGGCGCGCGGTGGCGATGCTCTCGTCGTCCGGGATGCGGTAGGCGCGGTGCACCGCGCTGAAATCGGCCAGCGGCGGGATGAAGTCCTCGCCGATGCCCTCGACGCGCCAGGAGCCGGCCTCGCCGTAGCTGCCGGTCTCGACGTAGTCGGCCAGCACCGAGCCGGCCGGGTCGGCCAGCACGAATTCGACCTCGGGCGCGGCGCGCTTGAAGAAGCGCGTCAGGCCGGTCAGCGTGCCGCTCGAGCCGACGCCGACCACCACCGCGTCGAGATCGTGGCCGACCTGCTGCCAGATCTCCGGCCCGGTGCCGTGCTCGTGCGCGGCCGGGTTGGCCGGGTTGTTGAACTGGTCGATGTAGAAGGCGCCGGGCGTCTCCAGCGCGATGCGGCGGGCGTAGTCCTGGTAGTAGAGCGGATGGCCCTTGACCACGTCGGAGCGGGTGATGACGACCTCGGCGCCGAGCGCCTTGAGGTGGAAGATCTTCTCCAGGCTCATCTTGTCCGGCACCACCAGCTTGAGCTGGTAGCCCTTGCGCGCCGCCACCAGCGCCAGGCCCAGGCCGGTATTGCCGGCGGTCGCCTCGATGATGGTGCCGCCCGGCTGCAACCGGCCGTCGCGTTCGGCCGCCTCGATCATGGTCAGCGCGATGCGGTCCTTGATCGACCCGCCGGGGTTCTGGTTCTCGAGCTTGAGGAAGAGTTCGCAGGGGCCGGTGTCGAGCCGGGTGAGACGGATCAGCGGCGTCTGGCCGATCAGGCCGAGCAGGGGGTCGAAGGACACGGGTTTGCCTCGTCTGGAAATAGGAGCGCGCACGCCGATCGTGTCGGCGTCCGGCATAGGACAGAAGCGAGGATAAACCCGTTCTCATAATTCCATAAAGGAATTAAGAGCAATCAGTTAATTCGAATACGTAATTTAATCGTAAGCCGGGGAAGCGCGTCCATGCGCGGATCGGCAAGGGCTAGCGGCGGTGACGGCCGGGGATGGAGATCCGTCGGGCGCGGCCGCTCAGTCGCCGCGCACCAGGCTGCGGATCGCGGCCAGCGCGCGCAGCTCGCCGCGCACGAAGCGCTCGACGTCGCTGCGGCGCAGCACCGCGCCGGTGCCGACCACCTCGTCGGGCGACAGGCCCAGCGCGGCGCACAGCGCCAGCGCCTCGGCATCGGCCAGCTGCGGCTCGGCCTGGCGCAGCGCGGCCGGGCCGTAGCCCTGGCGGCAGGCCGCCACGCCGAGGTTGGCGTCGGCATCCTCGGCCGGCAGCAGGGCCAGGCCGAACTGCGGCTCCTCGGCCTCGATCATCGCCAACAGGTCGCTGGCCGCCAGCGGCTCGCCGATCGCCACGCAGTGCTCGGTCAGCACGCCGGCCATCGGCGTCAGCACCAGCTGGGCCTCGCCGGCCACCGCCAGCCGCACCAGCGGCACGTCGGCCTGCACTTCGCTGCCGGCCGAGACCAGCCATTCGGTCACGACCGCCGGAGCGAGCAGGTCGTCGGGTGCGCAGACGAGGTGGGTGGTGGTCGGCATGGAAGAGGGAAACCTGTTCATTTCGTTGCGGGCCCGTGCTGGCGGCCATTCCGGCCGCTGGATGACTCAAGCATATCGCGGTTTGCTAATTTTTCCGCCTGCCGCCGGCCCGAAGCGTGCTGATCGGGCAGGCCGCTGCGCCGAAAGTGCCGTCCCGGCCGACGGACGGGACCGGCTAGAACGCCAGCAGGCCCAGCAGCGCGGCCTTCACCACCGCCGCCGTCTTGTTGGCGGCGTTGAGCTTGCCCAGCGTGCTGCCGATGTGGAAGTTCACCGTCCGCTCGGTGATGCCGAGGATCTGCGCGATCTCGCCCGAGGTCTTGCCGTCGGCGGTCCAGCGCAGCACCTCGATCTCGCGGCCGGACAGCCGCGCCTCGCGCTCGGGCGGCACGCGGTCGCGCAGCTGGCGCGACATGCCGGCATGGGCCAGCGTGGCCAGCGTCGACAGCCTGGCGCCCTTGTCGCGCAGCTCGTTCGGGCCGATCGGCTCGGCCGAGCGCGCCAGCGTCAGCATGCCGACCAGGCCGCTGCCGTCGCGGCTGGACTGCGCCCAGCCGTGGCGCAGGCCGTAGGCGCGCGCGTCCTCCCACAGCGGGGCCGCATCGGCGAACACCCGGTCGGACCAGGTGATCGGCAAAGGCGAGCGTACGCCGTGCTGCACCGTCGGGTCGACCCCGAGATAGTTGCACGCGGCGTAACGCGACTGCCAGGCGCGCGGATAGTTGCTGATCAGCTCGATCCGCAGCGCGGTCAGCGGCAGCGGCATGCGCAGGCCGTAGGCGCAGTAGTCGAAGCCGAGCGCGGCGGCCGAGCGGGCCAGGTGGTCGAACAGCGCCTGCGGGCTCTGCATCGTGTCCAGCGTATGCAGCTGGTCCTCCAGCCAGGGACTCATGCATTCCTCCTAATCTCGATCCCGGCGCCTCGAGGCGCTCTGGCGGCCGGCGGACCGGAGTCGGGCCGTCGCCGCAAGGCGAAAGGATGAGCCATTTCCGACCGATCGTCCCGCCGTCACGACCCTGTCAACTTTTACAACTACCCGCGCCGGCGGGCGATGAGTACAGTCAGCCCGCATCCACGCGGCTCGCTGCCCCCGCGCGAGCGCGAGCACCAGAACGCCGCCGCGCTTACCCCGCCGCGCATACCCGAGCGCCGCCGAGACAGCCGATGATATTGAAACAGCCTGTCCTCCCCACCGCAGCCGCCGCCCGTGCCGGCCTGCCGATCGCCCTGTGCAGCGACGGCTACGTGCGCCTGCGCCTGCCGACGCTGCTGGCGCTGCCGCTCGCGCACCTGCTGTCCGACCTCGACGATACCGCCGAGGGCGTGCGCGGCGAGGCCGCGGTCCACAGCGCCATCGGCGGCTACACCGAGTGGATCGGCGCCGGCCCGCCGGCGATCACCCTCGGCTGGGACTGGCGGCTGGACGGCCGCGAGGGCCAGCCGTGCTGCGTGCGGACCGGCCCGCCGCGCAGCAACGTGATGCTGTGCGACCGCCACGGCGCCGACCTCGGCGCCGGCCTGACCGAGCGGCTGCTGGCCGCGCTGGTCGACGTGCGGCCCTGGCAGGACACCGTGACGGCCGCCATCGCCGCCCGCTACGCCACCCGCGGCGCCTGACCTCCCGGGCGGGCATTCGCGCCACTGGCAGACCTGCCAGGGCCCGACCTGACAAGGTTGACAGTTACCGGATTCCCGACGCGACCGCTAAATAGCGCCCGACTAAAGCAACGGCTTACGAGGGCGATATGAACGTTTTGTCAGGTCCATCCAGCGCATTTCCAGACCACTTCATCCAACAGGTCGCCAACTACCGCCACCGGGTCTTCATCGAGCTCCTGGGCTGGCAGATGCCGACCCGCGAAGCGCTCGATCTCGAGCTCGACCAGTTCGACCGCGACGACACCGTCTACGTGGTGGCGCACGACGCGCAGCGGCGCATCAACGGCTGCGCGCGGCTGTTGCCGACCACCCGCCCCTACCTGCTCGGCGAGGTGTTCCCGCAGCTGCTCAACGGCCTGCCGCCGCCGTGCACGCCCGAAGTGTGGGAGTTGTCGCGCTTCGCCGCGGTGGACTTCAACGGCCAGAGCGCGGTCGGCCGCGGCCAGTTCTCGTCCGACATCACGCTGGCGCTGCTGCACGAGGCGGTCGCCTGCGCGGCGAGCTACGGCGCCAAGCGGCTGATCACCGTCTCGCCGGTCGGCGTCGAGCGGCTGCTGCGCAAGACCGGCCTGCGCAGCCACCGCGCCGGCCCGCCGATGGTGATCGACGGCCATCCGCTGTTCGCCTGCTGGATCGAGATCGAGCCGGGCGAGGCGTGATCGCTCGGGCCGGGCGGACAACGATGTAGGAGCGGCTTCAGCCGCGAACGCGCCGGGTGAGCACCGGCACCGGTTCGCGGCTGAAGCCGCTCCTACGGGCTGCGCCGGTGGCCGCCAACGCGGCATATGAAGAAGGCCGGGAAACTCCCGGCCTTTTTCATTGGCTGCTGGCGGCTGCGTCAGGCGACGCGGCGCTCGAGCAGGTGGACGTTGTCGCCGTCGATGGCGATCTTGCGCGGCTTCAGCGCCTCGGGCACTTCGCGCACCAGGGCGATGTTGAGCAGGCCGTTGTCGAGCGAGGCGCCCACCACCTTGACGTGGTCGGCCAGGCGGAAGCGGTGCTCGAAATCGCGCGTGGCGATGCCGCGGTGCAGGAAGGTCGACTTGGGCGCGTTCTCGGCGCGCTGCTTGCGGCCGGCGACGCGCAGGGTGTCGCCCTCGGTCTCGATCTCCAGCTCGGCGCGCTCGAAGCCGGCCACCGCCATCGAGATGCGGTACTGGTCTTCGGCCAGCAGCTCGACGTTGTAGGGCGGGTAGCTGGGCTGGGCATCGCTGCGCAGCGCTTCGTCGAACATCCGGGCCAGGCGGTCGTAGCCGATGGCGGAACGGTAGAGGGGGGTGAAGTCGTAGCTGTGCATGATCATATCCTTTGAAAATCAAGCGATAAGGTTGGTCTGCGGGCCTCCATCGAGCACCCGCATGGACAAGATGCGATCCCCGTTCCGCTTTTCAAGACCCCCCATCGCAGCAGCCGCGCCATCCGCCGAACGGACTCGCCGCAGCCCCCGGCCGAAGCGCTTGCCGGCTCACTGCCCGATCCACGACCGGAACGCCCCGGCACGCTCCTGGCTGACCAGCACCGCCGCGTCGGCCTTGGGCGCCAGCGCCAGTTCGAGCCGGCCCTTGCCGACCGGGCGGAAGCGGGCGACGGCGCGGGCCGCCACCAGGTACTGCCGGTTGGCGCGGAAGAAATGCGCCGGGTCGAGCTCGGCCTCGATCTCGGCCAGCGGCCGGTCCACCAGGTAGCGCACGCCGTCGCAGCCGACCAGGAAGGTGAGCTTGTCGGCCGAGATGAAATAGGCCGCCTGCTCGACCGGCACGGTGACGAAATCGCTGCCCTTGCGCACCACCAGCCGCTGGCGGTGACGGCTCGCGCTCGCACCGCCGCCCAGGCTGGCCAGCAGGCGGCCGAAATCGGCCGAGAAGTGGCGGCGCAGCCGCGCGTACTTGGCGAAGGCCGCCGCCAGCGCCGCGTCGCCGATCGGCTTGAGCAGGTAGTCGATGGCGTTGCCGCGCAGCGCCTCGAGCACGAATTCGTCGTAGGCGGTGGTGAAGATGGCCGGGCAGGCCGGCCCGCCGTCGCGGAACAGCTCGAGCGACAGGCCGTCGGCCAGCTGGATGTCGAGCAGCAGCAGGTCGGGCGCGTCGTGGCAGCCGAGCCAGGCCGCCGTCTCGCCGACCGAGGCGGCCCAGCCGACCACCCGGGCCTCGGGCGCCACCCGGCCGATGGTCTCGACCAGGCGCTCGCGCGCGGGCGGTTCGTCTTCGGCGATGAAGAGCCTCATGGTTTTCCCGAGCTTGCCGCCGGCCGCGGGCCGGCCGGCTTCGCGGTCATTGTAGGCGGCCCCGGCCCGGTGGGACTCGCTGCCCCGGCAGCGCGACCGGCACCGCCACCCGGAACGCCGCGGCATCGTGCTCGACCGCGATGCCGCGCCCCAGCGCCAGCCGGCAGCGCTCGTCGAGATTGGCCAGGCCCAGGCCCGAGGAGGGACGCAGGCTGCGGCGCGGCCGCACCGGGTTCTCCGCCCGCACCGCGCCGCCGGCCCAGTCCAGCCGGAAGGCCAGCGGCGCGGCCTCGGCCAGCTGGTTGTGCTTGACCGCGTTCTCCAGCAGCGTCTGCAGCGCCAGCGGCGGCACCAGCCAGCGGCCGGCCTCGGTCTCCAGCGCCGGGTCGAGTTCGAGCCGGATCGCCGCGCCGAAGCGCAGCGCCAGCAGGTCGAAATAGGTGCGGACGAAGGCCAGCTCCTCGTCCAGCAGCACCAGGTCGCGGTCGCGGCTGGCCAGCACGTAGCGGTAGACCTCGGCCAGCCCGTCGCAGAAGGCCCGCGCCCGTTCGGGCGCATGCGGGATCAGGTGGCCCAGGGTATTGAGGCTGTTGAACAGGAAGTGCGGATCGACCTGGGCCTTGAGGCCGGCCAGCTCGGCCTCGGCGCGGCTGCGCTCGAGCCGCTCGACGCGCAAGAGGTCGGCCTCGCGCTCGCGGATCAGGAACACCGTCTCGTAGGCGTGGGTGACGAACACCACGCAGATGACGTTGGTCAGCGCCACCACCCGGATCGCCGCGCCGTCGGCCGGCAGGCCGGCCAGCGCGTACCAGCCGTACAGCCAGGCCACCGTCAGCGGCGCGGTGTACAGCACGTTGGCCGCCACCAGCATCGAGAGCTTGCGCACCGGGTTGCCGAACCAGTCGAAATGCTCGCGCTGCTTGAACAGCAGCCAGCGGTTGCCGAGCCAGATGGCGGCGGCCAGCGCGACGAACCAGCCGAAGCCGAGCCAGAACGCTGCCTGGCCCGGTCGCAGCGGGCCGTACAGCCCGGTCAGGAAGGGGATCGAGACGCCGAAGCCGGGAATGCCGACGGCCATCAGCGGCCGGTCGTCGAAGCCGACGCCGGCGGGCGGTTTCAGGCGCAGGAAATCGGGCTTGGGCAAGCGGATGTCCGGTTCGGGTCGGGATGGCGTTGCCGGGACGGCGGGCGCTGCCTAGCTTGGGGCCTGCCGGGCGGCCCCGCCCGGCCTTCGACCCCTTGCCAGGAGAGCACCGAGATGGACCCGTCCCAACTGAATTATGCCGCCATCGCGGTGGCGGCACTGGTCAGCTTCGTCATCGGCGGCGTGTGGTATTCGCCCATCCTGTTCGCCCGCGCCTGGCTGCGCGAGGCGCGGCTGGACGAGGCCGAGATCCGCCAGGCCGACATGGCCAGGGTGTTCGGCCTGTCCTTCGCCTGCACGCTGGTGATGGCCTTCAACCTGGCCGCCTTCATCGGCCCCAAGGCCACGCCGGCCTTCGGCGCCTTCGCCGGCGCGGCGGCGGGCCTGGGCTGGGTGTGCATGTCGCTGGGCGTGATCTACCTGTTCGAGCGGCGGCCGCTCAAGCTGTGGCTGATCAACGGCGGCTACCAGCTGCTCACCTATACGCTGATGGGCCTGATCCTCGGCGCCTGGCACTAGCCCGCGCCAGTTCAGGACTTCGTCGAGCACCCAGCGCTGCAAGGCCGGCGTGTCGGCCAGGTCGCCCGGGTAGAGCCGGGCCGGCACATGGCCCTGGTTGGCGCCGCGCGCGCGGTGGCGCCAGACCTTGAGCGGCAGCCACATCTGCAGGCCGCTGGGCAGCGTGTAGGTGCCGATGTCGATATAGGCGGTGTCGCCGCTGGTCGGATGGCCGGCGTGGATCACCCGCGGCAGGCGCAGCACTTCGTCGGCGAAATCGAGGCAGGAGCTGGCGCAGCGGCTGTCGGTCAGCAGCACGATGCGGCCCTCGAACGGCACCGCCCGGGCCGGCTGCGCCGCGGCCGCCGTCGCCGTCGCCGCAGCCGCCGGTACGACCTGGCGCAGCCAGGCCTCGCCGGACCGCAGCGCGGCCTGCATGCGGCGCTGCAGGTCCTGCACCAGCCGCAGCGACAGGTCGTCGGCCGGCAGCAGCGCACCCATCTGTGCCGCCCGCCCGTCCAGCACGCCGGCGGCGAAGGCCGACACGCGCCATTCGGCGTAGGGCAGCCCGGCCGGGGCCGGCGCAGCCCGGTCCTGGCCGGCCGGCCCTCGCAGCGCCTGCGCGATGCGGAAGCCGAACTGGCCGTTGCCGCCGTTGTTCTGCCGCGCGTCGAGCACCACGGTCGCCTGCGCCGGCAGCCGGTGCAGCGCCGCCAGCATCGCCTCGTAGCGCACCAGCGCCGCCGCGTCGGGCTGGAAATCGTTGACCGTCGCCCAGTACACGCCGGGCCGGATCTGCTCGACGCCCTGCTGCGCGCGCGGCCGCGCCAGCGCCCGGAACAGGCCGTCGCCGTCGGCCTGCCAATGCAGCGCATAGGACTTCTCGCCGCCGTCCGGCAGCCGCAGCTCGCACGACCGGACGTCGCGCCGCCGCAGCAGCGCCGCATTCGGCGAATCGACGGTCAGCGCGCTCAGCAGCTCCGACTGCACGCCGGGCAGCTCGGTGCGGCGGTCGAGGAAGGGTGCGATCTCGCGCTCGATCAGCGCGGCGACCGCCTGCCCGTCGCAGCGCAGCAGCCGGGCGCCGGGCGGCGGCAACTCGACCGGCCACCGCTCGGCCCGGCGGGCGACCGTGAAGCCGTCCGGCCGCCATTCGGCGACGAAGCCGGCCCAGCGCCAGGGCCGTTCGGCCGGCTTGCCCCAGGCCTGCAGGTGGCCGTCGCGGAATCCGGCCAGGTAGAAGCGCACCAGGGCGAGCTGATCTTCCGGGCTTTCGACCTGCTCCAGCCGGGCGCGCGATTCGGCCAGGCCGCGTTCGAGCCAGTCGGCGAAGGCGCGCCCTTCGGCCGTGCCGCGGTCGAGCTGGCCCGGATGGGCCTCGACCAGCAGCGCATGGATCGCCTGCAGATCGCGCTCGGCGGCCTGGCGGGCTGTTTCGGCCGCGGCGTGCGCCGGGCCGGCGGCCAGCATGAGCAGGCCGCTCAGGAGCAGGGAAAGAAGGCGCATGAACGGGATTCGGACGCGGCGAAAGGGCGCGCAGGATACGCCGCCGCGACGCGTCTTGCACCCGCTCGGGCGCGCTCGCCATCGCGGCCGTCCCGCCCGCCGCAGTGCCGCCATTCATCGAAAATATTGCTGCATCGAGGCGACCGCCCCGGGCCGGCATGCCTTGCGCCTGCGGCCTTCGCGCCGGACGGCGCAGGCCGGCCGACGGCCCGCGGCGGCGATCCATCCGCCCGGCGTGCCGGACAGGCGGGGCGGTCATGGCCTAGGCTGGGTGCACAAGAAGCCACGACGGCACCGCCAGCGTGCCGTATCGAAGAAAAAGCAGCCCCTGGTCAACCACGCGGTCGACGCACCCGCCAGCGGCGGGGGCAGGAGGAAACCATGCTCGAATCCAGTTTGCCGCCCGGCAGCGCGCGGCCTTTTCCGCTGCGCGCGCTCAAGGGCGAAAACAGCCACGACCGGCTCACCGGCCTGCCCAGCCAGGCGCTGCTGGTGGAACGCCTGCGCTGGAGCCTGAGCGAGGGCGACGCCGGCCAGCGGGTCGGCGCCGTGCTGGCGCTGCGCGTCGACGGCTTCCACCTGATCAACGACGCGCTCGGCCACGCCACCGGCGATCGCCTGCTCAACGCCATCGCCGGCCGCATCCGCGGCCTGGTGCGCGAGCAGGACATGGTCGCCCGGCTCGACGGCGTCGAGTTCGCCGTGGTCCTGAACGGCCCGATGCAGGAGGACGCCGCGCAGGCCTTCGCCGAGCGGCTGCAGTTGGGCATGACCGAACCGTTCGAGCTCGACGACGGCCAGGAGGTGTTCGTCACCTGCTGCATCGGCATCGCCCAGGCCACGCGCGAGGGCGGCCACGCCGAGCAGTTGCTGGCCCACGCCTGCCTCGCGCTGCACCACGCCAAGCAGGGCGGCCGCAACCGGATCGGCCTGTTCTCCCAGCCGCTGCTGCAACGCGCGCGCGAGACGCTGAGCCTGGAGGCCGAGCTGCGGCGCGCGCTGGAACACGGCGATTTCGAGCTGCACTACCAGCTGGCGGTCGACCTGTGCTCGGGCGCCGCCGCCGGCGCCGAAGCGCTGCTGCGCTGGCGCCACGCCGAGCGCGGCCTGATCGCGCCGGCCCGCTTCATCCCGGCGGCCGAGCGCAGCGGCCTGATCATCCCGCTGGGCAACTGGGTGATCGAGCAGGCCTGCCGGCAGATGGCCGAGTGGCAGCAAGCCGGCATCGCGCCGCCGCGCATCGCGGTCAACCTGTCGCCGCGCCAGCTTTCGCATGCCGGGCTGCTGGCCGACATGCGCGGCATCCTGGCCCGTAGCGGCTGGTCCGGCGAGCGGCTGGAATTCGAGCTGACCGAGAGCACCCTGGTCGAATGCGAGCGGGCCGACCGCCTGCTGCGCCAGCTGGCGGAGCTGGGCATCACGCTGGCGGTCGACGACTTCGGCACCGGCTATTCCTCGCTGGGCTACCTGAAGCGGCTGCCGATCCACAAGATCAAGATCGACCAGGCCTTCATCCGCGACCTGGCGATCGACGCCGACAGCGCCTCGATCGTGCGCGCGGTGATCTCGATCGCCCGCGACCTGCAGAAGCAGGTGGTGGCCGAAGGCGTGGAGACCGAGGCGCAGGCGGCCTTCCTGCTGCGCCACCACTGCCAGGTGGTGCAGGGCTTCCTGTTCAGCCAGCCGGCCGCCGCCGCGCAGATCGCCGAATCGCTGCAGACCCGCCAGCCGCCGCGCCAGCTGCTGCCCGAGCACGCCAGCCGCACCGTGCTGCTGGTCGACGACGAGGTGCAGGTGCTGCGCGCGCTGCAGCGCAGCCTGCGCAGCGAGGGCTACCGCATCCTGACCGCCAGCCGGCCGGAGGAGGCGCTGGAGCGGATGGCGCGCGAGCCGGTCAGCGTGGTGCTGACCGACCTGATGCAGGGCGTGCGCGGCGTGACGCTGCTGCGCCAGGTGAAGCAGCTCTACCCGCTGACCGTCCGCATGATCCTGACCGGCCACGCCCAGGTCGATGCGCTGAGCCTGGCGATCAACGAAGGCGCGGTGCAGAAGTTCCTGTTCAAGCCGTGGGAGAACGACGTGCTCAAGCAGTACCTGCGCGAGGCCTGCGTGTTGCAGGAGATCCAGGCGCAGCAGGGTTGCCCGGCGTGAGGTGCCCCCGGCGCAGGGCGCGTGCCGTGGTTTGCTGAACCCGCCCTCACCCGGCCCTCCGGGCCACCTTCTTCCGAGACCGGGCAACTTGGACTGCCGCCCGCGCGCGGGAGAAGGAAGGGCGCCTCACGTTCAGGATAAATCCCGAGCTAGCGCGCCAGGACGGCCTGCACGGCGGCCAGCAGCCGGTCCGCGGCGCCCACGCCGGCGGACGCCGCGCGCCAGGCGACATGACGGTCCGGCCGGACCAGCAGGCAACCCGAATCGTCGATGCCGCGCAGCCGCCGCCACGCACCGTCCGCATCGGCGAGCTCGCAGCCAGGCCCGATCGCATGGCAGTCGAGCGCGATGCCCAACGCCGCCCTCACCCGCTCCGCCGCATCCCGCCAGGCTTCCCCGGCCGGGCCGACCAGCAGGCTGAAGCGTCCCTGCCCGGCCAGGTCGAGCGTCGACAGCCGCGTGCCGGCGCGCTCGAGCCAGGCGTGCGGCAAGCAGGCGCCGGGGAAGGTCGTTGGCTGGTAGTACAGCTCCGGGTCGCGTTCGGCCGGCTCGGGCCGCGCCTCGCCGCGGACGACGGCGGACGAGGCATAGACCTGGCCCAGCTCGACCCCGTGGCCGTTGAACTGGTAGTTCTGCAGCGCCACCGCGGCCGCCAGCGTCGCCCGCCGTTCGCGGCCGCGCGCGGTATCGGATTCCAGCTCGGCCAGGTTGCGGCGGCTGTCCTCGGCCGGCTGGCCGTGCCAGAAGCCCAGCGCCTCGAACACCGGCGCCATCTCGTGCTGCGACTTGATCGCGCGCTCGACCACCTGGCGCGCGACCGGTCGCCGCTCCGCGTCGTAGCTGTCCAGCAGGTCGGCGCCGGCCCGGTCCTGCAGCACCATGGCCAGCTTCCAGGCCAGGTTGTAGCTGTCCTGGATCGCGGTATTGCTGCCCAGGCCGTTGGTGGGCGGATGGCGGTGGGCGGCGTCGCCGGCCAGGAAGATCCGGCCCCGCCGCATCGCCGTGGCCACCATGCGGTTCACCTGCCAGGTGTTGGCCGACTTGATGCGGATCGGCAGGCCGGCGTCGCCGATCACGATGCGCGCGCGCTCGGCCAGCGCCGTCTCGCTCAAATCCGGCTCGCCGGCCGCCGGCGCGTAGAGGAACACCAGCACCCACTCGTTCCAAGGCTTCACGCACACCAGCGCGCCGTCGCACAGGCCGCGCCGCTCGTCCGGCTGCACCAGCCAGTAGAGCGCGCCGGGCCGGTGGGCGCAGTACTGCGCCAGGTCCGCCTCGATCCAGCAGCTGACGAAATGGGCCAGCCCGGTCTCGCCCTCCAGTTCGAAACCCGCCTGCGCCGCGACCGTGCTGTTGCCGCCGTCGGCGCCGATCGCATAGTCGGCGCGCACGCGGATGCGGCGGCCGTCGCGGCGGTCGACCAGCTCGGCCGTCACGCCGTCCGGGGCCTGCTCGATGCGGACCAGCTCGGTGTCGAACAGCACGCGCGCGCCGTGGCTGCGCGCGGCGTCGAGCAGGATCGGTTCGAGCCGATGCTGCGGCAGGTTGCACAGCTCGCACGGGCTGGCGGCGGCGTAGTCGGCCCGGCGCGCCTCGCCGGCGCCCCAGGAATCGAGCCGCGCCAGCTCCATGCCGGCCAGCGTGGTGGCCCAGACCGTGTTGCGCATCAGCCGGCTCGGCGTGGCCGCGGCGCGGGCGCGGTCCTCCAGGCCGAGGTCGCGCAGCACTTCGAGCGTGCGCTGATTGGTGATGTGGGCGCGCGGCGTATTGGCCACGCCGGGATGGCGGCTGATCGCCAGCACCTCGACGCCGTGGCGGGCCAGCAGCGCCGCGGCCGCGAGGCCGGCCGGACCGGCGCCGACCACCAGCACCGGCAGGCGGATTTCGGCCGGATCAGACACAGAGATCCTCCTCCGGCTGGCGCTGCGCCTGCTTGAGCTGGCCGTCCTCGAGCTTGACGATGCGGTCGGCGCAGGCGAAGTAGGCGTCGTCGTGGCTGACGATCAGCACCGTCTTGCCGCGCCGCTTCAGCTCGGGCAACAGCTCGGTGTAGAACACCCGCTTGAAGGCCGGGTCCTGGTCGGCCGCCCATTCGTCGAACAGGTAGATCGGCCGGTCCTCGAGGTAGGCCGACACCAGCGCCAGCCGCTTGCGCTGGCCGCTGGACAGCGCGACGGTGGAGAACTTGCCGTCGGCAACCTGCACCTTGTGCGCCATGCCGAGCTTGTCGAGGTAATGCATGGCACGCGCCTGCAGCTCGGGCTGGCCGGCTTCCAGCAACTGCTCGAACAGGTGGAAATCGGCGAACACCGCCGAAAAGTGCTGGCGGTAGTGCGCCAGGTTGGCGGCCGTCACTTCCTGGCCGTCGAGCGCGATCGACCCGCGTTCGGGCGGATACAGGCCCAGGATCAGCATGGCCAGCGTGGTCTTGCCGCTGCCGTTGCCGCCGACGATGAAGACGATCTCGCCGCGCTCGATGGCGAGGTCGATCGGGCCGAGCATGAACTGGCGGTCCTCGGTCGGGCCGGGGTAGTGGTGCACCACCTGGCGCAGCGCCAGCAGCGGCCCGCCGCGGCGCTCGAAGGCCGGCGCGGCGGGCGGCGGCGCGGCGGCGTCGAGGTCGCCCTCGAGCTGGGCGATCTTGTCCAGCGCCACGCCGGCCTGGCGGATCACCGGCAGCGCGTACAGCATGTCGTTGATCGGCTTGATCAGGAACAGCAGGATCAGCGCGAAGGCGGTCAGCACCGCCGGCTCGGCCGCGATCCACAGCGGCGCGGCGAACACCACCGCGCCGATCAGGCCGTAGAACAGGATGTTGTTGAGGTTGGCGATCAGCGAATAGATGCCCATCGAGGCCAGGTAGAGCCGCTTGAACCCCTGCGAATCGGGCACCACCACCTCGGCGACGAACTGCTCGCCCTTGCGCGCATTGAGCTGCAGCTCGCGGCTGCCCTCGATCAGGTCGCGGAAATCCTGGTAGAGCCGGCCCATCTGTTCGCGCAGCCGGTACATGTAGCGCAGCGGCACGTATTCGGCGACGTGGTAGATCGCGAGGCCAACGCCCAGCAGCAGCGCGGCGGCCAGCGCCAGCGGCCACGACAGCCAGGCCATCCAGGCCATGCAGCCGGCCACCACGGCCAGGTTGCCGAACACCTGCGGCAGCATCTGGAAGGCCTGCACCAGCAGGTTGATGTCGTTGGTCATGATCGCCAGCAGCTCGGCGTGGCCCAGCGCCTGCAGCTTGCGCACCGGGGTGGCCAGCAGCTTGCGGCTCAGCGCCACGCGCAGGCGGTGGACCGCGTCCTGGGTCAGGTGGATCAGCACCAGCTCGGACAGCAGCTTGGTGGCGAAGAAGGCGGCGCACAGCCAGGCGAAGCGGCCGCCCAGCCCGGCGGCCGCGCCCTGGGCCGACACGCCGTCGCCGATGGTCTTGGCGAGGCTGGCGCCGCTGGCGCCGTTGACGAGTCCGGCCAGCGCCGCCAGCAGCATCAGCGGCCAGGATTGGCGGATCAGGTGATGGATGACTTTCATGATTTCCTAGAGTGAGTGCGCCGGCAGCTCGGCGGCTGCGGCCTGCGCCGGCATGGCCGGGCTGTCTTCGATGAGGCGGACGATCGAGCGGGCGATGGCGGCCTCGTGTTCCTGCAGGATCGCGAGATGGCGCGCCGGCCGGGTCTCGACGGCGAGCTCGCCGTAGCGGCTGCCGAGCCAGCTGTTGCCGGCCGCGGCGAATTCCGTGCTCTGGACGATCCGCGCCGGCCAGGCCGGGCTGCCGTCGGCCCAGTGGCCCAGGGCCAGCCGTGCCGCGGCGCGCTCCTGCCAGTAGCGCCGGGTCGCCAGCACGTGGCAGCGCTCGGCCAGGTAGCGCTGGCGCAGGATGGCGCGCCAGATGTCGCGTTCATGGCCGCCGGCCAGTTCCATCGCACCGATCGCCAGGTCGATGCAGGCCTCCAGCCCGAGCGCGTCGAAGGCAGCGGCCGGCGGCGCCGCGCCGCGCGCATAGGTCTCGCAGATCGCCTTGAAGAACTCGCGCCGCAGCCGTTCCTCGCAGAACGGCGCCGGCGGCTGGCCCAATGGAACGACGGGGGTGTCGACGAAGCACAGCCGCAGGTCGGCACGGCCGTGCCGGTGCAGCAGCCGCGCCAGCTCCAGGCCGATCAGGCCGCCGACGCAGTAGCCGACCAGGGTGACGGGGCCGGCGCAGCGGCGCAGCAGCTGGGCCGCGTAGCGCTCGGCCATCGCGGCCAGGCTGTCCAGCGGCGGCCGTTCGTTGTCGATGCCGTCGTGGTGCAGCGCGAACACCCGGACCGACGCCGGCAGGCGCCGCGCCAGGCCGTTGAACACCTCGGCGCTGCCGCCGGCGCCCGGGATCAGGACGACGTCGTGCGCCGCCGTCGCGGTCGCGCCGTCGAGCCTCGCCAGGTTGTCGTCGAGCAGCGTCCAGCTGCGCTCGCGGGCCGCCGGCGCGCGTTCCGCGCCGGGGTCGATGCGGCGGGCCAGTTGCGCCACCGTCGGGCACTCGAACAGCGACAGCATCTGCCATTCGCCGGGCAGCACGGCACGCAGCCGGACCGCCAGCGACAAAGCCAGCAGCGAATGGCCGCCGAGCGCGAAGAAGTCGTCGTGCACACCGACGCGTTCGAGCTTCAGCACCTCGGCCCACAGCCGCGCCAGCACCGCTTCGGTCTCGTTGCGCGGCGCGACGTAGCCGGCCTCGCCGCGCCGGCGTTGCGGCGCCGGCAGCGCGTTGCGGTCGAGCTTGCCGTTGGCGGTCAGCGGCAGCGCGTCGAGCGACACGTAGTGGGCAGGAACCATGTAGTCGGGCAGCGTCTGCTGCAGCCGGCTGCGCAACTCGGCCGCGGCCGGGACTTGCCGGCCCGGCTGCGGCACCAGGTAGGCCACCAGCCGCTTGTCGCCGGGTTCGTCCTCGCGTGCCAGCACGGCCGCTTCGCTGATCTCGCCCTGCGCCAGCAGCGCCGCCTCGATCTCGCCCGGCTCGATGCGCAGGCCGCGGATCTTCACCTGGCGGTCGATCCGGCCCAGGTACTCGATCTCGCCATTCGGCACGTAGCGCGCAAGGTCGCCGGTCCGGTACATGCGCGCGCCAGGCTGGCCGAACGGGCACGGCAGGAAGCGCTCGGCCGTCAGGTCCGGCCGGTTCAGGTAGCCGCGCGCCAGGCCGTCGCCGGCGATGTACAGCTCGCCGGCCACCTCGACCGGCACCGGCTCGAAGCGGTCGTCGAGGATGTAGGCCTGGCCGTTGGCGATCGGCCGGCCGATCGGCACCGAAGTATCGAAGCCGACATCCGCCGGTAATGCATGGACGCAGGAAAAGGTGGTGCACTCGGTCGGGCCATAGCCGTTGCTGAGCATGCCGCCGGCGGCGAGGAACTTGCGCACGTGCGGCACCGACAGCGCCTCGCCCCCGCCAGCAGGTGGCCCACCGTGGCCAGCTGCGGCAGCTGGTGTTCGACCAGCTGGTTGAACAGCGCGGCGGTCAGCCACAGCGTGTCGATGCCGGTGATCAGTTCGCCGATCCGTTCGAGCGAACGCGAGCCCGGTGGCGGCAGGACCAGCGTCGCGCCGTTGAGCAGCGGCGCCCAGATTTCGAAGGTCGAGGCGTCGAAGGCCAGCGGCGCCAGGTGCAGCACGCGCTGGCCGGGACCGAGCGCGAAGTAGTCGCTGTTGCAGACCAGCCGGCTGACGTTGCGCTGGGTCACCTGCACGCCCTTGGGCTGGCCGGTCGAGCCCGAGGTGTACATGACGTAGGCCAGGTGATCGGCCCGGGTCGTGAGGGGCGGCGGATCGGTCGGGCAACAGGCCAGTTCTGCTTCCAGCCGATCGAGCGCCAGCACCGTGATGCCTTCGAGCAAAGCAGCCTGGCCGCTTCGACGCAGGATCAGCGCCGGTGCGGCGTCGTCGAGCAGATAGGCCAGCCGCTGGTCCGGCAGCTCGGGATCGAGCGGCAGGTAAGCGCCGCCGGCCTTGAGGATCGCCAGCAGCGCGACCGCCAGGTCGAGCGAGGGCGGCAGGCTCAGGCCGACCAGCACGTCGGGGCCGACGCCGCGGCGGCGCAGCGCATGCGCCAGCCGGTTGGCGCGCGCGTCGAGCCCGGCGTAGCTCAGCGTGCCGTCGGCGGCGACCACCGCCGGCAACTCGGGCGTACGCGCCGCCTGTGCCTCGAACAACGTCGCCAGCCTGGCCTCGCGCGGATAAGGCCGCGCCGTGGCGTTCCAGTCGGCCAGCAGCCGCCGGCGCTCGCCCGCCGCCAGCAGGTCGTGATCGCCCAGCGGCCGCCCGGCATCGGCCGACATCGCGGCGTACAGCGCCAGCCATTGCGCCGACAGCGCCGCCACCCGCGCGGCCGCGAGCGTGCCGGCGTCGTACAGCCAGCGGCCGCCGTTGCCGTCGGCGGCGAGCTGCAGGCAGAGCCGCCAGCGGCCCTCGCGCCGGCCGGCCGGTACAGCGGCCACCAGTTCGGCCGGATCGACGATCTCCACCCGCAGCGGCCAATCCTGCGCCGCGACGACTTGGCGCAGGGCCGGCTGGCGCTGCAGCAGGTCGCGCGCATGGCCGCCGTGCCGGCGCAGCAGCGCCAGCCGCTCGGCCACGGCCGCGCGGTTCGGCGCCAGGCCCTGCCGCAGGTCGATCCGCAGCCGCAGCGGCAGCAACGGTGCGAAGAACGCGCCGAGGCCGTCCTGCGCATCGCTCGAATCCGGCCCGGCATGGGCCAGGTCGACCTCGGCCGTGCGGCCGATGCGGGCGAGGCAGGCGGCATAGGCGGTCAGCAGCGCCGCCAGGTCGTGCGGCCGGCCGGCCGGCAGCGCGACCGGCAGCACGCGGCGGTCGGCTGCGGCGCCGGCCGCCGCATGCGGCAGGTCGAACGGCACGGCATGCTGCAGCTGCGAGGTCCAGAACGGCTCGTGCCGGCACAGCTCGGACTGGCGCCGACCGAGCCATTCGGCCCGCTCGCCGTCCAGGACGGCCAGCGTGCCGCCCTGCCCCACCGGCACTTCGGCCGCCGGCAGCGGCCGCCCTTCGAGGGTCGAGAAGCCGCCGAGCCGGACGTCGCGCGTCGCGGTCGCCACCACCAGGGCGTCGGCCGACTGCGACAGCACCGTGCCGGGCGGCCGGCCGCTGGCGCCATCGAGCACCTCCAGCGCGGCGACGCTGGCGAAGCCGCCGGCGTGGGCGATCTTGGCCGTGCCGAGCGGGTTCGGGTAGGCGCCGAACTGCAAGGCGCGCACCAAGGCCGACAGCCGCTCGGCCGGCTGGCGCCAGTCCAGGCAGCCGCCGGCCTCGGGCCGGCGGTCGGCGGCGAAGAAGCTGCGCCGGTCCGCGGCCTGCGCCTGCCGCCGCAAGGAACCGCGCTCCAGCGCCTCGACCAGCGCGGCGAAGCCGCCCAGCGCCGCGTCGTAGCACTTGGCGTTCAGGCTCAGCGCCGTCTCGCTCGCGGCGAGGTCGAACCAGACCTGCTGCAGCAGCTCGCCGGCATCGACCCGCTGCGTCATCGCGTGCCAGGTGACGGCATGGCGGCGCTCGCCGTGGATCAGCGCCCAGGAGGTGGCGTGGGTGCCGGCGTAGCGCGGCAGCGGCCCGTCGTGGTAGTTGGCGGCCAGCCGGCGCGGCGCAGCCAGCAGTTCGGGGCCGAGGATGGCCGGGTTGACGATGCTGAACAGGCAGTCGAACGGCTGGCCGGCCAGCAGCGGCAGTAGCGCCGCCGGCTCGGCCGCGCAGGCGATGCCGTGCCGCTGCGCCCACTGCCGCAGCCGCGGCTCGCGCGACACCAGCGCGGCGACGGCATGGCCGCGTTCCAGCAGCAGTTCGGCGCAGGCCTGCGGCAGCGTGGTCTCGCCGATCAGCACGCAGCGCAATGGCCGGTTCGGCGTCATGGCTGCGTCCCGGCGGATTCGGTCGCCGGCTCGATCGCAGGCGCGGACAGCGCGGCGGCGATCAGGCGCAGCGCGGCGACGCACTCGGCGGCGAAATCCGCCATGGTCCGCTCGCCGTACATGCAGCGGCAGTAACTCCAGCGCACGCCGAGCCGGCCCTGGTGCACCGCGGCGCTGCCGAACGGCCGGAAGCGCGCCCGCATCGGCCCCTCGTCCGGCCCGCGCGACTCGGCCGCCGGCGCCAGGCCCGCCGGGCGGCCGCCGTCGGCCTGGCGGACATGGGCCGGCACGAAGATGAATTCGAGCTGCGCCTCCGGCAGCGCCTCCATCTGCGCGCGCACCTGCGGATCGTCGTGCAGGTAGCGCAGCAGGCCGTAGTGCGGTTCGCGGCCGCGCTGCGCCTCCATCTGCCGGCGGACCGCCCCGAGCGCCTCGGCCACGTCCGCGCAGCCGGTCAGGTCGAGCGGCAGCCGGGTGTAGTGCATGCACCAGCCGACCGTGCGCGACAGGTCGATGCCCTCGTCGAAGTCCACCGTGCGGCCGTTGTTGCCGCTCAAGAGATGCAACGCGGGCGAGCCGGTCCAGCGGCCGTAGGCGAACACCAGCGCGCAGGTCGTCACCTCGGCCAGGCCCAGGCCCGGATGGCGGGCCAGCGCCGCTTCCAGCTCGCGCGTCTCCGCCGCCGTCAGCGCATCGCTCACCGTGCCGATCTCGGCCACGCCGCGGTCGGGTGCCAGTGCCTGCGGCCGCGTCTCCGGCGGCAGCGGCCGGAACCGTTCCCAGCGCCGGTCGCGCCACCAGGCCAGGTCGGCGACCACTTCGGGCTCCTGCGCGCGCGCCTGCCAGGCCTCGGCCAGCGCCTTCATCGAGGTGGTCTTGGGCGGCAGCGCCGGCACCTGGCCGGCCGCCAGCGCGAGGCAGGCCCGGCGCAGGTCCTCGACCAGGATCTCGCAGCCGAAGCGGTCGATCAACAGGTGGTGGACGACCAGCAGCAGGCGCGGCTTGCGGCCCGCGCCGAGGTTGAAATAAACGGCGCGGAAGGCGATCCGGCGGATATCGAGCGCGGCCTGCCGCACCGTGCAGATCGACTCGATGCAATCGCGCACCCCGGCGTCGGGTATGCCGGCCAGGTCGACCTCCTCCCACCACGGCGCCATCCGGCTCGGCAGCTGGAAGCGCTGGCGCCAGCGGCCGTCGGCCTGCTCCAGCACGCAGCGCAGGCCGTCGTGCTGTTCCAGCAGCTGGGCCAGCGCGCGCAGCACCAGCGGCGCGGCGAAGCCGCCGTCGAGTTCGAACAGGTCGGAAGCGTTCCAGTGGTTCAGGTCCAGCCGCTTGAGGAATTCATAGGCGTTGGGCAGCAGCGGCGCCGGGCCGGCGACCAGCTCGCGCGCGGCGAATTCGGCCGGCGCGGCGGGCTGGGCCAGGCAGCGGGCGATGACGTCGCGCCAGCCGGCCTCGATCGCCGCGGCCAGCGCCGCCATCTGCGCCCGGTCGTGGCGCAGGCCGTTGTAGTCGAGCGTCATCCGCAGGCAGCCGTCGCGCACGCCGCCGTTCAGGCCCAGCGCATGGCTGCGCGGGTGGCGCGGGCTGACCGGCTCGCCGGCGAATTCGGCCACCGGCCGCAGCGCCGGCTCGGCGCCGGCGCTGCCGTCGAACTGGCCGAGGTAGTTGAACACCAGCGCGGCCGGCTCGTCGGCGGCCAGCCGCGGCTCGGCCAGCCGGCGCAGGATGCCGAAGCCGATGCCCTGGGCCGGCACCGTGCGCAGCTGCTCCTTGACCGCCAGGATCGCCTCGGCCGTCCCGCCGTCGCCGATGTCGAGCCGGACCGGGTAGGCGCTGGTGAACCAGCCGACCGTCTCGCTCAGGTCGATCGCCTCGCCCAGCTCCTCGCGGCCGTGGCCTTCCAGCAGCACGCGGAAACGGCGGATGCCGGCCCAGCGGCGCAGCCCCAGCATCAGGCCGGCCAGCAGCAGGTCGTTGATGCGGGTGCCGTAGGCCGGCTGGCAGCGCGTCAGCAGCGCCTGGGTGTCGTCGGCCGACAGCGCCAGCGGCAGCGTGGCGGTGGCGGCCATGCTGTCGTCGGCGGCCTGCTGCCCGGCCGGCAGCGGGTCGACCGGCTGCGCCAGCGTCTCGAGCCAGTACGACCGTTCGCGCTGCAGCGCGCGGCTGGCGGCATGGCGGCGCAGGAAGCGGCCCCACTGCTGGCCCGACGCGCCCTTGTCCTCCAGCCGCAGCGCGCCGCCGCCCCGGCGGCGCTGCTGCAGGCACTGCTCCAGGTCCTTCAGCAGGATGCGCCAGGACACGCCGTCGACCGCCAGGTGATGGATGGCCAGCAACAGCCGGCCACGGCCGCCGTCGGCGTCGAACCAGACCGCGCGCAGCAGCGGCCCGTCGGCCAGCGACAGGCCGGCCTGCTCCGCCCGGCCGCGCGCGGCCAGCGCCGCCAGCCGCGCCTCCTCCGCCAGGCCGCGCAGGTCGTGGTAGCCGATCGCCTGCGCCGCCATGGCCGGCTCGAACGGCCGGTAATGGCCGCGCCACGAGCCGTCCGCCGCGGCGAAGCGCAGCCGCAGCGCGTCGTGCCGCGCCAGCAGCGCCGCCACCGCGTCGTGCAGCAGCGCCAGGTCGAAGTCGTCCGGCACCGTCAGCACGGCCGACTGGTTGAAATGATGCGGCTCGGGGCTGCCCTCGGCGAAGAAATCGAGCTGGATCGGCAGCAGCGGCAGCTCGCCCTCGACCGGCCCCTGCGGCGCCGCGGCCGGCCCGGCGGCGGCGACGTGCGGCAGCAGCGCGGCGATGGTCTGGTGGGCGAACAGCTGCTTGGCGCTGAACACGATGCCGGCCTGGCGCGCCCGCGCGACCACCCGGATCGACAGGATGGAGTCGCCGCCGATCGCGAAGAAATTGTCGTCGACGCCGACGCGCGGCAGGCCCAGCACCGCCTGCCAGATCTCGCACAGCGTGCGCCCGGCCTCGTCGGCCGGCGCCGCGTAGCCGTCGCGCAGCGGCTGGCCGAAGTCGGGCGGCGGCAGCGCCTTGCGGTCGATCTTGTCGGTCGCCGTCAGCGGCATGCGGTCGAGGAAGACGAAATGGGCCGGGATCATGTAGGCCGGCAGGCTGCGGGCCAGGTGCTCGCGGACCGCGGCCGGGCCGACCGGCGGCGCGGCCAGGGGGGCCAGCGCGGCCAGCAGGCGGTCGGCGTCGGCCAGGCCATCGTCGAAGGCGCCGGCGTCGAGCACCAGCAGCCGTTCGATCGGCGCCGGATCGAGCCGGCGCCAGGCGGCCAGCGCCTCGGCGGCGTCCGGCAGCGCGCCGGCGCCGGTCGCGGCCGGCAGCGGATGCTCGACCCAGATGCAGGGGTCGTAGTAGCAGGCCTTGTCCTGTTCCAGCAGCACCTGCACCGGCGCCAGCGTATCGGCCAGCGCCTGCGGGCCGGAGCGCTCGAAGCGCCGGCCGCTCCAGCCGGCCCATTGCGCCAGGCTGCCCTCGACGTACTGCGAGCGCTCGCTCCAGCCGACCACCCGGCCGCCGGCCTCGCAGTGCAGCCGCAGCCAGCCGTCGGCCAGCCGGCCATCGGCCCGGCGCAGTTCGGCGTAGTCGGCGATGGCCATCTCCTGCCGGGCGGTCTTGCCGATCGGGCGCAGCGCCACCAGCAGGCGGGCGAAGCCGCGGCTCCGCGCCAGCAGCCGGAAGGCGTCGACGATCAGGCCGGCCAGCTTGCGTTCCTTGTGGCGCGGATCGATCACGCCGGCCAGCACCACCAGGGTGTCGGGCGCCAGGCCGCGGCGCTGCTCGGCCACCGCCCGCGCCAGCGCGCCGTCCCAGCCGTCGGGCAGGCCGTCGCGGCTGCCGTCCCATTGCAGCGCCACCGCGTTGCCGACGCCGACGGTGGCGTCGAAGCTTTCCTGGATACGGATCTGCAGCTCGGGGAAGGCGCGGTACATCGCCTCCCAGTGCGTCCCGAGCAGCGGCGCGCCCTCGAAATAGGCCGGCCAGGCGTCGCGGTGCAGCGCGTCGAACTCGGCGCGGCCGTGCGGCTGGCTGGCCAGCGGGTGGACCCGGTAGGCGCGCCCGGCGCCGTCGCGCAGCGCCAGCTCGCGCGCGAGACTCACGACGCCGATCGCCGCGCCGCCGTCGCGCTCCAGCCGGCAGGCCGCCGCCAGCACGCCGTCGGCCGGCGCCAGCCGGCGCACCCGGTAGCGCTCGCCGCTCGCCGGAAGCGGCGGATGGTGGCCGACCGCGCGCACCAGGTAGGCCGCCAGCGCATCGGCCGCGCCGTGCCGCACCGGCACGACCACCGCCTCGCCGATGGCGGGATGCGCCAGCAGCGCCGCCTCGATCTCGCCGGCCTCGATGCGGAAGCCGCGCACCTTCAGCTGTTCGTCGACGCGGCCGAGGTATTCGAGATTGCCGTCGGCCAGGTAGCGCGCCGCGTCGCCGCTGCGGTACATGCGGCCGCCGGGCCGGGCGTCGAACGGATCGGGCAGGAAGCGTTCGGCGGTCAGCCCCGGCTGGTTCAGGTAGCCGCGCGCCAGCGCGTCGCCGGCCACGTACAGCTCGCCGGCCACGCCGACCGGCACCGGGTTCAAGTGCGCATCGAGCAGGTAGAAGCGCGTGTTGGCCTGCGGCCGGCCGATCACCGGCCGGGCCGGCGAATCGGCCAGCGCGGCCAGCGCCACGTCGACCGTGCATTCGGTCGGGCCGTAGGCGTTGAAGAACTGCTTGCCCTCGATCGCCTGCAGCGCCTGCCACAGCGGCGCGTCGACGGCCTCGCCGCCGAACAGCACGATGCGCGGCAGCGCGGCGGCCTGGCCGTGCTCCAGCAGGTAGCGCAGCTGGGCCGGGCTGGAATCGAAGGCGTCGAGCCGATGCTCGGCGAAGAAGGCGCCGAGCGCCTCGGGCGCCAGCCGCGCCGCCTCGGGCACGATGTAGAGCGCGTGGCCGTCGAGCAGCAGGATCAGCTCGGCCACCGAGGCATCGAACACGTAGGGCGCGTTGAGGCTGGCGCGCAGCCGGCCGCCGCCGAGCCGGCGATGGATGCCTTCGAGGTGGGCCCAGGCCAGGTTGACCACGTTGCGGTGGGTGACCTGCACGCCCTTGGGCCGGCCGGTCGAGCCGGAGGTGTAGATCACGTAGGCCAGCTGGTCCGGCAGCGTCCGCCCGACCGGGTCGAGATCGGACCAGGCCGCCAGCTCGTCCGCCTGCGCATCGAGGCAGAACGCCGCCTCGACCAGCCAGCGCTGGCGGGCCAGCACGCGCTGCTGGGTCAGCACCCGCACCGGCGCCGCGTCGGCCAGCAGGTCCTGCAGCCGCTCGGCCGGGTGGTCCGGGTCGAGCGGCAGGTAGGCCGCGCCGGACTTGAGCACGCCGAGGATGGCGACCACCGTCTCCAGCGAACGCTCCAGGCACAGCGCCACCAGCCGCTCGGGGCCGGCGCCGCGGCTGCGCAGCCAGTGCGCCAGCCGGTTGGCGCGCGCGTTCAGCTCGGCGTAGCTGAGCCGCTGGCCGTCGAACACCAGCGCGGTCGCCGCGCCGTCGCGCGCGACCTGCCGCTCGAACAGCCGGTGCCAGCTCTCTTCCTGCGGATAGGGCCGCGCAGTGTCGTTCCAGCCGTGCAGCAGCTGGTCGCGCTCGGCCTCGCCCAGCATGGCCAGCTCGGCGATGCGGCGCCCGGGCGCGGCGACGACGGCATCGAGCAGGCGGCGGAAATGGCCGGCCATGCGCGCGATGGTGGCCTCGTCGAACAGGTCGCTGTTGTACTCGAACAGCGCCAGCAGTCCGTCGGCGGTCTCGACCAGGCCCAGCGTCAGGTCGAACTTGGCCAGGTAGCGCTCGAAGCCGAACGGCTCGAGCACGAGGCCGGGCACGTCGAGGGGCCGCCCGCCGGAACGCCGGTCGGCGTGTTCTGCAGCACGATCATCGCCTGGAACAGCGGCGAATAGCTGGTATCGCGCAGCGGGTTCAGCGCCTCGATCAGCTTCTCCAGCGGCAGGTCCTGGTGCTCGTAGGCGGCCAGCGTGGTGTCGCGCACCTGCTCCAGCAGCGCGTCGAAGCGCGGGTTGCCGGCCAGCCGCGTGCGCAGCACCACGGTGTTGGCGAACAGGCCGATCAGCGGCTCGAGCTCGGCCCGGCCGCGGTTGGCGATCGGCGTGCCGAGGCAGATGTCGTCCTGGCCGGCATGACGCGACAGCAGCAGGCTGAAGGCGGCCGTCAGCGTCATGAACAAGGTCGCGCCATGGCGCCGGCCGAGCGCCTGCAGGCCGGCCACCGCGGCGGCCGGGATCGGCAGCGGCAGCTTGGCGCCGTTGAAGGTCTGCACTTGCGGCCGCGGCCGGTCGAGCGGCAGCGTCAGCTGGGCCGGGATGCCATCGAGCGCGCGCGTCCAGTGGTCGAGCTGGCGCTGCAGCGCCTCGCCCTGCAGCCATTCGCGCTGCCAGCGGGCGAAATCGGCGTACTGGATGGCCGGCTCGGCCAGCGGCGCAGGCAGGCCGTCGCGGCCGGCGCGGTACAGCGCCGCCAGCTCGCCGAGCAGCACGCCCATCGACCAGCCGTCCGACACCAGGTGGTGCAGCACCAGCAGCAGCACGTGGCTGTCGGCCGCCAGCCGGAACAGCCGGCCGCGCAGCGGCGGGCCGGCGGCCAGGTCGAACGGCGCGCGCGCCTCGTCCTGCAGCAGCCATTCGAGCTTGGCCTGGCGCTCGCCGGGCGGCAGCGCGCCGAGCTCGACCAGCGGCAGTGCCAGCTCCAGCCGCTCGGCCACCCGGGCCAGCGGCTCGCCGCCCGTCGCGACGAAGCGGGTGCGCAGCGCGTCGTGGCGGCGCACCACCTCGTTCAGCGCCCCGCGCAGCGCCGCCGGGTCGAGCGGGCCGCTCAGCCGCAGCGCCAGCGGCATGTGGTAGAGCGCGCTGCCCGATTCGAACTGCTCGAAGAACCACAGCCGCTGCTGGGCGAACGACAGCGGCGCGTCGCCGCCGCGCGGCCCGGCCGCGATGGCCGGCAGCGCCGGCATCGCCGGCCGCCGCTCGGCCAGGTAGGCGCCGACCGCCGCGACGGTCGGCGCGCCGAACAGCGTGCGCAGCGGCAATTCGACGCCGTAGCGCTGCCGCAGCTGCGAAACCAGCTGCGTCGCCAGCAGCGAATGGCCGCCGAGCGCGAAGAAATCGTCGTCGACGCCGACCCGTTCGAGCTTGAGCAGGCCGGCCCACAGCTCGGCCAGTTCCGCTTCCAGCGGGTTGCGCGGCGCAATCCACTGCGCGTCGTCCAGCCGCCGCTCGGGCGCCGGCAGCGCCTTGCGGTCGACCTTGCCGTTCGGCGTCAGCGGCAGCCGCGGCAGCGCGACGAAATGGGCCGGCACCATGTAGTCGGGCAGCGTGCGCTGCAGCGCCTGCCGCAGCGCGGCCGGCTCGGGCGCCGGCCGGCCGGGCCGGGCGACCAGGTAGGCGACCAGCGCGCGTTCGCCCGGCGCGTCCTCGCGCGCCAGCACCAGCGCCTCGGCCAGCTCGGGCACGGCCGCCAGCGCGGCCTCGATCTCGCCCGGCTCGATGCGGTAGCCGCGGATCTTGACCTGCTGGTCGAGGCGGCCGAGGTAGTCGAGTTCGCCGTCCGGCCGCCAGCGCGCCAGGTCGCCGGTGCGGTACATGCGCGCGCCGGACGGGCCGAACGGGCATGGCAGGAAGCGCTCGGCGGTCAGCTCGGGCCGGCCGAGGTAGCCGCGCGCCAGGCCCGCGCCGGCCAGGTAGAGCTCGCCGGCCACGCCGGGCGGCACCGGTTCCAGCGCCGCGTCCAGCACGTAGGCCTGGCCGTGGTCGATGGCCCGGCCGATGGCGACCGCGGCCGCGCCTTCGGCGACGCGGCTCCAGGTGGAATAGGTGGTGTCCTCGGTCGGGCCGTACAGGTTGTGGACGTGGGCGACGCCGGCCTCGCGGTAGAGCGCCTGCGCCAGCGCGTTCGGCAGCGCCTCGCCGGCCAGGTTGACGGTGGCGGCGGTCGGCGGGATCGCGCCGTGGCGCAGCAGCTCGGCGATGGCCGAGGGCACGGTGTTGATCAGCGTGACCGGGAAGTCGGCCGGCCGCGCCAGCAGGTCCAGCACGCTGTGCGCCAGCCAGACCGTGCCGCCGGAGGCCAGCGGGGCGAACAGCTCGAACACCGACAGATCGAAGCAGACCGAGGTGGCCATCAGCGTGCGCGCCAGCTGGGCCGGCGTGAACGCGGCGAGCGCCCAGTCGACGAACACCGCGGCGTTGCCGTGCGTGATGGCCACGCCCTTGGGCCGGCCGGTCGAGCCCGAGGTGTAGATCACGTAGGCGAGGTTGGCCGCCGCGACGGTGAGCGGCGGGTCGGTCTCGGGCAGGCCGGCCAGCATGCCGCCGGCGTCGTCGAGGCAGAAGGCCGGCACGGCGCCGTCGAACAGATCGCCCAGCGCACGCTCGGTCAGCAGCAGCTGCGGCCGCGCGTCGGCCAGCATGCCGGCCAGCCGCTCGCGCGGGTAGGCCGGATCGAGCGGCACGTAGGCGCCGCCGGCCTTGAGGATGGCGAGCAGGCCGACGATCAGCGCCGGCGAGCGCTCCAGGCACAGGCCGACCCGCCTGTCCGGCCCGACGCCCTGGCCGCGCAGCCAGTGCGCCAGCCGGTTGGCGCGCGCGTTCAGCTCGGCGTAGCTCAGCGTCTCGCCGCCGCAGACCAGCGCCGGCCGCTCAGGCGTGCGGCCGGCCTGGGCCTCGAACAGCGCATGCAGCGGCCGCGGCGCGGGCGGCGAGGCGGCCGGCGGGTTCCATTGCGCCAGCAGCCGGTGCGCTTGGTCGGGCCGCAGCAGCGGCAGGTCGGCGATCCGCCGCGCCGGGTCGGCCACGATGGCCTCGAGCAGGCAGCCGAAGCTGCCGGCCAGCCGCGCCACCGTGGCGGCGTCGAACAGCGCGCAGTCGTACTCGAACAGCATCTGCAGCGCCTCGCCGTCCTCGACCAGGTTCAGCGTCAGGTCGTACTTGGCCAGCTCGCGCTCGACCGGCAGCGGTTCCAGCGCCAGGCCGCCGAGCGCCAGTTGCTCGCGCGGGTTGTTCTGCAGCACCAGCATCACCTGGAACAGCGGCGAGTGGCTGGCCTGGCGCTCGGGCCGCAGCGCGTCGACCAGCCGCTCGAACGGCATGTCCTGGTGCTCGTAGGCCGCCAGCGTGGTGTCGCGCAGCTGCGCCAGCAGCGTCTCGAAGCGCGGGTTGCCGTCGAGCCGGGCGCGCAGCACCAGGGTATTGATGAAGACGCCGACCAGCGGCTCGATCTCGGCCCGGTTGCGGTTGGCGATCGGCGTGCCGATGCAGACGTCGTCCTGGCCGCTGTAGCGCGACAGTAGCACGCCGAAGGCGGCGGCCAGGGTCATGAACAGCGTGGCGCGATGGCGCTGGCCCAGCGCGAGCAGGCCGGCCACGGTGGCCGCCGGCAAGGCGAAGGCCAGCGTGCGGCCGGCATGGCTGCGCAGCGCCGGCCGCGGCCGGTCGGTCGGCAGCGCCAGCAGCGCCGGCGCGCCGGCCAGCTGCGCGGTCCAGTAGCCCAGCAGCGCGTCGAGCCGGGCGCCGGCGAAGTGCTCGCGCTGCCAGCAGGCGAAGTCGGCGTATTGCAGCGCGAGCGGCGCCAACGGCGCGGGCGCGCCGCTGCGTTGCGCCTGGTACAGCGGAGCCAGCTCGCGCAGCAGGATGCCGGTGGCCCAGCCGTCGGTGACGATGTGATGCAGCACCAGCGCCAGCACGTGGTGGCCCTCGTCCAGTCGCAGCAGGGTGGCGCGCAGCAGCGGGCCGGCCGCCAGGTCGAACGGCTGCCGGCTGCGCTCGCCGATCAGCCGCGCGCACTCGGCCTCGCGTTCGGCCGGCGCCAGCGCGGCCAGGTCGAGCGTTTCGAGCGGCAGCGCCAGTTCGGCCGCGACGATCTGCACCGGTTCGCCGCCGGCCATGGCGAAGGTGGTGCGCAGCGCCTCGTGGCGCTGCACCAGGCCGTTCAGCGCCGCGGCCAGCGCGGCGGCGTCCAGCTCGCCCGACAGGCGCACGGCGAACGGGATGTTGTAAAGCGCGCTGCGCTCGAACTGGTCGAGGAACCACAGCCGCTGCTGGCTGAACGACAGCGGGAAGGTCTGCCCGCCCTCGCGCCGGCGGGCCGCCACGGTCACCGGCGGCAACGCCGCCACGCCGGTGCCGCCGGCCGCGTCGAGCCGCTCGGCCAGCGCGGCCAGCGTGGTGGCCTCGAACAGCGTGCGCAGCGCGAGGTCGGCGCCGAAGGCCGCGCGCAGCTTGGAGGCCACCTGGGTGGCCAGCAGGGAATGGCCGCCGAGCGCGAAGAAATCGTCGTCGGCGCCGACCCGTTCGAGCTTGAGCACCTCGGCCCAGACGGCGGCCAGCTTTTGTTCGGTCGGCGTGCGCGGCGCCAGGTAGGCCCGCGCCGCGCGGCGCAGGTCGGGCGCCGGCAGCGCCTTGCGGTCGACCTTGCCGTTGGCGGTCAGCGGCAGCCGGTCGAGCAGCACCAGGTGGCGCGGCACCATGTAGTCGGGCAGGCGCTGCGCCAGCCGGGCCTGCAGCTCGGTCGCCGCCACCCCGCCGATCCGCGGCACCACGTAGGCGACCAGCTGCTTGTGGCCGGCCTCGTCGTCGCGCCCGACCACCACCGCGGCGGCGACCTCGAACAGCTCGGCCAGCGCCGCCTCGATCTCGCCCGGCTCGATGCGCATGCCGCGGATCTTCAGCTGGAAATCCTTGCGTCCCAGCACGCGGAACAGCCCGTCCGGCGTCAGGCAGCCGAGGTCGCCGGTGCGGTAGAGCACGTCGTCGCCGCCGGTGATCGGGTTGGGCACGAAGGCGGCGCGGCCGGCGGCCTCGTCGCCGTAGTAGCCCAGGCTGCGGTAGGGCGTGCGGATGCAGATCTCGCCGGCCTGGCCGGCGAAGCACGGCGCCAGGTCGTCGTCGAGCAGGACGGCCTGGGCGCCTGGGATCGGCCGGCCGACCGGGACATAGCCGTCGGCGACCGGCACGGCCGGCAGGCGGTGGAAGAACTTGGCCAGCGTGGTCTCGGTCGGGCCGTACAGGTTGACCAGCCGGGCGCGCTCGCCGAACACGCCGATCCAGCGGTTGGCATCGGCCGGCAGCAGCGGCTCGCCGGCCAGCAGCACGTGGCGCAGCTGCGGCAGCCGTTCGGCGCTCAAACCCAGGTCGAGCAGGGTGCGGAACAGCGTGGGCACGCAATGCACCAGCTCGACCGCCTCGCGTTCGAGCCAGGCGGCCAGCGCGGCGGCGTCGAGCACGGTATCGCGCGGCGGGATGCAGAGCGTGCCGCCGGCGCACAGCGCGGCGAAGACGTCGCGCAGGTAGACGTCGAAGGTCGGGATGGTCAGCTGGCTGACGCGGCTGGCCGGGCCGAGGCCGAATTCGGCGATCTCCCACTGGATGAAGTGGGCCAGCCCGCGCGTGCGGCCGAGCACCGCCTTGGGCCGGCCGGTCGAGCCGGAAGTGAAGTAGAGGTAGCACGGCGCGTCGGGCTCGACACGGACGGCCGGGCGCGCGGCCGATTGCAGATGGGCGAACAGGATGTCCTCCACCTGGGCCGCGGGGCCGGCGGCCGCCGCGGCATCGGCTGTCGCGGCATCGGCCGCCGAATCGTCCAGCAGCAGCAAGGCCGGCCGCGCCGCGTCGGCCGGATGGAGCGCATCGATGCGCGCCAGTTGGCCCTCCTGCGTCACCAGCCAGGCCGGCCGCGCCGTGTCGAGCATGTCGCGCAGCCGCTGCTGCGGATAGTCCGGGCTCAGCGAGACGAAGATCGCGCCGGCCTTGAGCGCGCCGAGCAGCGCGACCACGTGCAGCGCCGGGTCGTCGAGCAGCAGGCCGACCACCCGGCCGGCGACCGCGCCGCGCGCCAGCAGGCCGTTGGCGACCCGGTTGGCGCGGGCGTCGAGCTCGCCGTAGCTCAGCGGGCCGCCGTCGCTGCTCAGCGCGGCCTGCCGCGGCGCCGCGGCGACCGCGCGGTCGAACAGTTCGAGCACGTTGCCGGCGAGGCCGGGCAGCAGCAGGCCGTCGTCGCCGCCGCGCGCCAAGCCGGGCTGCAGCCGGGCCACGCGTCGATCGCAGCGGCGCGCTCGGCCGCGTCCTGCAGCGGCAGCCGGTCGATGCGGCCATGCGGATCGGCGGCGATCGCCTCCAGCAGGCAGCCGAAATGGCGGCCCAGCCGCGCGATGGTGGCGGCGTCGAACAGCTCGGTGCGGTATTCGGCCGAGCAGTGCAGGCCGCCGTCCTGCTCGAAGATCGCCAGCCGCAGGTCGTGCTTGGCGGTCGCCGTGCCCAGCTCGGCACGCCGGAGCGTCAGGCCCGGCAGCGCCAGCTCGCCCATCGGTGCGTTCTGCAGCGCCAGCATCACCTGGAACAGCGGCGCGTGGCCGCTGCTGCGCTCGGGCCGCAGCAGCTCGACCACCTGGTCGAACGGCAGGTCCTGGTGGTCGTAGGCGGCCAGCGTGGTCGCGCGCATCTGCTGCAGCAGTTCGACGAAAGTCGGCTCGCCGGCGAGATCGGTGCGCAGCACCAGGGTGTTGACGAAGAAACCGATCAGCGGCTCGATCTCGGCCCGGTTGCGGTTGGCGATCGGCGTGCCGAGGCAGATGTCCTTCTGGCCGCTGTGGCGGCCGAGCACGATGCCGAAGGCCGCCGCCAGCACCATGAACAGCGAGGCCTGCTGCTCGCGGGCCAACGCGTACAGCGCGGCGGCCGTCCGCGCCGGGACGGCGAAGTCCAGCGTGGCGCCGGCATGGCCCTGCACGCGCGGCCGCGGCCGGTCGGTCGGCAAGGCCAGCAGCGCCGGCGCGCCGGCCAGCTGCTGCTTCCAGTAGCCGGCCTGCCGCTCCAGCTCGGCGCCGGCCAGCCACTGCCGCTGCCAGTGGGCGAAATCGGCGTACTGCACGGCCAGCTCGGGCAGCGCCGCGGGCCGTCGCTCGACGTGGGCGGCGTACAGCGCCGCCAGCTCGTCGACGAAGACGCCGAGCGACCAGCCGTCGCCGACGATGTGGTGCAGCGTGCACAGGAAGAAATGGTCGTCCGCCGCCAGCCGCAGCAGCCTGCAGCGGATCAGCGGGCCGCGGCCCAGGTCGAACGGCGTGCGCACCTCCTCGTCGCCGAGCCGCAGCGCCTCGGCTTCGCGCCCGGCCGCCGGCAGGCCGGCCAGGTCGACCAGCGGCAGCGCCAGCTCGAGCCGCGCGGCGATCTCCTGGCGCGGCTGGTCGCCGTCCAGCACGAAGCGGGTGCGCAGCGCCTCGTGGCGCCGGACGATGCCGTTCAGGCCGGCTTCGAGCGCCGCGACATCCAGCCGGCCTTTCAGGCGCACCGCGATCGGGATGTTGTAGAACGGGCTGCCCGGCTCGAGCTGGTCGAGGAACCACAGCCGCTGCTGGGCGTAGGACAGCGCCAGCGGCCCGTCGCGGCCGACCGGCACCAGCGGCGCGCGCGTCTCGTCCAGGCCGAAGGTGCTGGTCAGGAAGGCGACGATGGCGTCCTTGTGCGCGCGGATGCGCGCCTGCGCCTCGGCCGGCAGCGCGCCGCGGGCGCTCTGGCTGCGCAGCTTGCCGTCGCGCACCGAGAAGCTGACCCCGAGCTTGCGCATCTCCAGCAGGAATTCCTTGACGTCCATGGTCCCCATCCCCCGTTTGGCAGGGCCGCGCTCGCCGCCGGGGCGCGTCCCCGGCCGGCGGCGCGGCGCTCAGTATTCGATTTCTTCCAGCTCGGCCGAGTAGTGCGCCGGCGCCGCGGCGCCGAGGTAGCCCATGCGGATGCAGATGCGCCGTTCCGCGTCGTCGAAGGCCGTGCGGCCGTGCATGGCGCGCCAGTTGTCGACGATCAGCACGTCGCCGGCGGCCAGCTCCAGCGTCACCGTCTGGCGCAGCGCCAGTTCGAGCAGGTCGGCGCGCAGGGCCGGGTCCAGCGTGGTGCCGTCGTCGAAGGCGGTTTGCGGGAACACGGCGATGCTGTTGGAGAAGGCGTAGCGGCCGTCGAGCAGGCTGTGCACCTGGGCCGGCACGCTGTAGTCGAAGTCGACCCGATCGCCGCTGCGCAGGCAGGCCGCACCCGGGATCGCCATCAGCGCGGCGAAGATCGCGTCATGGTCGGCGGTGCCGAACAGCGGGGCGAAGAAGTCCAGCGCGATCGCGCGGTAGCGATAGTGCAGGCGCTTGTCGAGGAACATGGCCCGCGCCGTTTCCGGCAGCGCGTCCCACAGCCGGACGCCGTCCCACAGCAGCGAGGCGCCGCCGGTGCGGGCCGGCCGCGCGCAGTAGAAGAACAGCAGGTCCGGCCGGAACGGCATGTAGGAGAACTCGGAATGCGGCCCGACGAAGTTGTGGCCCGGCGTCACCGAGCGGGTCTTGCCGCCGTCGCCGAGCGCCTCGCGGCTGTCGTTGCCGTTGTGGACGAAGCGCTCGGCCACGCTGCGGCTGAAGCGTTCGAAGCCGTCCTGCCCGCCGGAGAATCCGCGCAGCAGCAGCGCGCCGCTGCGCTGCACCACGGCGCGGGCGGCGGCGCCGTCGAGTTCGTCCAGCGCCTGGCCCGGTCGGGCGTCGATCATCGCGGCGAAGCCGTCGGCGAGTTCGGCCGCGGGAAGGGCTCGAAGACCGGCCTGCTGGCCGGCCGTCGCGATTGGGGCGTCCATCAGTACTCGACCTCCTCGATGTCCTCTGCCGGCCCGTCGGCGCCGGGCTCGGCGCACGGTTCGAGCAGGCTTTTCATCTCGTCGTAGCGCTGGGCCAGGCCGGCCACGGTGGCGCGCTCGAACAGCGCCTCCAGCGGCAGCTCGACGCCGAGCTCGCGCCGGCTGCGCGACATGATCCGGGTGGCCAGCAGCGAGTGGCCGCCGAGCGCGAAGAAGTCATCGTGCACGCCGACGCGTTCGAGCTTCAGCACCTCGGCCCACAAGCGCGCCAGCACCGCTTCGGTCTCGTTGCGCGGCGCGACGTAGCCGGCCTCGCCGCGCCGGCGTTGCGGCGCCGGCAGCGCGTTGCGGTCGAGCTTGCCGTTGGCGGTCAGCGGCAGCGCGTCGAGCGACACGTAGTGGGCCGGCACCATGTAGTCGGGCAGCGTCTGCTGCAATCGGCTGCGCAGTTCCGGCGCGGCCGGGACTTGCCGGCCCGGCTGCGGCACCAGGTAGGCCACCAGCCGCTTGTCGCCGGGTTCGTCCTCGCGCGCCAATACCGCCGCTTCGCTGATCTCGCCCTGCGCCAGCAACGCCGCCTCGATCTCGCCCGGCTCGATGCGCAGGCCGCGGATCTTCACCTGGCGGTCGATCCGGCCCAGGTACTCGATCTCGCCATTCGGCAGGTAGCGCACCAGGTCGCCGGTCCGGTACATGCGCGCGCCAGGCTGGCCGAACGGGCACGGCAGGAAGCGCTCGGCCGTCAGGTCCGGCCGGTTCAGGTAGCCGCGCGCCAGGCCGTCGCCGGCGATGTACAGCTCGCCGGCCACCTCGACCGGCGCCGGCTCGAAGCGGTCGTCGAGGATATAGGCCTGGCCGTTGGCGATCGGCCGGCCGATCGGCACCGAAGTGCCGGGCGCCGTTGCGTCGGGCGCCGCTGCGTCGGGCGCCGCTGCGCCGAATCCGGCACCCAGCGGCAGCGGATGGACGCAGGAAAAGGTGGTGCACTCGGTCGGGCCATAGCCGTTGCTGAGCTTGCCGCCGGCCGCCAGGAACTTGCGCACGTGCGGCACCGACAGCGCCTCGCCGCCCGCCAGCAGGTGGCCCACCGTGACCAGCTGCGGCAGCCGGTGTTCGACCAGCTGGTTGAACAGCGCGGCGGTCAGCCACAGCGTGTCGATGCCGGTGATCAGTTCGCCGATCCGTTCGAGCGAACGCGAGCCCGGCGGCGGCAGGACCAGCGTCGCGCCGTTGAGCAGCGGCGCCCAGATTTCGAAGGTCGAGGCGTCGAAGGCCAGCGGCGCCAGGTGCAGCACGCGCTGGCCGGGACCGAGCGCGAAGTAGTCGCTGTTGCAGACCAGCCGGCTGACGTTGCGCTGGGTCACCTGCACGCCCTTGGGCTGGCCGGTCGAGCCCGAGGTGTACATGACGTAGGCCAGGTGATCGGCCCGGGTCGTGAGGGGCGGCGGATCGGTCGGGCAACAGGCCAGTTCTGCTTCCAGCCGATCGAGCGCCAGCACCGTGATGCCTTCGAGCAAAGCAGCCTGGCCGCTTCGACGCAGGATCAGCGCCGGTGCGGCGTCGTCGAGCAGATAGGCCAGCCGCTGCTCCGGCAGCTCGGGATCGAGCGGCAGGTAAGCGCCGCCGGCCTTGAGGATCGCCAGCAGCGCGACCGCCAGGTCGAGCGAGGGCGGCAGGCTCAGGCCGACCAGCACGTCGGGGCCGACGCCGCGGCGGCGCAGCGCATGCGCCAGCCGGTTGGCGCGCGCGTCGAGCTGGCGATAGCTGAGCTGGCCATCGGCGGCGACCACCGCCAGCAAGCCGGGTGTGCGCGCCACCTGGGCCTCGAACAGCTCGGCCAAGGTGGCCTCGCGCGGATACGGCCGCGCGGTGGCGTTCCAGCCGGCCAGCAACTGGGCACGTTCGCCGGCCGGCAGGATGTCCAGCGCGCGGACCGGCCTCTCCGGTGTCTGCTCCAGGCCCTGCGCCAAGGCGGCCAACGCCGCCTGCATGGAGTCGTACAGCCGCTGCGCCGCGATGCCGGCGCCGGCCTGGACGGCCAGCACCATGGCGTCCGGCAGCTCGTCGACCGAGACCACGAAGGGCAGATCGGTGCGCTCCTCGGCATGGATCAGCGCGCCGCCGTCCATCAGGTCGGCGCCGAACTCCCCCTCGCCGCGGCGGCAGTTGAGCAGCGAGGCGAACAGCGGCTGCGGCGCGGCCACGCCGCTGCAGCGCTGCGCCAGCGACAGCGGCGCGTGCTCGTGCCGCAGCAGCTGCGCCAGCAGCGCATGGGTCCGCCGCAGGCCGTCGCGCAGGCCGACGCCGTCGACGCGCAGGCAGATCGGCAGCGTATTGATGCACGGCCCCATCACCTGCGCCGCGCCCTGCCCGCCCTGCAGCCGGCCGAACAGCACGGTGCCGAACACCACCTCCCCGCGCCCGGTCAGCCGCGCCAGCACCAGCGCCCAGGCCAGGTGCAGCAGGCTGGCCGTGCCGACCCGGCAGGTGCGGGCCTGCCGGCGCAGGCGCTCGACCAGCTCGGCCGGCAGCGGCCGCCGCACTTGGTCGAGCGCGCCGCCGGCCGGCAGCGCGGCCACGCCGAACGGCGCGGTGGTGGCGTCGACCCGGCCGAGCATGGCGTTGAAGAAGGCCTCGTGCTCGGCCGCATCGACGCCCTGCCGCGCCTGGGCGATGAAGTGGCGGAACGGCAGCGCGGCCGGCAGCAGCCGGGCTTCGCCGGCCAGGATGCGGCGCAGCTCGGCGAACATCCGCTGCAGGCTCAGGTTGTCGTCGATCAGGTGATGCTGCAGCAGGTGCAGCAGCCAGCGGCCGCCGGCCGCATCGCGGGCGGCGAAGCCGCGGATCATCGGCGCCTGGCCGATGTCGAGCCGGTAACGGGCCGGGTCGTAGCGCGCGCGCAGCTCCGCGGCGACGTCGCCGTCGGCTTCGACCTCTTCGATGCGCAGCGCGGCGCGGCGCAGCACCACCTGGACCGGCTGGTCGAGCGACTGCCAGACCACCACGGTGCGCAGGATGTCGTGCCGGTCGATCACTGCCTGCAGCGCGGCGGCGAAGCGGTCGAGCCGCTCGCGGTCGGCGAAGGCGAACTGCAGCGTGGTCAGGTAGGCATCGCCCTCGCGTTCGCGCAGGTGGTGGAACAGCAGGCCTTCCTGCAAGGGCGCCAGCGGGTAGATGTCCTGCACGTTGGCCGCACCGCCGGGCACCGCCGCGACGATCGCGGCGATGGCCTCGGCCGTCAGCGCCACCAGCGGCAGCATGTCGGGCGTGATCGCCTGCGCATCGGCCGGGATGCGGTTGGGCGGCACCGCCGCGGCGGCGAACCCGGCGCCGAGCGCGGCGGCCAGGCCTTCGATGGTCGGATGGGCGAACAGCGTGCGCACCTCGGCCGCCAGGCCGGCGCGGCGCAGGCGCTCGACCACCGCCACGGCCAGCAGCGAATGGCCGCCGAGCGCGAAGAAGTCGTCGCGCACGCCGACCCGTTCGAGCCCGAGCAGCTCGCGCCAGATCTGCGCCAGCATCGCCTCGGTCGCGTCGCGCGGCGCCAGGTCGTCCTGCCCGCCCTGCCGCCCGGGTGCCGGCAGCGCCTTGCGGTCGACCTTGCCGTTCGGCGTCAGCGGCAGCCGTTCGAGCACGATGAAATGGGCCGGCACCATGTAGTCGGGCAGGCGCTGCGCCAGCAGGCGGCGCAGTTCGGCGGCCGGCGGCACGGCATCGGCGGCGTCCGCCGGCACCAGGTAGGCGACCAGGCCGGCGTCACCGCCTCCCACATCACCGCCCCCCACGTTACCGTGGGTCATCACCAGCGCCTCGCGCACCGCCGGCAGCGCCGCCAGCGCCGCCTCGATCTCGCCCGGCTCGATGCGGAAGCCGCGCAGCTTGAGCTGGTGGTCGAGCCGGCCCAGGTATTCGATGCTGCCGTCGGCCAGGTAGCGCGCCAGGTCGCCCGAGCGGTACATGCGCGCGCCCGGCTCGGCGCCGAACGGGTCGGGGATGAAGGCGGCGGCGGTCAGGTCCGGCCGGCCCAGGTAGCCGCGCGCCAGGCCGACGCCGGCGATGTGCAGCTCGCCGGCCACGCCGGCCGGCACCGGGTTCAAGTGGGCATCGAGGATATGGATCCGGATGTTGGCGATCGGCCGGCCGATCGGCACGCAGGCGAGGCCGGCGTCGGCGCGGCAGGTCCAGGCCGTCACGTCGACCGAGGCCTCGGTCGGGCCGTACAGGTTGTGCAGCGCGACGCCGGGCAGCGCGGCGAAGAAGCGCCGCTGCAGTTCCGGCGGCAACGCCTGGCCGCTGCACACCACCCGCCGCAGCGAGCGGCAGGCCTCCGGCTCGACGCTGGCGAGGAAAACCTCGAGCATCGGCGGCACGAAGTGCACGGTGGTGATGGCCTGCTCGGCCATCAGCCCGGCCAGGTAGGCCGGCTCCTGCTGGCCGCCGGGCCGCGCCAGCACCAGCCGCGCGCCGTAGGCCAGCGGCCAGAAGAATTCCCACACCGAGACGTCGAAGCCGTAGGGCGTCTTCTGCAGCACCCGGTCGTCGGCGTCGAGCCGGTAGGCGGCCTGCATCCATTGCAGCCGGTTGAGGATGCCGGCGTGGTCGACGCCGACGCCCTTGGGCCGGCCGGTCGAGCCCGAGGTGTAGATCACGTAGGCCAGGTTGCCCGGCCGCAGGGCCGGCGCCGGGTCGTGGTCGGGCTGGGCGGCCAGCGCGGCCGCCGCGTCGTCGTCATCGAGGCAGAACACCGCCGGCGCGGCCGGACAGCCGGCCTGCAGATGGCGCTGGGTGAGCAGCACGACGGCGGCCGCGTCGGCCAGCATGCCGGCGCGCCGTTCGGCCGGCTGGTCCGGGTCCAGCGGCACGTAGGCGCCGCCGGCCTTGAGCACCGCCAGCAGGGCCACCACCATCTCGACCGAGCGCTCGAGGCACAGGGCCACCCGCGCATCCGGCCCCGCGCCCCGCGCCGCCAGCCAGTGGGCCAACCGGTTGGCGCGCGCGTTGAGTTCACCGTAGCTCAGGCGCCGGTGTTCGAATACCAGCGCGACGCGGTCGGGATGCTGCCGCGCCTGCCGCTCGAACAGGCGGTGGATCGCGCCGTCGGCCGGATAGACCGTCGCGGTGTCGTTCCAGCCGTCCACGATGAGCGCCCGCTCGGCCGGGTCCAGCAGCGGCAACGCCGACAGCCGCGTCTGCGGCGCCGCCGCCACGGCGTGCAGCAGCCGCACCAGCCGGCCGGCGATGCGCTCGACGCCGGCGCGATCGAACAATTCGGTCGCGTATTCGACGATGCAGTCGAGCTGGCCGCTGCGGCGCCGCTCGAACAGATTGAAGGTGAGGTCGAACTTGGCGATCGGCAGCAGCAGCGGCAGCGGCTCGGCCTGCAGCCCCGGCAGCGAGAAGCCGGCCTCGACGTTGTTCTGCAGCACCAGCATCACCTGGAACAGCGGGTGGTGGGCCAGCGAGCGGGCCGGGCTCAGCTGTTCGACCAGGCGGTCGAACGGCAGGTCCTGGTGGCGGTAGGCGGCCAGGTTGCCGGCGCGCACGCGCGCCAGCAGCTGCGCGAAGGTCGGGTCGCCGCCGGTGTCGGTGCGCAGCACGAGGGTGTTGGCGAAATAGCCGACCAGCGCGTGCAGGCTGTCGTCGGTGCGGCCGGCGATCGGGCTGCCCAGCGCGATGTCGTCGCCGCCGCCGAGCCGGGCCAGCAACGTCGCCAGCGCGGCCTGCAGCAGCATGAACAGCGTGACGCGGTGGGCCCGCGCCAGCGCCTGCAGGCCCTGGTAGAGCGCGGGATCGAGCGGGAATCGCAGGCTGTCGCCCTGGTGGCCGGCCACCGCCGGCCGCGGCCGGTCGAGCGGCAGCGCGGTCAGCTCGGGCAGGCCGGCCAGCGCCTGGCGCCAGTAGCCGAGCTGCTCGGCCATCCGGCTGGCCGGGTCGGCCGGATCGCCCAAGAGCTCGCGCTGCCACAGCGTGTAGTCGGCGTACTGCACCGGCAGCGGCGCCCAGGCGGGCGCCCGGCCGTCGCGGCGGGCGCCGTAGGCCGCGCCGAGATCGTCGGCCAGCGGCACGATCGACCAGCCGTCGCCGGCGATGTGGTGCAGCACCAGCAGCAGCACGTGGCGGTCGGCCGCCAGCCGGTACAGCGTGGCGCGCAGCGGCAGCGCGTGTTCGAGGTCGAATGGCCGCACCGCATCCTGCAGCAGCGCGTCGTCGAGCCCGGCGGCGGCGATGTCGCGCCGTTCGAGCGCGATCGCGGCGGCGTCCGGCGGCAGGATGTGCTGGTACGGCTGGCCGTCGCGGTCGCGGAACAGCGTGCGCAGGCTCTCGTGCCGCGCGACCACGTCGGCCAGCGCGGCGGCCAGCGCCGCCGGGTCGAGTTCGCCGTCGAGCCGCAGCGCCAGCGGGATGTTGTAGGTGGCGCTCGGGCCGTCCAGCCGGTCGAGGAACCAGAGCCGCCGCTGGGCGTAGGACAGCGGCACGGCCTCGTCCGCACCGCCGTCGTCGTATAGGTGTTGCACCGGCTTCCCCTCTCCTGCTGTGTTCTTGGCGGCCGCTGCCCGCGTGGCGCGGCCTGGCCCGTGTGGCCGGGCCGGTCTCAGGCGACCGGCGCCGGCTTGCGGTTGGCGCGCAGCGGCAGCGTCGGCCGGATGCGCGCCGCCGGCGCCTGGTCGAGCCGTTCGGCCAGCGCCGCCACGGTGGGCGTGGCGAACACGTCGTCCAGTTCCAGCTCCACGCCGAAGATCGAGCGGATGCGGCTGATCAGCCGCGTGGCGGTCAGCGAATGGCCGCCGAGGTCGAAGAAGCCCTGGTCGATGCCGACGCGGCCCAGCTCGAGCACCTCGCCGAACAGGCCGGCCAGCGTCTCCTCGTTCGGCGTGCGCGGCGCCGCCACGCCGCCGGCGGCGAAATCGGGCGCCGGCAGCGCGGCGCGGTCGAGCTTGCCGTTGGGCGTCAGCGGCAGCGCGGGCAGCGCCAGCACGGCGGCCGGCACCATGTAGTCGGGCAGCAGCTCGGCCAGCTGGCCGCGCAGCAGGGCGGCGTCGAAGCCGGTCTCGGCCGCCGGCACCGCGTAGCCGACCAGCAGCGGCTGGCCGGGCCGGTCCTCGCGCATCAGCACCGCGGCCTCGCGCACGCCCGGCAGCGCGGCCAGCCGCGCCGCGACCTCGGCCGGCTCGACCCGGTGGCCGCGGATCTTGACCTGCTGGTCGACCCGGCCGAGGAAGGTCAGGCTGCCGTCGGCCTCGCGCCGGGCCTGGTCGCCGGTGCGGTACATGCGGCCGCCGGGCGGGCCGGACGGATCGGGCAGGAAGCGCTCGGCGGTCAGCTCCGGCCGGCCCAGGTAGCCGCGCGCCAGGCCGGCGCCGGCGGCGTAGAGCTCGCCGACTTCGCCGTCCGCGACCGGCCGCAGCGCGGCATCGAGCAGATGGAGCCGCATGCCGCGGATCGGCTCGCCCAGCGGCGGCGGCGCGTCGCCGGCCAGCGGGCCGCTCATGCTGGCGCACACCGTGGTCTCGGTCGGCCCGTAGGCGTTGATCAGGCGGCGGCCGGCCGACCAGGCGGCCGCCAGCCGGCCCGGGCAGGCCTCGCCGGCGACCACCAGGGTGGACACGCCCGGCAGGCTGCCCGGCGCCATCGCGGCCAGCGCCGACGGCGGCAGCGTGGCGTGGGTGACGCCGGCCTCCGCGACCAGTTGCGCCAGCGCGTCGCCCGGCAGCAGGCGGGCCGCCGGCGCCAGCACCAGCCGGCCGCCCGACAGCAGCGCCAGGCACAGCTCGGACACCGCGGCGTCGAAGCTCGGCGAGGCGAACTGCAGCACGCGCGAATCCGCCGCGACGGCGAAGCGGCCGATCTGCCCGGCCGCCAGGTCGGCCAGGCCGGCGTGGCTGACCACCACGCCCTTGGGCCAGCCGGTCGAGCCCGAGGTGTAGATCACGTAGGCCGGATGCCCGAGCCGCAGCGGCTGGCGGCGGTCGCGGTCGTCCGGGGGGAGCGGCGAGGCCGCGGCCAGCTCCGCCGCCAGCTCGCCGGCATCGAGCCGCAGCGGCGGCACGCCCGGCGGCAGGCGCTGCGCCAGCGCGGCGACGGTCAGCAGGCAGGCCGGCGCGGCGTCGGTCTGCATGTAGGCCAGCCGCTCGGCCGGGTAGGCCGGGTCGAGCGGGACGTAGGCGGCGCCGGCCTTCATGACGGCGAGGATGGCGACCACCAGTTCGAGCGAACGCGGCAGCGCCAGCGCGACGCGCTGCTCGGGCCCGATGCCGCGCGCGATCAGCAGCCGGGCCAGCCGGTTGGCGCGCGCATCGAGCTCGGCATAGCTCAGCTCGGTGCCTTCGTAGACGGCCGCGACCGCATCGGGCGTGCGGGCGACCTGGGCCTCGAACAGCGTCGGCAGGACGGCCTGCGGCAGCGCGATCGCGTCGGGCTGGCGAGCGGCGGCGGGAAGTGGATTCGGATGCATGGGCGGGATTCCGGGTTGCCGTCTACAGGAAGCCGAACGACTCGCCCGGCACGCCGAGCAGCAGCAGCCCGGCGGCCTGCTGCGCCTTGCGCTGGGCCATCACGTGCTGGCAGGCGGTGTTGATGTCGCGCAGGTGGCGGTCGAGCGGCGACTGGCGCGCATAGATAGCGCTGGCGCCGAGCGCGTCGTACATCAGCTGCACGGCGGAACGCGAAGCCTGGAAGGCATGGGCGCGCGCCAGCACGACGTCGGCGCGCTCCTGCTCGTTCGGCTGTTCGCCGCGGCAGAGCCGGCTCCACAGCGTTTCCAGCGTGTCGTGCACATAGGCGCGCGCGGCGGCGTACAGCGTGCGGGCGTCGGCCAGCGCCAGGCCCAGCTGCGGCGCGGCCTCGCCGCGGGCGCGCAACGCGGCCTGGGTGGTCTCGACGGCACTGCGGGCGATGCCCAGCGCCACGCCGGGCATCTTGCTGCACAGGATGGCCGGCCAGCGGTAGTACGGCCCGTCGAGCACCGGCGCGTCGAAGCTGAAGAGATGCCGGTCGGGCACGAACAGCGCCTCGATCTCGACGTCGTGGCTGCCGGTGCCGCGCAGGCCGGTGGTGTGCCAGGTGTCGTGGATGCGCAATTGCTCGCGGCGGACCAGCACCATGCGGTGCAGCGGCTGGCCGGCTTCGCCCTGCAGCAGCGTCTCGCCGTCGTCGCCGACCAGCAGGCAGCCGCCGGCGAACCAGTCGGCGTGCAGGCAGCCGCTGGCGAAGGTCCAGCGGCCGCTGGCCACCACGCCGCCGTCGACGCGGCGCGCGCGGCCCTGCGGCCGGATCACGTTGGACATGCCCATGTCCAGCCGCGGCAGCACCTGGCGGGCCGCCTCGCGCTGCAGCCAGCCGCCGTACAGGCCGCCGTCCATCTGGATCATCGCGCACCAGGCCACGGCGGCATTGCCCAGCGCCAGCTCCTCCAGCACCACGTTGGCCTCGACCGGGCTCAGCTCGGGCCCGCCCCAGGCGCGCGGCGCCATCATGCGCAACACACCGGTGTGCCGCAGCGCCTCGACCAGGTCGTCCGGGATGCGGCGCAACGCATCGATCTCCTCGCCGCGCGCCTGCAGCGCGGGCCGCAGCGCCCGCACCCGGGCCAGGATGTCGGCGGCGTCCAGCGGTCCGGCCGTGTCCGGCGATTCGGTCTCCAGCGATTCTTCTAATACCACTTTAATTCCGCCCCGGTGATTGCTACATGCTGTAGGCGATGATTTCCTTCATCACCTCGTTGGCGCCGCCGTATATCTTCTGCACCCGGGCATCGGCATACATCTGCGCGATCGGGTATTCGAGGCAATAGCCATAGCCGCCGAACAATTGCAGGCATTCGTCGATGACCGTGCATTGCATGTCCGTCAGGTACCATTTGGCCATCGCGGCGATATCGGCCTCCATATCGCCGGCGATCATCCGTTCGATGCACCAGTCGATGAAAACGCGGCCGACCACGGCTTGCGTCTGCGCTTCGGCCAGCTTGAAACGGGTGTTCTGCAGATCGAACAGCGATTTGCCGAACAGTTTGCGTCCGCGCGCATGATCGGCCGTCAATTCGACCGCACGCTCGATCGCCGCGACGGCGACGATGCCGAGCAAGGTACGCTCGTAAGGCATCGCCTTGCCGATCTGGGAAATGCCTTTTCCCTCGATGCCGCCCAATACCGCATCGGCGGGAATGAATGCATCGTCGAAAAACAATTCGCAGGCATCCTGGCCGCGGCGGCCGATCAGCTCCAATACCGGGCCGCGCTGGAAACCGGCGAGATTCCCGGTTTCCACCAGTAAAAGCGAAATGCCGCCCTGGCTGGCCGCAGGATCGGTCTTGGCGGCCAATAGGACCAGGTCGGCCAATTGGCCATTGGAAACGAAGCTCTTGCTGCCGTTGAGCCGATATCCGCCGTCGCGGCGCACCGCCGTGGCGGCGATGTTCTGCAGGTCGGAGCCGGCAGCGGGCTCGGTCATCGCGATCGCGGCGATCCATTCGCCGCTGGCCAGCCGCGGCAGGTAGCGCAGCTTCTGCGCCTCGGTGCCGTGGCGGTGGATATGGTGGGCGGCCAGCGCATGCACGTGGCTGCCGAAACCGGCCTCGTCGGCCTGCACCAGCGCTTCCCACAGCACCGCCATATGGGCATAGCTGCCGCCGGCGCCGCCGTAGGCTGCCGGGATGTCGGCCAGCAGCAAGCCCATTTCGCCGGCGCGGCGCCATACCGTGCGGTCGACGCGGCGCTGCTCGCGCCATGCCGCCTGCCGGGGCACGATCTCGGCCGCGACGAAGCGCCGCACCTGGTCGCGATACAGCTCGAGATCCGCATCCATCCATGAAGAACGCAATGGCTTCATCCGCAAGTCCGATCCGTTCGATGCCGCAATCGAGATCCATATCGAAAGGCAAGCCGCCCCGACGCCTCGCAATTGCGGGCAATACCGTCATTGAATCGATAGGCGCAATAATCCGGCGGCGCACGCAGCCGACATGCGGCGAATTCGATTCGCCAACATCGGGTCTTTACGGTCGCGGATTATTTACCGATGGATCTCGATCAGGGAACCTGATCGGCCATTTGCCTGCGCAAGGACAATGGACGCATATCGGTCCACACGTCCTTGATGTATGCGAGACAGGATTCCTTTTCACCCTGTTCGCCCACTGCGCGCCATCCCAGCGGGATTTCCTTGTCGGCGGGCCAGATCGAATATTGTTCTTCTTCATTGACCACTACCTGATACGCCATCTTGTTTTCCGTATCGTCGACGCTCATCGCTTCCTCCTGATTGGCCCCACCACCCAAATCACTCAAGCTCTCGATACCGCGTGCTGCCCTTTCAATTGCCGCGACGCCTCATCCCGAGGCGGCATCAATATATTATTCGTCGCAATCGATGCGCCATTCCCATCGACGTGCAGCAGCCGCCACCGATATATGGATCGGATTGCCTGTCGTCGGTGCGTTTCGAGCGGGAAAACAGTGCCCGTCAAATTTCAAAAAGAATTTGACAGCGCTTATTATTGTTTGATCGGCCCACTTTGGCATAGCGCTCAAGTGGATGTCAAGTGGTACTAAAAGATGTGTTGCAGGCGATTCGTCCGCCCGGACGAATCGCCGTCGCGGGTGCCGAATGGCCGGCATGGAGAGCTGCCGAACAGCCCCCGTAGGAGCGGCTTCAGCCGCCAACGGCCAGGCCCGCGGCTGAAGCCGCTCCTACGGCCAGGCACGGGCGCCGGGACATCGCCCCGGTTCCCTCCTCAGGCCGCGCGCTGCCACTCCATCACCCAGTTGTGCGCCCAATTGCGGCCGCCGTCCTCCGACACGGCCTGGCGCCAGCGGCAGCTGCGTGGCGTGATGCGGTCCCAGATGCCGATCGAGAGGGTCTTGCGGCCGGCCTCCTCCTCCTCGGCCCAGAACAGGCCGGCGCCGTCCTCGAAGCTGCCGTTCAGGCCCGGCGGCGCCAGCACGCCGCTCTTGGCGTTGACCCAGAAATCGGACCACTGCCGCTTCTCGACGTCGAGCAGGCGCAGGCCCATGCCGCTGAAGTTGCGGGCCGGGATGCGCAGCTCCTCGACGCTGCCGACGCCGCCGAGGATGGTCCAGCAGGTGGCCTCGCCGTCGAAGCGGTCCCACTGCTGCGCGCCGGGCGGCAGCCGCCAGTGGCGGATCTTCCATTCGCCGGCCAGGAAGTCGAAGTCGCCCGGCTTGCCCGGCGTCGGCCTCGTGGGCAGCGGCGGCACCGGGTCCAGCGCCGGGGCGCCGTCGGCCAGCGCGGCGGCAGGCAGCAGGGCCGCGGCGCCGGCGGCCAGGATCAGGGTTCGGCGGGTCTCGTCCATTTCGGTCTCTCTCCAGTTGTCGTGAGGGCGGGGAGCCACACCGGCATGCCGCCGCGGGCGCTCCAGGCTGGAAGCGATGCTACGCTCCGATACCTGACAACCCATGACAGGTATTGCCGCCCTGCCCGCGCATTCCGACCATGCGATCCAGCCGACTGCTCTCGATCCTGATGCTGCTGCAATGGCGCGGCCGCCTGTCGGCCACGGCGCTGGCGCGCGAGTTCGAGGTCTCGGTGCGCACCATCTACCGCGACGTCGACGCGCTCAGCGCCAGCGGCGTGCCGGTCTATGCCGAGCGCGGCCGCCAGGGCGGCATCGCGCTGCACGAGGGCTACCGCACCCGGCTGACCGGCCTGACGCCCGGCGAGGCCGAGAGCCTGCCGCTGGCCGGCCTCGCCACCGTGGCGCACGACCTGGGCCTGGGCGCCGAGGCGACCGCGGCGCAACTGAAGCTGATGGCCAGCCTGCCGGTGGCCGCCGGCGAAGGCGCGCTGCGCATCGCCCGCCGCTTCCATATCGATCCGCTGCCCTGGTACCACCGCACCGAGGCCTCGCCCTGCCTGCCGGAGCTGGCCGGCGCGGTCTGGCGCGAGCGGCGCATCCGCATCGACTACGACAACTGGCAGGGCCAGGCCCGCCACGAGCTGGAGCCGCTGGGCCTGGTACTCAAGGGCGGGCTCTGGTACCTGGTGGCCAGCCGCGCCGGCGGCAAGCCGCGCAGCTACCGCGTCTCGGCCATCCGCGCGCTCGAGGTGCTGGACACCGGCTTCAGCCGCCCGGCCGGCTTCGAGCTGGCCGAGCACTGGCCGGCCGCCGTGGCCGATTTCGAACGCCGGCTGATGCGGGAGCGGGCGACGGTCCGGCTGTCGGAGGAAGGTTGCCGCATCCTGCGCGCCGTCAGCCCGCTAGCGGCCGAGCAGGTGCAGGCCAGCGCCCGGCCGGACGCGCGCGCCGGCTGGATCGAGGCCGAGATGCCGATCGAGACGCCCGAATATTCGGCGCGCCAGCTGTTGCGCCTGGGCGCCGAGGTCGAGGTGCTGGCGCCGCAGGCCTTGCGCGATGCGCTGCTGGACGAGGCCCGCGCCGTGCTGGCGCTCTACCTGCCGGCCGGCGGCGACGACCCCGGCGGCTCGTGACCGGCTGACGGCCCGGCATGCCATCGGCCGCGCCGTCCGCCGCCGGCCGTCGTTCTGGCGCAACAGCGGCCAGCCCTGTCTCGCCATGCTGCTTTGACATCTACTAATCACTTAGTACTATTCGATTAGTAAACACGAGGAGCAGCCCATGAACGAACCGCAAGCGACCGAAGGCGAACTGGCCATCCTGCGCGTGCTGTGGGATCGCGGCCAGCCCTGCACCGTGCGCGAGGTGCACGAAGCGCTGTCCCGCAACAAGGAGACGGCCTACACCACCGTGCTGAAGATGATGACCATCATGACCGAGAAGGGACTGCTGGCGCGCGACGAATCCGAGCGTTCGCACCGCTACCGGCCGACCCACGACGAGCCGCAGGTGCAGTCGGCCATGCTGAAGGACTTCATGCGCCGCACCTTCGCCGGCTCGGCCGCCCAGCTGGTGCAGCGCGCGCTCGACGCGGACGCGGCCAGCGCGGCCGATCTCGACGCGATCGAGGACATGATCCGGCAGGCCAAGGCGCGCCGTGGCCGCTAGAACCGAACACCAGGAGGAATGAGATGCTCGCGCTTCAACAATGGCACGCCGCGCTCGGCGGCGTGATCGTGCAGTCCCTGTTCCAGCTGACCGCGCTCGGGATGGCGGCCGCGCTCGCGCTGGCCTGCATCGACCGGCGCCGCGCCGGCCTGCGCCACGCGGTGGGCATGGCCTTCCTGCTGGCGATGGCGGCGGCGCCGATCGCCAGTTTCCTGCAGGCCATCCCATCGGCCGCGGCGCAGGGCGGCGGCATCTGGCAGGCCCCAGTGCCGGCCGCGGCGGCCGTCGACGTGCTGCCGCCGGCGGTGCAGGCCGCCCTGCCCGCGTCGGGCTGGCTGGCCTGGCTGTGGTATTTCGGCGTGAGCGCGATGCTGGCGCGGCTGGCGCTCGGCATGCGCCAGGTCGGCCAGCTGGGCCGGGCGGCGAGCCAACCGCTGCCGGCGCACTGGCAGCGCCGCGTCGAGGACATGGCGCGGGCGATGGGCATCCGCCGCGAGATCCGGGTGCGGCTGACCGGGCAGGCCGGCATGCCGTGCACCGCCCACGCCTGGCGTCCGCTGATCTGGCTGCCGGCGCGCATGCTCAGCGGCCTGGCGCCGGACCAGCTCGAAGCCGTGCTGGCCCACGAGCTGGCCCACATCCGCCGGCTGGACTGGCTGTGGAACGGCCTGCAGTGCGCGATCGAGGCCATCCTGTTCTACCACCCGGCCGTCTGGTGGCTGAGCCGGCAGATCCGCCAGGACCGCGAGCACGCCTGCGACGACCTGGCAGTGGCGGCCTGCACCGATCCGATCGCGCTGGCCGAGGCGCTGGTCTCGCTGGAACGCGGCCGCCAAACGCCGCGGCTGGCCCTGGCCGCCGACGGCGGCTCGCTGCGGCAGCGGGTGGAACGCCTGCTCGGCGGGCCGGCCGCGCCGGCGCCGGGCTGGCAGCGCTCGCTGCTGCCGATCTGCCTGGTCGGCGCGGTGCTGCTGCTGGGGGCCCAGGCCAGCATCGCCGGGACCGAGCCGGGCACCCGCGGCCCGGCTGCGTCGCGGCAGGCGACGACGTCCCATATCGAGATCGATGACGGCAACATCCATATCGCGACGACCGAAGACGGCCAGTCGCGGGAATACCGGCGGGCCGAGAGCGGGTCCGGCACGGTGAGCGAAAGCTATCGCGTCGGCGGCAAGCCGGCCGCCATCGACGCCGCGGCGCGCAAGTGGATCGACGCCCGCATCCAGGCCGCGGTGCAGCCCCCGCCCGAACCGCCCGCGGTGCCCGAGCCGCCCGCCCCGCCGGCGCCACCCGAGCCGCCGTCGATGGCCGACAACGGCGCCTACAAGGAAGCCGTGCGGCTGGCGCTGGCCGACCCCGCGCTGCAGGCCCGGCTCGGCGCGCCGCTGAGCGCGGGCACCGAGGTGAACGGCTCGATCCAGGAACACGACTGGGCCGGCCGGCAGGTCGGTTCGGCCGACCTCTACATTCCGCTGCGCGGCCCCAAGGGCAGCGCCACCGTGCACGCGGTGGGCGGACGCGTGAACGGCGCCTGGCGCTTCGCGCCGCTGCAGCTCGAATCGGTCGCCCTGCGCTGAACCCGGCGGCGCGCCAAGCGCCGCTTTTTTCCGACCCGACGTCCTAATCGATTAGTAGACCAACGCGGGCGATCCGCCCGGAAAGGCTGTGACATGTTTGCCGGAAGTATCCAGAAGAATGCCGTCGCCGGCGCCCTGTGCGCGCTGGGCCTGTGGCTGGCGGCGGCCCCGGCCGCTGCGGAAGGCCCCGCGGCCGGCCAGAAGCTGGACGCCGCGGCGCGCGGCGCGGTGCTCGACGCGCTGGCGACGCAGATCGCCGCCAACTACGTCTTCCCCGAGCAGACCGGCAAGACCATCGCCGCGGTGAAGGCGAAGGCGGCCCGCGGCGGCTACGACCAGGCCACGACCAGCGAGGCCTTCGCCGCCATCCTCACCGAAGACCTGCGGCAACTGGCCCGCGACAAGCATTTCGGCGTGGAATTCGACCCGGAATTCAGGTCCGAGGGCGGCCCGGCAGCGGCCCCGTCGGCAGCGCAGCTGGCCGAGGAACGCAAGGACGCGGCCGGCCGGGCCTGGGGCATCGCGCGCGTCGAGCGGCTGGCCGGCAACGTCGGCTACCTCGACCTGCGCGGCTTCCCGTCCGCCTATCTGGTCGGCACGGCCTACCAGTCGGCGCTGTCGCTGCTGGCCGGCACCGATGCGCTGATCCTGGACCTGCGCCGCAACGGCGGCGGCGATCCCGCCGGCGTCTCCCTGCTGCTGAGCCACTTCTTCGCCGAGGGCGACGAGCGCCACCTGAACGACATCTACAACCGCCCGACCAACACCACGCGCGCCTACTGGACCCACGGCGTGGCCGGCCCGCGCTACACGCGGCCGGTCTACGTGCTGACCTCGGCGCAGACCTTCTCCGGCGGCGAGGAATGCGCCTACGACCTGCAGACGCAGAAGCGCGCCATCCTGGTCGGCGAGACCACCGGCGGCGGCGCCAACCCGGTGGACGCGTTCGGGCTGCCGCACGGCTTCGTGGCCATCGTTCCCACCGGCCGCGCCATCAACCCGGTCACCGGCACCAACTGGGAGCACGTGGGCGTGAAGCCCGACGTGGCGGTGCCGGCGGACAAGGCGCTGGAAACGGCCTGGCGCGCGGCGCTCGACAAGCTGCTGAAGGAAAGCACCGACCCGGAGATCAAGGAAGGCCTGCAGCGCACGCTGGCGCGGCTGGACAAGGGCGAGGCGGAGCTGCCGGCCTACCGGCCGGCCCGGCGCTGAGGCGCGTGGCCGGCTAGCCGGCGGGTTCGCCCTTCTTCGCCGGCCCGGCATCCGGTCGGCGCCGCGACGCGCCGGATACGGGCAGGATCGGCATGGCGGCACCGGCCGCCGGCGTCGTGCCATGGCACGGCGCTTGCTGAACCGATCGGAAATCGGCGGTCCGCATCGGGCGGACCGCCGCCGCCGCGGCCGCCCGAGGCCGAGCCGCGGCTTCCCGATCGAGCGAGGCCCGCATGAACGACTCATTCCGCCCTGACGACCCGACCGTGGCGACCGAAGAAGACGAGGACGGCGACCTCGCCGACCTGCTGGGCGAATTGCGCGTGCTGCTGCCGACCGCGCAACTGCTGTCGGCCTTCCTGATCTCGGTGCCCTTCATGCCGGGGTTCGCCAGGATCGTCCAGGCGGAGAAGCAGGTCTTCCTCGCCACCTTCGTCCTGGCCGTGGCCAGCCTGGTGCTGTTCAGCGCGCCGGCGGTCCAGCACCGGCTGATGCGGCCGCTGCGGCGGCGCGAAAGCTTCAAGACGCTGGCCAGCCGGCAGATGCTGGTGGGCGCCTGCATGCTGGGGACCGCGCTGGTGCTGGCCACCCAGCTGGTGCTGTCCGAAGTGCTCGGGCATGCGGTGGGCAATATCGCCGCTACCGTCATCGCGGTGCTGATCCTGACGATGTGGGTGGTGGTCCCCTCGATCTGGAAATCCCGCAAGGATTGCTGAGCGGCGGGCAGGCGCGTTCTTGCCCGCCATGCTGCAAAAACGGCGCACCGCGCTCGGCCGCATCGGCCACGGCGGGCCGCATGCGCGGCCGGCGTACCGCTATTCGGCGGAATCGGGCGAGACCACTTCCCAGCTCGCGAACAGCGTCAGCCCGGCGGCCCGGGCCAGCGCGACCGAGGCCCGGTTGTCGGTCTGGCAGCGGTATTGCGGCTCGTAGCCCTGGTTGCAGGCATGCCGGCCGATCGCTCGCACGACCCGGCGGGCATGGCCGCGGCCCCGCGCAGGCGGCAGGGTCAGCACGCCGGTATCCGCGATCCGCTGGCCGGCCCAGGGGTACATGCTGGCGGCACAGACCAGGCAATCCTGCTCGAACGCACCGAACACCGCCCAGTGGTCGAGCTCGACGTAGGCATCGTCCAGATCCTGCTCCGACGCGGCGGACTGGAAGGCGGCGAACGCCGCCTCGTCCGCGCCGCTCAGCCGGCGCAAGGCGGCCGGCGGCGTCTCCTGCAGCAGGGCCTGCTTGTCGGCCTCGGCGAAATGGAAGACGTAGTCGGCGCCATGCAGTTGGATGCCGCCGTCGTGCAGCTTCTGCCGCAGTCCGGCTTCGGTCAGATCCGGCCCGCGATCGAGCCGGATCTTGTCGGCCAGCGCCGGGGTCAGCACCGCCCGGACCTTGCCGTCCGCGGCCCGCAGCAGCATGACCCGGCGGTCCTCGTCCAGCCCGGGGTCCAGCGCGACCGTCAGTGCGTCGTTGCGGCACAGCACGTCGCTGCCGCGGAAGGCGTCTTGCCAGAAGGATTCGATCGTTCGCGAAAACAGGGACATGTCTCTATTCGATTCGATGGTTGAGAAAACGCGGGACCGGCCATTTCCTTTTATTTCCTTTTGCGCCGGGATGCCGAGCAGGATCCCGATCGGCGCCGCGCCCGATCGTTCCCGTCAGATCGCCTCCGCCACCACCGCCTCGATCTGCGCCCGCAGCCAGCGCAGGGCCGGATCGCGGTCGCGGGTGACATGCCAGATCATGCCGGCGGTGAAGCCGGGCAGCGCCAGCGGGATCGGCGAGGTCGCCAGGCCGAAATGCTGGCGCCAGTGTTCCGCCAGCACTTCGGGCACGCAGGCCAGCGCGGGCAGCTGGCGCAGCAGATTGGGCAGGACGCCGAAATGCGGCGTGGTATAGGCCAGGCTGCGCACCCGGCCCTGCTCGGCCAGCATGCGGTCCACCACGCCTTCGTTGGCGACGCGGTAGGTGACCAGCAGGTGCGGAAAGGCGAGGAACTGGTCGAGCGTCAGCGGCGACGGCAGGTCGACCTGGCGCGGATCGTAGACGCAGGCGAAGCCCATCCTGCGCAGCGGCTGGGCATGGCGCGGCGGCGTGCCGCTGTCGAAGGTGGAGCAGGACGGCAGGATCGCCAGCGCGATCTCGTCCTGCTCCAGCATGTCCTGCACCTGGAACGGGTCGGAGGTCTTCACCGCGATGCGCAGCCCCGGCGCCAGCCGCTGCAGCCGGGTGAACAGCAGCGGCATCAGCCAGATCTCCACCCAGTCGGGCATGCCGAGCACGAAGGTGCGCTCGGCCTCGGCCGGATCGAACACGGTCGGCTCGAACAGCACCGACTGGATGTTGGCGACGGCCGGCTTCAGCGCAGCCTCGAGCTCCAGCGCCTTGACCGTCGGCACCATGCCCTGGGCGGTGCGCACCAGCAGCGGATCGTCGAACAGGCTGCGCAGGCGCGCCAGCGCGGCGCTGACGGCCGGCTGGCCCAGGTAGAGCTTCTCGGCGGCGCGCGACACGCTGCGTTCGCGCAGCAGCACCAGCAGGGTCACCAGCAGGTTGAGGTCGACCCGGCGGAAATCGATTTCCTTGATGGTCATTATCTTTTCAATCGATTTGAACGATGCAAGCCCGGATTGGATCATTGCCGCACCCGCCGACGCAAGTCTCCATCGCGGACGGCCCCCGCAACGATCGAACCGAGAGAATGAATCCATGCCCGCCCTGACCACCACCCTGCTCCGCTCCGCCCTGATCGCCGCCCTGTCGGCGCTGCCGGCGGCGGGCCTCGCGCTCGCCCCGCAGGCCGCCCAGGCCGCCGCGCCGCAGGTCAAGACCCAGTCCGGCTTCTACCGCATGATGCTGGGCGACTTCGAGATCACCGCGCTGTCCGACGGCACCGTCACGCTGCCGCTGGACAAGCTCCTGACCGACACCACGCCGGAGCGAATCCGCAGCCTGCAGGCGCGCGCCGAGCTGGGCAGTCAGGTGGAGACCTCGATCAACGCCTTCCTGATCAACACCGGCAAGCAACTGCTGCTGGTGGACGCCGGCGCCGGCCGGCTGTTCGGCGAGAACGGCGGCGGCCGGCTGCTGGCCAGCCTGCAGGCCGCCGGCTACCGCGCCGAAGACGTCGACGCGGTGCTGCTGACCCACGTCCACGGCGACCATTCGGGCGGCCTGACGGTCGACGGCAAGGCGGTCTTCCCCAACGCCACGGTCTACACCGACCAGCATGAGGCCCAGTTCTGGCTCGACCCGGCCAACGCGGCCAAGTCGGCCGAACGCCACCGTCACGCCTTCCTCGAAGCCTCCGCGGCGCTCGCCCCTATGCCGCCGCCGGCCGGCTGAAGACCTTCGCCGGCGACGCCGAGCTGTTCCCGGGCGTGCGCAGCGTGGCCGTGCCGGGCCACACGCCGGGCCATACCTTCTACGTGGTGGAAAGCCGCGACCAGCAACTGCAGTTCTGGGGCGACACCGTCCACGCCCAGCACGTGCAGCTCCCCGATCCGGCGGTGACGGTGCTGTTCGACATCGACAGCCCGGCGGCAGCCAAGCAGCGCAAGCGGGTGTTCGCCGATGCGGCGGCCAAGCATTACTGGGTCGCGGCGGCGCATATCGCCTTCCCGGGCATCGGCCATCTGCGCAAGGAAGCAACGGGCTTTGGCTGGGTGCCGGCGAATTATTCGATTCCTCGCTGAACGAGCCGGGGCGCGCCGACGGCGTGCCCCGTTTCCGATTGCGTTCGAGCGCCGGCAGGCTGCGGCCAGCCTTCGGACATGCAAGCGCCGGCCGGCCGGAACCGCGGCTGGCGTTCGCCTTTGCAGCTTTAGCCGCCGGACACGGCAGCGGCGGACTCGGGCAGCCGCGCGATCGCCTTGATCTCGAACTGGTAGCCGTAGAGCCAGGTCACCCCCACCCCGGTCAGCGTCGGATAAGGCGCCTCGCCCCAATGGTCCGGGAATATCTTCCAGATCCGCTCGAAGTTCTGGGCGGGATCGACGATGAAGACCGTCACGTCGACCACGTCGCTGAACGTGCAGCCGGCAGCCGCCAGCACCGCGTTCAGATTGTCGAAGGCGAGCCTGACCTGGGCTTCCAGCTCGGGTTCGGGCGAACCGTCCGGCCGGCTGCCGACTTGGCCCGAGATGAAGAGGAAGCCGTTGGAACGGACGGCGGGCGAGTAGCGGTTCCGCTCGTACAGCGCTTGGCGCTCGGCCGGAAAGACGACGTCGCGTGCAGACATGATTCACCTCCTTGGATTTCACAGGAACGAATACGAACTGCCGAGCGGCTGTGGATGTGCCGCCCGGAGAAGCGGCACGCCATCACGTTCGATCGACGGCGTACTGCGAACGAGGAAATTCTAGGAATTCGTCCTATGCGGATAAACAAGCGAGACGCACAATCACTGTTTGCATTATCCAAATAATCGATCGAATACCGGGAGTGAAATGGACCGTTTCGATGCCTTGCAGGCTTTCGCCCGCGTCGTGGAAGCCGGCAGCTACACCAAGGCGGCGCAGACGCTGCGGATCAGCAAGACCACGGTGACGCAGCTGGTCCAACAGCTGGAGGCACGCCTGCGCGTCAAACTGCTGAATCGCACCACCCGCAAAGTGCAGGTCACGGCCGATGGCGCCCTCTATTACGAGCGCGTCGTCCGCCTGCTCGCCGATCTGGAGGAGGCCGATACCAGTCTGTCGAATGCGTCCGCCTCGCCCAAGGGACGCTTGCGGGTCGACGTGCCCAGCCCGCTCGCCACCTTGATCCTGGCGCCCGCTTTACCGGCTTTTCATGCGCGCTATCCCGACATCCAGCTCGATCTGGGCGTCAGCGATCGGCAGGTGGATCTCATCGGCGACAACGTGGATTGCGTGCTGCGCGGCGGCGAGCTCGGCGACTCCTCCCTGATCGCCCGCCGCGTGGGCGAGTTGCGGTTCGGCGTCTACGCGGCGCCGCGCTATCTGGAACGGGCCGGCACGCCAGCGCATCCGCGCGAGCTGGAAGATACGCACCACCGCATCGTCGGCTTCCTGCGCGCCAACAGCGGCAAGGTTGCGCCGATCGACATGCGGCACGGTGACGAATGCATCACGGTGCGGGGCCGCCACGTGGTGGCGCTCGACGACGGCAACGCCTATCTCGCGGCCGGCCTGGCCGGGATGGGCGTACTCTGGCTGCCGCACTACATGGCGCAGGCGCATGTCGCACGCGGCGAGCTGGTGCCGCTGTTCGACGACTGGCAGTTCGATCCGATGCCGCTGCATCTGGTTTTCCCGCCCAATCGGCATGTCGGCGCGAAACTTCGAGCCTTCATCGAGTGGATCGACGAGCTGATGGCCCGCCATGCGCCGGTTGCCGCCGGCAAAATGCATGACAACGGCGGCACATAATCAAAGGCCCGCTTCAAGCGGGCCTTTGAACAACGGGACATCGTCGGTCGCTTCGAACCGGCCGCCGACCTACTCCACCGTCACCGACTTCGCCAGGTTGCGCGGCTTATCCACATCGGTCCCGCGCGCCAGCGCGGTATGGTAGGACAGCAGCTGCACCGGGATCGCATGCACCACCGGCGACAGCACGCCGACGTGGCGCGGCGTGCGGATCACGTGCACGCCGTCCGATTCGCCGAAATGGCTGTCGAGATCGGCGAACACGAACAGCTCGCCGCCGCGCGCGCGCACTTCCTGCATGTTCGACTTCACCTTCTCCAGCAGGCTGTCGTTCGGCGCGATCACCACCACCGGCATCTCCTCGTCGACCAGCGCCAGCGGGCCGTGCTTGAGCTCGCCGGCGGCGTAAGCCTCGGCGTGGATGTAGGTGATCTCCTTGATCTTGAGCGCGCCTTCCATCGCGATCGGGTAGTGCACGCCGCGGCCCAGGTAGAGCGCGTGGTGCTTGGGCGCGAAGCGGTCGGCCCAGGGCTTGATCTGCGGCTCGAGGTTGAGCGCGTGCTGCACGCTGCCCGGCAGCTGGCGCAGCGCGTCGAGGTGGGCATGCTCCTCGTCGGCGCTCAGCTTGCCGCCGAGCTTGGCCAGCGTCGCCGCCAGCGTGAACAGCGCAACCAGCTGGGTGGTGAAGGCCTTGGTCGAGGCGACGCCGATCTCGGCGCCGGCCCGGGTGTAGAACACCAGCCGGCTGGCGCGCGGAATCGCCGACTCGCGCACGTTGCAGATCGACAGGCTGAGGTCGTGGCCGAGCGACTGCGCGTACTTCAGCGCTTCCATGGTGTCGAGCGTCTCGCCCGACTGCGAGATGGTGACGATCAGGTACTTCGGATTGGCCACCGCCTCGCGATAGCGGTATTCGCTGGCGATCTCGACCGTGCACGGCAGCTTGGCGATGCGCTCGATCCAGTACTTGGCCACCGAGCCGGCATAGAAGCTGGTGCCGCAGGCCAGGATCTGCACGCCTTCGACCTGGCGCAGCACCTCGCCGCTCTCGTCGCCGAACAGCGCCGGGCTGAAGCCCTGCTCGAGCACCTGTTCGATGGTGTCGGCCAGCGCCTTGGGCTGCTCGTGGATTTCCTTCTGCATGAAATGGTTGTACGGGCCGAGCTCGAGCGAGGCGAGCGAGACGTCGGACAGCCGCACCGCGCGCTCGATGGCCGCGCCGTCACGATCGAACACCTGCACGCCGTCCAGCCGCAGCGCGACCACGTCGCCCTCTTCAAGGAACATCACCCGGCGGGTGGCGGCCAGCACGGCCGAGACGTCGGAGGCGATGAAGTTCTCGCCCTCGCCCAGGCCCACCAGCAGCGGGCAGCCCATGCGCGCGCCGACCAGCAGGTCGGGCTGGCGGGTACTGACCACGCCGATCGCGTAGGCGCCGTCGAGCTCGCGCACCGCGCGCTGCACGGCGGCCAGCAGTTCGCCCTCGGTCTGCAGGTAGTGGTGCACCAGGTGGGCGATCACCTCGGTATCGGTCTGCGACTCGAAGGTGTAGCCCAGGTCGCGCAGGCGCTGGCGCTGCGACTCGTGGTTCTCGATGATGCCGTTGTGCACCACCACCACGTCGCCCGACACGTGCGGATGCGCGTTCGGCTCGGTCACGCCGCCGTGGGTGGCCCAGCGCGTATGGCCGATGCCGACGTGGCCGTGGGCGCCCTCTTCCGCCGCCGCCGCTTCCATCTCGGCCACGCGGCCGACCCGGCGCACGCGGTGGATGCCGTCGTTCAGCACCGCGATGCCCGAGGAATCGTAGCCGCGGTATTCGAGCCGCTTGAGGCCGTCGATCAGGTGGGCAACAACATCACGCTGCGCAATGGCGCCGACAATTCCGCACATCTATTTCACTCCAGTCATTCCAAGATATGGCCGCAAGTCTAGGCTGGCATGGCCATGCCGTGAGTATGTTTTCGTCATTGTGAATTCTAACAAAACTATTCCATAAGCATTAAATGCCATGGAAACAGCCATGACCACTCAAGAAAGGTGGTCATGGCAGGTACTTCCGAACCGGTTACGCTGGCCATCCAGCCTGCATACCGGTCCTATTTATGTATTTGTCATTTATTCTTGACCGGCTTTTTCCAGCCATCGATGGACTTCTGTCCGCGTGCGCGGCAGATGGTCAGCGCATCCTCGGGCGCATCGAGCGTGATGGTCGAGCCGGCCGCCACGTAGGCGCGCGCGCCGATGGTCACCGGCGCCACCAGCTGGCTGTCGGTGCCGATGAAGGCGTCGTCGCCGATGGTGGTGACGAACTTGTTGGCGCCGTCGTAGTTGCAGGTGATCACGCCGGCCGAGACGTTGACGCGCTCGCCGATCACCGCGTCGCCCAGATAGGCCAGGTGGCCGGCCTTGGTGCCGTCGCCGAGCCGCGATTTCTTGATCTCGACGAAGTTGCCGACGTGTACGCGCTCGCCGAGCACCGAATCGGGCCGGAGCCGGGCGAACGGGCCGAGGTCGGAGCCGGCGCCGACCGTGCTGTCCTCGATCACGGTATTGGCCTTGACCACCACGCCGTCGCCGAGCGTGACGTTGCGTAGGTAGACGTTGGGGCCGATCTTCACGCCGTGGCCGAGCCGGATCTCGCCTTCGAGGATCACGTTGACGTCGATCTCGACGTCCTGGCCATGGCTGACGCGGCCGCGCAGGTCGAAACGCGCCGGGTCGATCAGCGTCACGCCGGCAGCCAGCAGCGCGTCGGCCTGGCGGCGCTGGTAGACGCGCTCGAGCTCGGCCAGCTGGCGCTTGTCGTTCACGCCGGCCGGCTCCCAGGCATCGGCCGACAGCACGCTAGCGACCTCGACGCCGTCGGCCACCGCCAGCGCGATCACGTCGGTCAGGTAGTACTCGCCCTGGGCATTGGCGTTCCTGAGCTGCGGCAGCCATTGGCGCAGCCGCGCCAGCGGTGCGGCGATGAAGCCGGTGTTGATCTCGCGGATGGCCTTCTGCGCCGCGTCGGCGTCCTTCTGCTCGACGATGCGCACCACCCGGCCGGCCTCGTCGCGCACGATGCGGCCGTAACCGGTCGGATCGTCCATCTGCGCGGTCAGCACCGCCAGCCGCTCGCCGCCGGCGGCCTCGAGCAGGCGGCGCAAGGTGGCGGCGCCGATCAGCGGGCAGTCGCCGTAGAGGATCAGCGCCATGCCCTCGCCGCACTCGGGCAGCGCCTGGGCCACCGCGTGGCCGGTGCCGAGTTGCTCGGCCTGGTGCGCCCAGCGCAGATCCTGCTGGCCGTCGAACGCGGCGCGCACCTGGTCGCCGCCGTGGCCGTAGACCACCACCAGCCGTTCGGCCGCCAGCGCGCGGCCGGCGTCCAGCACGTGGGCCAGCATCGGCCGGCCGGCCAAGGGCTGCAGCACCTTGGGCAGTTTGGAATTCATGCGTTTGCCCTGGCCGGCGGCCAGGATGATGACGTCGAGCGACATGGTGCGGTCCGGGGAGGAATTGGAGGCGGGCAAAACGCGATTATCGCGAGGCCGGGCACGGGACGCCAATCCCCCTTCCGGCCAGGCCTCGCCGTTCCGCACCGGCCATCGCCTTGCACCCGCCGCCGCGGCCGGCATCCGCGCGTCGTTCAGACCAGGGCCCGCACCCGACGCGGTCCGGATCATCCGCGCCGGCGCGGCCAGCCCCAAGCCGCCAGGGCGGACCGCGAACCGCGATCCACCTCGCACCAAGGCGATCTGATCAACGTTTCCCTAGGGATTCTCCCGATCCCGGCCGGGTACTCGACCTAGCTCTCGCCCGGCGACCGAATCGATACAGTCCTCTCCATGCCGGCCCCCGCCCGAGACCGGCCCATGCGCCGGCCGATCGCGGCCGCCGGGGAGATCCTCCGCCGGCCAGCCGATCCGCGACGATGCTCAACGGAGAAGCGCCATGGCAGACCTGGCCAGCCTGTTCGACAGCACCTATTTCATGCCGCACGGCCACTGCTACCTGTGGACGCCGTCGCTGCTCTACCTCAACGTGATCTCGGACTCGATCATCGCGCTGGCCTACCTGTCGATCCCGATCACCCTGATCTATTTCATCCGCAAGCGGCGCGACCTGCCGTTCAACTGGATGTTCGGCGCCTTCGGCGTGTTCATCCTGGCCTGCGGCGCCACCCACCTGATCGACATCTACACCATCTGGACTCCGGCCTACTGGCTGGCCGGCTTCTTCAAGGGCATTACCGCCCTCGCCTCGATCGTCACCGCCGTGCTGCTGGCCAAGCTGGTGCCGGTGGCGCTGCGCATCCCGAGCCGGCAGCAGCTGGCCGCCATCAACAGCGAGCTGGTGGCCGCCAATGCCCAGCTGCAGATCAGCAACCAGCGGCTCGAGGAGGCCAACAACGCCAAGCGCGACTTCCTCGCCAACATGAGCCACGAGCTGCGCACGCCGCTCAACGCCGTGCTCGGCTACGCCCAGCTGCTGCAGCGCGCGCCGGAACTGGCCGAATCGCAACGCCACGGCCTGAAGGTGATCGAGCAGAGCGGCCAGCACCTGCTGTCGCTGATCAGCGATCTGCTCGACCTGACCAAGATCGAGGCCGGCAAGCTCGAGCTGCAGCCCGAGACGCTGCACCTGGGCCATTTCCTCGAAACCGTCGGCGACATCGTTCGCCTGCGCGCCGAGGACAAGGGCCTGGCCTTCGTACTGCGCGCCAGCCCCTCGCTGCCGGTGATCGTCGCCGACACCCGGCGGCTGCGCCAGGTCCTGCTGAACCTGCTCGGCAACGCGGTGAAATTCACCGACCAGGGCCAGGTCAGCCTGGCGGTCAGCGCCGTGACGCTGGGCGACGACACCGCCCGGCTGCGCTTCGAGGTGCGCGACAGCGGCATCGGCATCGCGCCGGAGCAGCAGCAGATCATCTTCCAGCCGTTCGAGCAGGTCGGCGACCGCCAGCGCCGCGCCGGCGGCACCGGCCTGGGCCTGTCGATCAGCCGCCGCCTGGTCGCGCTGATGGGCGGCAGCATCGAGGTCGACAGCGAGCTCGGCCAGGGCAGCCGCTTCTCCTTCGAGCTGAGCGTCCCCCTGAGCGCCGAGCGGAACGCCGTCGCCGCGGTGCCGACGCAGCGCGTCGGCGGCTACCTCGGCCCGCGTCGGCGCGTGCTGGTGGCCGACGACATCGAGACCAACCGTTCGCTGCTGGTCGACCTGCTGCGGCCGCTCGGCTTCCTGGTCGACGAGGCGCACAACGGCCAGGCGGCGCTGCAGCAGATCGACGCGGCACCGCCGGACCTGGTGGTGACCGACCTGGCGATGCCGGTGCTGGGCGGGCTGCCCCTGCTCCAGCGCCTGAACGCGCGGCCCGGCGACCGGCCGCCGGTGATCGTGGTCTCGGCCAGCGCCACCGAACACGACCGTCTCGCCTGCCGGAACGCCGGCGCGCACGCCTTCCTGAGCAAGCCGATCGAATACGCCGCGCTGCTGCACGAGATCGGCACCTCGCTGGCGCTGGAATGGACCCGCGAAGCCGCACCGCAGGCCACCCGGCCGCTGGAACAGCCGGCCTGGCGGGTGCCCGGCCTCGACGAGATGCGCATCCTGCGCGAGCTGGCGCTGGCCGGCGACATGCGCGGCGTGCGCGATCACGCCGCCCACCTGGTCCGGCTCGACGCCGGCTACCGTGCCTTCGCCGCCCGGCTGGAGCAGTTCGCCCGCAACTACCAGTCGGCCGACCTGCTGGGCTTCGTCCTGGCCCACCTCGATGAAGGGAGCGCAACATGAACGCGCGTGCCGACAAGCCCTCGCCGATGATCCTGATCGTCGACGACACCCCGACCAACCTCGGCGTAATGGTCGACAGCCTCGAAGCCCAGGGCTTCCGCGCGCTGGTGGCGCAGAGCGGCGTGGAAGCGCTCGAACGCGCCCGCTACGTCAGCCCGGACCTGATCCTGCTCGACGTGATGATGCCCGGCATGGACGGCTTCGAGGTCTGCCGCCGGCTCAAGCAGGACGAGGCGACCCGGTCGATCCCGGTGATCTTCATGACCGCGCTGGCCGATACCGACAACACGGTCGCCGGCCTGCAGGCCGGTGCGGTCGACTACGTCACCAAGCCGTTCAAGATGCCCGAGCTGCTCGCCCGCATCGACACCCAGCTGGCGGTGCAGGCGATGCAGCGCCAGCTGCAGCGCCGCAACGCCGAGCTGCACGCGCTCAACGAGCGGCTGCTGCTGGCGCAGGTGCAGCTCGAACAGGCCGACAAGCTCGCCTCGATCGGCCAGCTCGCCGCCGGCATCGCCCACGAGATCAACAACCCGATCAGCTTCGTGTTCGCCAATCTCGGCGTGCTGGAGGACTACGTGGTACAGCTGTTCGCCCTGATCGCCGCCTACGAGGCCGCCGAGTCCAGGCTCGGCGCACCGCCGCAGCGCGCCGAGCTGGCGCGGCTGCGCGAGCGGATCCAGCTCGAATTCCTGAAGGAAGACGTGCCGGCGCTGCTCGAACAGACGCTCGACGGCATCGGCCGGGTGCGCCAGATCGTGCAGGATCTGCGCGACTTCTCGCATGTCGACGGCAACCACGACTGGCAATGGGCCGACCTGCACCGCGGCATCGACACGACGCTCAACATCATCGGCCGCGAGCTCAAGGACAAGGCCGAGCTGGTCAAGGACTACGGCCCGATCCCCGAGGTCGAATGCCTGCCGTCGCAGCTGAACCAGGTGGTGATGAACCTCGCCACCAACGCGGCGCAGGCGATCGGCGCCGAGCGCGGCCGCATCGTGATCCGCACCGGAGTGGCCGGCGAGCAGGTCTGGCTCGAGATCAGCGACAACGGCACCGGCATCCCCGAGGAAAACCTGCCGCGCATCTTCGACCCCTTCTTCACCACCAAGCCGATCGGCAAGGGCACCGGGCTCGGCCTGTCGCTCAGCTACGGCATCGTGCAGAAGCACCGCGGCCGCATCGAGGTCGAAAGCGTGGTCGGCCAGGGCACCACCTTCCGCGTCATGCTGCCCATCCGGCGCGCGGCGGCAGATCGAGGCTGAACGAGCCTGCGCGATCTCCGTAGCAGCGGCTTCAGCCGCGAATGGGTGGAAATTCCGCCCTGGTCATTCGCGGCTGAAGCCGCTCCTACAAGTGGCTGCAGCTTTCGAAATCGGGCCGCCAAGGCGGCGCCGGCATCGCCAAAGAAAAAGGGCAACCTCGCGGTTGCCCTTTTTCCTGCAGCATCGAAATCCGATCGGATCAGGCGCGGTTGCGCAGCTTCTTGATCGCGGCGAGCTGAGCGACGGCCTCGGCCAGTTCGGCCTGGGCGCGTGCGTAGTCCACCGAACCGGTGCGGTTGTTCAATGCTTCTTCGGCCAGCTTCTTGGCTTCCAGCGCCTTCGCCTCGTCGAGGTCGCTACCGCGGATCGCGGTGTCGGCCAGGACCGTCACCACGTGCGGCTGCACTTCGAGAATGCCGCCGGACACGTAGACCAGCACTTCCTCGTCGTTGCTGTTGGCGACCTTGATGCGCAGCGCGCCCGGCTTGATGCGGGTGAGCAGCGGAGCGTGGCGCGGCAGCACGCCGATCTCGCCCATCTCGCCCGGCGCGGCCAGGAATTCGGCCGTGCCCGAGTAGATCTGCTCTTCAGCGCTTACTACGTCCACATGCATCGTCATGGCCATGTCTCGCTACCTTATGCCAGGGTCTTGGCTTTTTCGACAGCTTCGTCGATGCCGCCGACCATGTAGAAGGCCTGTTCCGGCAGGTGGTCGTACTCGCCGTTGAGGATGCCACGGAAACCGCGCAGCGTTTCCTTCAGCGAGACGTACTTGCCCGGTGCGCCGGTGAACACTTCGGCGACGTGGAAGGGCTGCGACAGGAAGCGCTGGATCTTACGGGCGCGAGCCACGACCAGCTTGTCTTCCGGCGACAGTTCGTCCATGCCCAGGATCGCGATGATGTCGCGCAGTTCCTTGTAGCGCTGCAGCGTCGACTGCACGCCACGGGCCACCGAGTAGTGCTCTTCGCCGACGATCTGCGGGTCCAGCTGGCGCGAGGTCGAATCGAGCGGATCCACGGCGGGGTAGATACCGAGCGAAGCGATGTCGCGCGACAGCACGACGGTGGCGTCCAGGTGGGCGAAGGTCGTGGCGGGCGACGGGTCGGTCAAGTCATCGGCAGGCACGTAAACGGCCTGGATCGAGGTGATCGAACCGGTCTTGGTCGAGGTGATGCGCTCTTGCAGGCGACCCATTTCGTCGGCCAGCGTGGGCTGGTAGCCCACGGCGGACGGCATGCGGCCCAGCAGGGCGGACACTTCGGTACCGGCCAGGGTGTAGCGGTAGATGTTGTCCACGAAGAACAGCACGTCGCGGCCCTTGCCGTTTTCGTCCTTCTCGTCGCGGAAGTACTCGGCCATCGTCAGGCCGGTCAGCGCGGCGCGCAGACGGTTGCCCGGGGGCTCGTTCATCTGGCCATAGACCATGGCCACCTTCGATTCCGGCAGGTTGTCGAGCTTGATGACGCCCGAGTCGGCCATCTCGTGGTAGAAGTCGTTCCCTTCACGGGTACGCTCGCCCACGCCGGCGAACACCGACAGACCCGAGTGGGCCTTGGCGATGTTGTTGATCAGCTCCAGCATGTTCACGGTCTTGCCCACGCCGGCGCCGCCGAACAGACCCACCTTGCCGCCCTTGGCGAACGGGCAGATCAGGTCGATCACCTTGATGCCGGTTTCGAGCAGGTCGACCGAGCTCGACAGTTCGTCGAACTTCGGCGCCTTGCGGTGGATCGCCCAGCGCTCGGTCGCCTCGACCGGGCCGACTTCGTCCACCGGGTTGCCCAGCACGTCCATGATGCGGCCCAGCGTCGCCTTGCCGACCGGCACCGAGATCGGGTTGCCGGTGTTCAGGACTTCCTGGCCACGCTTCACGCCATCGGTCGAACCCATGGCGATCGCGCGGACCACGCCGTCGCCGAGCTGCTGCTGGACTTCCAGCGTCAGCTGCGGGTTGGCGAGCGTCAGCGCGTCAAATACCTTGGGCAGGCTGTCGCGCGGGAATTCCACGTCGACCACCGGACCAATGATTTGCACGATTTTACCTTGGCTCATCGTTGCATTCCTTGCAGGTGGCAGCGCCGATTTTCGGTCGGCGCTGCCGTTTCACTTCGAATCCCACTTGCCCCGCCCTCGCCGGTCGGCGAGGTGCCCGCGACGCGCGCCGAGGGCCGGGAAGTGGTGCGATATTACTTTCCGCGTATCAGACCGCTGCCGCGCCGGCGACGATTTCCGACAGTTCCTTGGTGATCGCGGCCTGGCGGGTCTTGTTGTAGACCAGCTTCAGTTCGTCGATCACGGAACCGGCGTTGTCGGAGGCGGCCTTCATGGCCACCATCCGGGCACTCTGCTCGGAGGCGATGTTTTCGGACACCGCCTGGTAGACCAGCGCCTCGATGTAGCGGACCAGCAGATCGTCGATCACCACTTCCGGAGCCGGTTCGTAGATGTACTCGAACGGGTGCTCGCTGACCGGCTTCATGCGGTCCGCCGGCACCGGCAGGAGTTGTTCCATCACCGGTTCCTGCTTCATCGTGTTGATGAAGCGGGTGTAGACGATGTGCAGTTCGTCGATCTGGCCGGCCATGTATGCGTCGAGCATGACCTTGACCGGTCCGATCAGCTTGTCGAGGTGCGGCGTATCGCCGAGCTGCACGGCGTGCGAGACCACACGGCCGCCGGCGCGCTGCATGAAGCCGAAGCCCTTGTTGCCGATGGCGGTGACGTCGACTTCGATGCCGGCCTGTTGCCAGGCCTTCATCTGGTTCAGCGCGGTGCGCAACACGTTGGTGTTGAGGCCGCCGCACAGACCCTTGTCGGTCGTCACCACGATCAGGCCGGCACGCTTCACTTGCGCGCGCTTTTGCAGGAAGGGGTGGACGTAGTCCTGCAGGGCCTGGGCCAGGTGAGCGCTCACGTTACGGATCTTTTCACCGTAGGGGCGAGCCGCCTTCATCCGGGCTTGGGCCTTGCGCATCTTGGACGCGGCCACCATTTCCATGGCGCGGGTGATCTTGCGCGTGTTTTGCACGCTCTTGATCTTGTTGCGTATTTCCTTGCCGCCAGCCATGACTTGACCTTTCTTTCGTCAGTTCAAATCAGAAGGCGCCGGTGGCCTTGAACGACTTGATGGCTTCCGCCAGCTTCTTGTCGTTGTCGCCGGACAACTCACCCTTGCCGTCCATCTCGGCGACGATCTCGGGGTTGTTGGCCTTGACGTAGGCGTACAGGGCGGCTTCGAAAGCCAGGGCCTTCTCGACCGGAACGTCGTCGGCCAGGCCCTTTTCCACCGCGTACAGGGTCACCGACAGCTGGGACACCTTGAACGGGGCGTATTGGCCTTGCTTCAGCAGTTCGGTCACCAGGCGGCCGCGGTCGAGCTGCTTGCGGGTGGCTTCGTCGAGGTCCGAGGCGAACTGGGCGAAGGCCGCGAGTTCGCGGTACTGGGCCAGCGCGGTACGGATGCCGCCGGCGAGCTTCTTGACGACCTTGGTCTGGGCTGCACCGCCGACGCGCGACACCGAGATACCTGCGTTGATGGCGGGGCGGATACCGGCGTTGAACAGGTCCGATTCCAGGAAGATCTGGCCGTCGGTGATCGAGATCACGTTGGTCGGCACGAAGGCGGACACGTCGCCGGCCTGCGTTTCGATGATCGGCAGGGCAGTCAGCGAACCGGTCTTGCCCTTCACGGCGCCGTTGGTGATCTTCTCGATGTAGTCCTCGTTCACGCGCGAAGCACGCTCGAGCAGACGCGAGTGGATGTAGAACACGTCGCCCGGGTAGGCTTCGCGGCCCGGCGGACGGCGCAGCAGCAGCGAGATCTGGCGGTAGGCGACGGCCTGCTTGGACAGATCGTCGTACACGATCAGCGCGTCTTCGCCGATGTCGCGGAAGTATTCGCCCATCGAGCAGCCGGCGTACGGCGACAGGTACTGCATCGCGGCCGATTCGGAAGCCGAGGCGGCGACCACGATGGTGTGGTCCAGCGCGCCGTGCTCTTCCAGCTTGCGCACCACGTTGGCGATCGACGAAGCCTTCTGGCCGATGGCGACGTAGATGCAGGTAACGCCGTTACCCTTCTGGTTGATGATCGCGTCGAGCGCCACGGCGGTCTTGCCGGTCTGGCGGTCGCCGATGATCAGCTCGCGCTGGCCGCGGCCGACCGGCACCATAGCGTCGATGGCCTTGATACCGGTTTGCAGCGGTTGCGACACCGACTGGCGGGCGATCACGCCGGGGGCGATCTTTTCGATCGGGCTCGACGAGGACGCGTTGATCGGACCCTTGCCGTCGATCGGCTGGCCCAGCGCGTTCACGACGCGGCCCTTCAGCTCGGGGCCGACCGGCACTTCGAGGATGCGGCCGGTGCACTTCACTTCCGAACCTTCGGAAATGTGTTCGTAGTCGCCCAGCACCACGGCGCCGACCGAGTCGCGCTCGAGGTTCAGCGCGAGGCCGAAGGTGTTGCCGACGAATTCGAGCATTTCGCCCTGCATCACGTCCGACAGGCCGTGAATACGGACGATGCCGTCGGTCACCGACACGACGGTGCCGGTGGTGCGCGTTTCGGCACCAGCGGACAGGTTCTGAATCTTGCTCTTGATCAGCTCGCTGATCTCGGACGGATTCAATTGCATGTTTGCACTCCTAACTGGTGAGGCGGGCCGACAGGGCCGCCAGCTTGCCACGCACCGAGGCGTCGATGACATCGTCGCCGACCGTCATGCGAACGCCGCCGATCAGCTCGGGGTCGACGCTGACGGCGGTATCGATCTTCTTGCCGAAGCGGGCGGCCAGGGTGGACTTGATCTCGTCCAGCTGGGCGGGCGTCAGCTCGAAGGCGGTCTCGATGTGCGCAGTGACCGAACCTTCGACCGCGGCCTTCAGTTGCTCGAACAGTTCGGCAATCTTGGGCAGCAGGACGAAGCGGCGGCTCTCCAGCACGGCGGCAACGAAGTTGCTCACCTCGGGAGTGGCGCGCGCGCCGAGCAGTTCGGTCAGCAGGGTTTGCACCTGGCTCGCGGAGAACTTCGGGTTGGCAGCGAACTCGACCGCCAGCGGGTCTTGCGCCGCGGCGGCCAGCACGGCCAGCGCGTCCGACCAGGCCGGCAGGCTGTTCGTCTCCTGCGCCAGGCGGAACACGGCCTCGGCGTAGGGTCTTGCGACGGTGATGAGTTCAGCCATGAGCGTTTACAGCTCCGTTTTAAGGGAAGCCAGCAAGTCGGCGTGACGCGCAGCATCCACTTCGCGGCGCAGGATCTTCTCCGCGCCGGCCAGCGCCAGGGCGGAAACCTGCTGACGCAGTTCTTCCTTGGCGTGGTGGACCTGCTGGTCGACTTCGGACTTGGCGCCGGCGATCAGACGGTCGCCTTCGACGCGCGCGGCGTCCTTGGCTTCCTCGACGATCTGGCTGGCGCGCTTCTCGGCTTGGGCGATGATCTCGGCTGCCTGCGACTTGGCCTTGCGCATTTCCTCGGCAGCGCGCTTTTCGGCGAGCTCGAGGTCGTGCTTGGCACGGTCGGCGGCGGACAGACCATCAGCGATACGCTTGGCACGCTCATCCAGGGCGGCGGTCAGTGGAGGCCAGATGAACTTCCACGTGAACAGCACCAGGATGGCGAACACCAGCGCCTGCAGAAACAGGGACGCATTGATGTCCATGGATTAAACCCTCGACTCGTTGAACGACGACGCGAATTAGCGAACGGCGGCGAGCAGCGGGTTGGCGAAAGCGAACATCAGGCCGACGGCCACGGCGATAATGAAGATGGCGTCGACGAGACCGGCGATCACGAACAGCTTCGGTTGCAGGGCGGCGGCGGATTCCGGCTGGCGGGCGGCGCCTTCCAGGAACTTGGCACCCACGAGGGCCACACCGATAGCTGCGCCGACGCCGGCCAGGCCGATCATCAGGCCGATGGCGATCACGGTCAGGCTTTGGATGTTAGCGATCAGGGCCAGGTTTTCCATTTACTTAACTCCTAGAGAGGATGGGTGATTAAAAAACAAGAAAAGGTGGAACGGGAAATCAGTGGTCTTCGACGGCCATCGAGCAGTACACGATGGTCAGCATCATGAAGATGTAGGCCTGCAGGATGACGATCAGGATGTGGAAGATCGCCCACACCGAGCCGGCCAGCACCTGGCCGAAGGCGGTCAGCAGCGAGCTGCCGTTGAAGCCGGTCCAGGTCGCGCCGAGCAGGGCGATCAGCAGGAACACCAGCTCGCCGGCGAACATGTTGCCGGCCAGCCGCAGCGCCAGCGACAGGATGCGCGAGCCGTACTCGATGCACTGCATGGCGCCGTTGATCGGGATCAGCACGATCTTCATGCCCAGGCTCTCGGCGTGGAACGGGGCGGTGAAGAATTCGGCGATGAAGCCACCCAGGCCCTTGGCCTGGATGCCCAGGAAGATGGTGATCAGGATCACCGACAGCGACATCGCCAGGGTCTGGTTGATGTCGGCGGTCGGCACCACCTTGAGGTATTCGACGCCGAACACGCTCATCACCTTGGGCAGCAGGTCAACCGGCAGGAAGTCCATTGCGTTCATGAGGACGACCCACATGAACACGGTCAGCGCCAGCGGCGCGACCAGCGTGCTCTTGCCATGGAAGACGTCCTTGACCGTACCGCCGACCATTTCGACGATCATTTCGATGAACAGCTGGAACTTGCCCGGCTTGTCGACGCTCGCACGGCGAGCAACCAGGCCGAAGACGGCGAGGAACAGGAAGCCGATGATCAGCGAGACCCAGAAGGTATCGAGGTGGAATTCCCAGAAGACCTTGTCGTGCTGGACCGTGCTGAGGTTGGCCAGGTGATGTTGGATGTATTCGGTAGGTGTAGCGGGGGCGTGATGGGTGGCCGACATAAGCTTAGCGACGAAGTTTTATTTAAGAACCAGTACCAGCAGATAAGCCGCCAGGGCGGCCACGAACGCAGCGGCGAACCACACTGCGTTCGCCCCGAAGATCACGTAGCCGGCGACGAGCAGCGCCAGGGCGACGACGATCTTGACGATCTCGGCCAGCAGGAACTGGGCGAGCATCGCATTCGGGGCCGGAATTCCATCGTTGCGGGCAACCCGGCCATAGACCCAGACCGCCGCGATCTGGCTCAAGCCACCACAGCTGGCGGCGAGCATCGCTTTGGCACCGGCGATAAAAAATGCTGTCGCGGCAACGACCCCGGTGAGGGCCGACATCGCGAGCAGCACGGCGCGGATTTGTCTACGCAACTTGTCGGCGGGCGACAGCGGGTGCGAAAACGGCCGGATATTAGCTTTCTCTTGGTGCATCGGTCAAGCCAGGCGCCCATAAACAGGGCGCAGTAATCGCCTGTTTTTTCGAGCGAATTTCAATCGGTAGCGCGGCCCGGCCGGTTACGGCCGGACCGCCAAGTCACTGTCGCAGCAGGGCGAGCAGGCCATCGAGCTGGTCGAGCGAGCCGTATTCGATGGTGACCTTGCCGCGGCCCTTGCGGCCCGAGGCGATCTGCACCTTGGTGCCGAGCTTGTCCGACAGGTCTTCCTGCAGCCGCGCGAGGTCGGGGTCGACCCGCCTGGCCGGCTTCTCGGCCGGCGCCGGCTGGCCGGCCTGCAGCGCGGCGGCCAGCTTCTCGGTCTCGCGCACCGACAGCCCCTTGGCGGCGATCAGCTTGGCGGTCTCGATCTGCTGGATCACCGGCAGCGTCAGGATGGCGCGCGCATGGCCCATGTCGAGCGCGCCGTGCAGCAGCATCTCGCGCACCGGCTCGGCCAGGTTCAGGAGGCGCAGCAGGTTGGTGACCGCCGAGCGCGACTTGCCGACCGCGTGGGCACAGGCTTCGTGGGTCATGCCGAATTCCTCGATCAGCCGCTGCAGGCCGACCGCTTCCTCGAGCGGGTTGAGGTTCTCGCGCTGGATGTTCTCGATCAGCGCCATCACCAGCACCACCTCGTCCGGCACCTTGCGCACCACCGCCGGGATCTCGGCCAAGCCGGCCTTCTGCGAGGCGCGCCAGCGCCGTTCGCCGGCGATGATCTCGTAGCGGTCGACGCCGACTTCGCGCACCAGCACCGGCTGGATCACGCCCTGGGTGCGGATGCTCTCGGCCAGGTCGGCCAGCGCGTGCTCGTCCATATGGGTGCGCGGCTGGTACTTGCCCGGCTGCAGGTGGTGGATCGGCAGCGTCTGCAGCTTTTCCTCGACCGGGGCGGCCGTGCCCAGCAGGGCATCGAGGCCGCGGCCGAGGCCTTTGAGTTTGGCCATGTCTGTTTACTTTCCGAATCTCTGAAGCAGCTCGGCCGCGAGCTCCTGGTAGGCCAGCGCGCCGCGCGAGGATTTGTCGTAGGCGAAGATCGGCCGGCCGTAGCTCGGCGCCTCGGCCAGGCGGATGTTGCGCGGGATCACGGTGTTGAACACCTTGTCGCCGAAGTGCTGGGCGAGCTGCGCCACCACCTGCTGGGCCAGCGTGCTGCGCGGGTCGTACAGCGTGCGCAAGAGGCCGTCGATCTCGATGCGCGGGTTGAGCGCCAGCCGGACCTTGCGCAGCGTGTTGACCAGGTCGGTCAGCCCTTCGAGCGCGTAGTACTCGCACTGCATCGGGATGATCACGCCGTCGGCGGCCGCCAGGCCGTTCACCGTCAGCAGGTTCAGCGCCGGCGGGCAGTCGATCAGGATGAAGTCGTAGTCGGCGCGCGCCGGCACCAGCGCCTCGCGCAGCCGCAGTTCGCGCCGGCCGAGCTCGATCAGCTCGACCTCGGCGCCGCCGAGCTCGCGGTTGGCCGGCAGCACGTCGAAGCCGTGCTCGGTGCTCACCTTCACGTCGGCCAGCTCGGCATGGCCCAGCAGCAGGTGGTAGACGCTGCGGCCGAGCGCGTGCTTGTCGACGCCGCAGCCCATGGTGGCGTTGCCCTGCGGATCGAGGTCGATCAGCAGCACGCGGCGCTCGAGCAGCGCGAGGCCGGCGGCCAGGTTGACCGCGCTGGTGGTCTTGCCGACGCCGCCCTTCTGGTTGGTGATCGCGATGATGCGGCTCATGCCAGCGGCTCCAGCCAGACCAGGCAGCGCTCGGCGTCGAGCCCCGGCACGTCCAGCGGCAGCACTTCGCCCAGCGCCACGCCGGCCGGCAGCGCGGTGATTTCCTCGTAGGGGTGCACGCCCTTGAGCGCGGCCCAGCGGCCGCCCTCCGCCAGCAGGTGGCGGGTCAGCCGGCAGAAGTCGTTCAGGTCGGCGAAGGCGCGCGAGGTGACGATGTCGTAGGGCACGGCCGGCTGCAGGTTCTCGACCCGGTCGCAGACCACCTCGACGTTGGCCAGATTCAGCTCGATCGCGGCCTGGCGCAGGAAGGTGGTCTTCTTGTGATTGCTGTCCAGCAGGGTGATCCGCCAGTCGGGCCGCGCGATCGCGAACGGGATGCCGGGCTGGCCGCCGCCGCTGCCGACGTCGACCAGCCGCAGCGGCCGGCCGGCCGGCCGGCGCGCCGCGATCGGCGCCAGTGCCGCCAGGCTGTCGAGCAGGTGGTGCGACACCATGCGCTCCGGCGCGGTGATCGCGGTCAGGCTATAGGTCTTGTTCCACTTCAGCAGCAGGCCCAGGTAGGCCAAGAGGCGCGCCTGCACGGCGCCGTCGAGCGCCAGGCCGAGCGCCGCGAGGCCTTCACTGAGCTGGGTTTCCTGTCTTTGGCCGATCATGCGGTCTTGAACGTCGTGTCGTTGTCGGTCGCGGCCTTGAAGCCGCGTTTCAGATGCACCAGCAGGAGGCCGATGGCGGCCGGCGTCATGCCCTGCAGCCGCGAGGCCTGGCCCAGCGTCTCGGGCCGGTGCTGGTTGAGGCGCTGCTGCACCTCCTTGGAAAGCCCCGGCACCTTGCCGTAATCGAGATCGGCGGGCAAGCGCACGTCCTCGATCTCGGCGCGGCGCGCCACCTCGTCGCGCTGGCGCTCGACGTAGCCGGCGTACTTGACCTGGATCTCGACCTGTTCGGCCACCAGCGGGTCGGCCACCGCCTCGCCGGCCACCGGCAGGCTCAGCAGCGCGGCGTAGTCGACGTTGGGACGACGCAAGAGTTGTTCCAGCGTGTACTCGCGCTCGATGGCCTGGCCGAACACCCGCTCGGCGTCCTCGGCCGAGACCAGGCGCGGATTGACCCAGGTGCTGCGCAGCCGTTCGAGCTCGGCCGCCACCGCGTCGCGCTTGCGGCTGAACAGCGCCCATTGCGCGTCATCGACCAGGCCGAGCCGGCGGCCGTCCTCGGTCAGCCGCAGGTCGGCGTTGTCCTCGCGCAGCTGCAGGCGGAACTCGGCGCGGCTGGTGAACATGCGATAGGGCTCGGATACGCCGCGGGTGATCAGGTCGTCGACCAGCACGCCGAGGTAGGCCTGGTCGCGCGTCGGCGTCCAGCTGTCCCGGCCCTGCACCTGCAGGGCCGCGTTGAGGCCGGCGAACAGGCCCTGGGCCGCCGCCTCCTCGTAGCCGGTGGTGCCGTTGATCTGGCCGGCGAAGAACAGGCCGCCGATCGCCTTGCTCTCGAAGGTGGCCTTGAGCGCGCGCGGATCGAAGTAGTCGTACTCGATCGCGTAGCCGGGCCGCAGGATGTGGGCGTTCTCCAGGCCGCGGATCGAGCGCACCGCGGCGAGCTGGATGTCGAACGGCAGGCTGGTCGAGATCCCGTTCGGATAGAACTCGTGGGTGTCGAGACCCTCGGGCTCGAGGAAGATCTGGTGCGCGTCCTTGTCGGCGAAGCGGTTGATCTTGTCCTCGATCGACGGGCAATAGCGCGGGCCGACGCCCTCGATCACGCCGGTGAACATCGGCGAGCGGTCGAAGCCCGAGCGGATGATGGCGTGGGTGCGTTCGTTGGTGTGGGTGATCCAGCACGGCAGCTGCTTCGGATGCATGGCGCGGTTGCCGCGCACCGAGAACACCGGCGTCGGGTCGTCGCCCGGCTGCTCTTCCATCACCGAGAAATCGATGCTGCGGCCGTCGATGCGCGGCGGCGTGCCGGTCTTGAGCCGGCCGACCGGCAACGCCAGCTCGCGCAGCCGGCTCGACAGGGTGACCGAGGCCGGATCGCCGGCGCGGCCACCGGTGTGGTTCTCCAGGCCGACGTGGATCTTGCCGGCCAGGAAGGTACCGGCGGTCAGCACCACCGTCGGCGCCTCGAAGCGGATGCCGATCTGGGTGACCACGCCGACCACCCGTTCGCCCTCGACCACGATGTCGTCGACCGCCTGCTGGAACAGCGTCAGGTTGGGCTGGTTCTCCAGCATCCGGCGGATGGCGGCCTTGTACAGCACGCGATCGGCCTGGGCGCGGGTGGCGCGCACGGCCGGACCCTTGGAGCCGTTCAGCGTGCGGAACTGGATGCCGCCGATGTCGGTGGCCAGCGCCATCGCGCCGCCGAGCGCGTCGACCTCCTTGACCAGGTGGCCCTTGCCGATGCCGCCGATCGAGGGATTGCAGCTCATCTGGCCGAGCGTCTCGATATTGTGGGTCAGCAGCAGCGTGCGCACGCCCATGCGCGCAGCGGCCAGCGCGGCCTCGGTGCCGGCGTGGCCGCCACCGATCACGATCACGTCGAAGCGTTCGGGGTAGAGCATAAGAGCACCTCTGAACAATCACCTCGCGAGCGCCGGCGAGGCCCCCTCGCGGCGGCGAGGGCGGGGGAAGTCGGAATCAATCAGCGGATCAATCGGTTGATCGTACAAAATGGCCGGCACCCGGCCTGGCCGGCTGGCGAGCTGAAAGCCGAGTGCCTGGACCGGTTCAGCGCACTCAGTAAGTGACTGAATCTGAAAGGCAAAGGGGCGCTATTGTACGACAGAACGACAGCATGCCGCCATCGGCCCGGCGCAGGGCTGGTCGGCGCAGGCCCCGCACGCTATAACGGGAGCGTCTTCATCACCCTTGCCGTCCATGACCCCCTACATGCTCTGGTTCGTCTTCGCGCTGATCCTGGCCGGCGCGGAAATGCTCACCGGCACCTTCTACCTGCTGGTCTACGGCGGTGCCGCCGCGGTCGGCGGCCTGGCCGCGCTGGCCGGCCTCGGCACCGTGCCGCAGCTGATCGCGGCCGCGCTGTGCGCGGTAGCCGGCACGGTCTGGCTGCGCCGCCACCCGATCAGCCGCAAGACCGTCGGCAGCCAGTCGCTCGACCTGGGCCAGCGCGTCGAGATCGAGCAGTGGAAGAGCGAGACCCTCCTGCGGGTGCGCTACCGCGGCACCGGCTGGGACGCCGAGCTGGCCGGTCCGCCGGCAGCCCTGCCCGAACGGCCTGCGACGCTGTACATCGTCGGCCAGCGCGGCAACACGTTGCTGCTGTCCAGCGTGCCGCCGGCCTGAGTGGCGGAATACCCCGTGCATACTTTCTGATCGTTTCAATTCGTCGCAGCAGCACGACCCGAACCCGGAGCCCGTCCCGATGCCTTTCGCAATCGCCTTATTCGTCGTCGCCCTGATCTTCGCCGTGAAATCGCTCAAGGTCGTGCCGCAGCAGCACGCCTGGATCGTCGAGCGGCTCGGCCGCTTCCACGGCATCCTCAATCCCGGCCTCAACGTGGTCGTCCCCTTCATCGACCGCGTCGCCTACCGCCACGACCTGCGCGAAGTGCCGCTCGACGTGCCGAGCCAGGTCTGCATCACCAAGGACAACACCCAGTTGCAGGTCGACGGCATCCTCTACTTCCAGGTCACCGATCCGCAGCAGGCCTCCTACGGCTCGAGCAACTTCGTGCTGGCCATCACCCAACTGGCGCAGACCACGCTGCGCTCGGTGATCGGCCGGATGGAGCTGGACAAGACCTTCGAAGAACGCGACGAGATCAACCGCACGGTGGTGACCGCGCTCGACGAGGCGGCCTCGAACTGGGGCGTGAAGGTGCTGCGCTACGAGATCAAGGACCTGACGCCGCCGAAGGAGATCCTGCACGCGATGCAGGCGCAGATCACCGCCGAGCGCGAGAAGCGCGCGCTGATCGCGGCGTCCGAGGGCCGCAAGCAGGAGCAGATCAATATCGCCACCGGCCAGCGCGAGGCCTCGATCCAGAAGTCCGAGGGCGAACGCCAGGCCGCCATCAACCAGTCCGAGGGCGACAAGACCTCGGCCATCAACCGCGCCGAGGGCGAGGCCGAGGCGATCCGCCTGGTGGCGCGCGCGACCGCCGAGGCGATCCACATGGTGGCCCAGACCATCCGCCAGCCCGGCGGCACCGAGGCGGTCAACCTCAAGGTGGCCGAGCGCTATATCGAGGCCTTCGGCAACATCGCCCAGGAAGGCACCACCATGTTGCTGCCGACCAACGCGGCCGACGTCGCCGGCATGGTGGCGACCGCGCTCAACGTCGTGAAGCAGCAACAGCACTGATCCCATGCTTCGGCTCGCCCGCGCCCTGCTGCCGCTCTGCCTGCTCGCCTGCGCGGCGGCGGACGGCCTGCGCGTCGCCTGGGTCGACCAGCCGCCCTACTTCTACCTGGACGGCGGCAAGATCGACGGCATCGTGGTCGCCGTCTTCGACGCGCTCAACCAGATCGACCCCGAACTCGGCATCGCCATGGGCGACCCGCTGCCCAGCGTCAGGCGAGCCGAGGAAGAGCTGTCCAACGGCGGCCGCGAGATCAGCTTCGGCGTGATCAGCGAAGCGCGGCGCCAGCGCTACGTGCTGCTCGATCCGCCGCTGGTACGCGGGCGCTTCCGCGTGCTGTCGCGCGCCGGCGAGAGCGAGCGCATCGACAGCATGGCGGCGCTGGCGCGCGCCAGCGAACGGGAACCGGTGCTGGTCACCTCCGGCGTGCCGGTCGAGCAGTTGCTGGCCGCCACGCCGGGGCTGCACCTCGACGCCGCGCCGATGCAGGCGCCCGGCCAGATCCGCAAGCTGCTGGCCGGCCACGGCCGCCATCTGGTGCTGCACGAGCCGATCGCGCGCTACGCCGCCTACCACCTGGGCGTAAGCGAGCAGCTGCGCTTCCAGCCGCTGATCGTCGCCGAATACGCCGCCACGCTGGCCGCCTCGCCCAGGCTGGAGCCGGATCGCGCCGAGCGGCTCGCCGCGGCCTGGCGCAAACTCGCGGCGAGTCCCAAACTTCAATCCATCCTTACCCAGCCGCGCCACAATGGCGCGGCCATCGCCGAAATCCGCTAGGAGCCTCTCATGTCCACGTCCAAACCCAAGTACCGCCTGATCACCCGCAGCGATTTCGACGGCCTGGTCTGCGCCGTGCTGTTCAAGGAACTCGACATGATCGACGACATCCTGTTCGTCCATCCCAAGGACATGCAGGACGGCAAGGTCGCCGTGTCGGACCGCGACATCAGCACCAACCTGCCCTACGTGGCCGGCATCCACCTGGCCTTCGACCATCACCTGTCGGAGACGCTGCGCAACGAGAAGCACGACAACCACATCATCATTCCGACCGCGCCGTCGGCCGCGCGGGTGGTGTACGAGCACTTCGGCGGCCGGACGACCTTCCCGCGCGTGTCGGACGACATGATGGAAGCGGTCGACAAGGCCGATTCGGCCGATTTCAGCGCCGACGAGGTGCTCAGCCCCGAGGGCTGGGTGCTGCTCAACTACCTGATGGACGCGCGCACCGGGCTGGGCCGCTTCCGCGAGTTCCGCGTCAGCAACTACCAGCTGATGATGGACCTGATCGACTACTGCCGTAACCACGGCATTGAGGACATCCTGACGCTGCCCGACGTGCGCGAGCGGGTCGAGCTCTACTTCGAGCACGAGCCGCGCGCCAAGGACCAGCTGCTGCGCTGCACCACGGTGCACGGCAACCTGGCGGTGCTGGACCTGCGCGGCGAGGAAATGATCTACGCCACCAACCGCTTCATGATCTACGCGCTGTTCCCCGAGACCAACATCTCTATCCATGTGCTGTGGGGCCGCGACAAGCAGAACACCGTGTTCGCAATCGGCAAGTCGATCCTCGACCGCTCGAGCACCACCAACGTCGGCGAGCTGTGCCTGCAGTACGGCGGCGGCGGCCACGGCGCGGCCGGCACCTGCCAGGTCGAGAACGAAGATGCGGCGAAGGTGCTGGGCGAGCTGATCGCGAAGATCAACGCCGACGGTTGATGCGCCGACGTTGTGAATCTGCGTGAAGCGATAGACCGTTGGTTCAGCGCAGCGCCCGGCCAAGCCGGGCGTTTGCGTTTGGTGCTTGCTGAATCGTGTCGGCGCCCCTGATCGACTCCTACTCCCCCGCCCCCGCCGGGGCCCCACGAAGTCGAAGATTTCGCGGGGTGGTCCGGAAGGGGCCTCGCTGGCGCTCGCCAGTGACTTGATCGAGCCGGCAGCCAAGCACCTCACCGCGCTTATGCCCCTTTGCATCGATAAATGCTTGACCCCGCTCCCCGCGCGGGAGCGAGAGCGGGGTGAGGGCCGCATTCAAACCGCGGCCTTTTCCAGCCCGTAACGCGCCATCTTGTCCAGAAAGGACGACCCCATGAAACGCAACGAATACGTCGGCTGGCTGTGCGACCGCCTGGCGCCGCTGGGCACCATCAGCGCGCGCGCCATGTTCGGCGGCTGGAGCCTGTATTGCGACGGGCTGATCTTCGCCATCGTGGTGGACGAGGTCTGCTACCTCAAGGCCGACGACGAGACCATTCCCAGCCACGCCGCGGCCGGCTGCGGGCCGTTCGAATACGCCAGCAAGGACGGCCGCATCAACCAGATGCGCTACTACCGGCTGCCCGACGAGTCGCTCGAGGACGACGCGCTGCTGCTGCAATGGTCGCGCGGCGCGCTCGGCGCGGCCCTGCGCGCGCAGGCCGCCAAGGCAGGCAAGGGGAAGGGCAAGCCGCGCTGAGGCGGCCGCCGGGCGCTCGCCAGCCCGCGATCAGCGCTCGTGGCGGCCGCCATGGGCATGGCCCGAATGGTCGTGAGCGGAATGGTCGTGGCCATGGCGCCCGTGGGCGTGGCCATGACCATCGCGGCCGTGCGCATGGCCCGCGTCGCCCTCGCCCGCCAGCGCGGTCAGCGGGATCACCTTGCCGGCCGGCGGCACGGTCCGCCACGACGGCTGCAGCGTGACGTGGTCGATCGCGTAGTCCTTAGCCAGCAGCGCCTGGGTGGCGGCCAGCAGGCGCGGCCACTGCTCGGCGCTGTCGATCACCAGGTGGGCCGACAGCGCGACGCGCTCGGGGCCGAGGTGCCAGACGTGCAGATCGTGCACCGACTGCACGCCCGGCTGGGCCGCCAGCGTGCGGCCGATGGCGGGCAGGTCGAGATGGGCCGGCACGCCCTCCATCAGCATATGGCTCGACTGCAGCACCAGCGCCCAGGTCGAGCGCAGGATCAGCAGCACCACCAGCAGCGACAGGATCGGATCGATCGGCTTCCAGCCGGTCAGCCAGATCACCGCGCCGGCCGCGATCGCCGCCACCGAGCCGAGCAGGTCGCCCAGCACGTGCATCAGCGCCGCACGCGAATTCATGTTGTGGCTGTCGGCCGACAACAGCCAGGCCGCCAGCAGGTTCACCGCCAAGCCGACCGCAGCGATGCCCATCACGCCGACGCCGTCGACCTCCTTCGGGTTCATCAGCCGGCCGATCGCCTCGAACGCGATCCAGCCGACCATCGCCAGCATAAGCAGGCTGTTGACCAGCGCGCCGAGGATCTCGGCCCGCGCATAGCCGTAGGAATTGCGCGCCGAGGCCGGCCGGCGCGACACCAGCTGGGCGAATAGCGCGAGGCCCAGCGCGGCGGCGTCGGTCAGCATATGGCCGGCGTCGGACAGCAGCGCCAGCGAGCCGGTCCACAGCCCGCCGCCGGCCTCGACCACGGCGTAGCCGGCGGTGAGCAGCAGGGCCAGCGCCATCCGGCGGCGGCTGGCGGAATGGGGGTGGTGGGCGTGGTCGTGGCTCATGCGTTCAATCCAGTTCGAAGCGGAAACTGCGCTCTCCGGCAGGGACTCCGCGCGCATAGCTCAGTTCGGTCATGCCGACGGTGCGCCGGCCCAGCCGCAGCACGGTCGAGGCGCGGGTGCCGTAGTCGGGCGTGCGGATCAGCGCCGCCGACAGCGCGCGCTCCCACTCGAGCGGCACGCCGGTGGCCGGCAGCCGCTCGTCCGGCGCGATGGCCGGGTCGGCCAGCAGCGCGAACAGCGCCGCGTCGTCGTCGGCCTCGATCGCGAGGCCGGCCTTGAGCGCCTCGACCTTGGGCCAGGGCGTGTCGAAGGCCGCGTTCGACACCGCGTGCACGCCGGTGTCGAAGCGCAGCACGCGGTCGGCGCGGCTCTCGTAGCCGAGCAGTTCGCGGCCGTCGTACAGCAGCAGGTTGAAACCATTGTAGGCCGCCGCCGGCCGCAGCCCGGCCAGGTAGTCGGCCGCGCCTGTCGAGCCTGCCAGGAAGCCGGCCACCAGCGCGCCGCGCGACGGCGCGCCGGGCTTGATGTCGCGCGGGTCGCGGTAATTGGTCAGCGCGGCGAAGCGGCCGTCGCGCGTCACGCCCATCCAGCTGCCGCCGGCCTGCAGGTCGCGGCCGGCCAGGATGCGGCCGTCGGGCCACCAGGCGAGCGGCGCAGCCGGCCGGGCGTAGAACTCGTCGCGGTTGGCCGCCACCAGCAGCGGCGTGTCCGTGTCGGGCTGCCAGCGGAAGGCGATCAGGCACATCAGGCCAGCAGCCCGTAGAGCATGCGGCTGGCCAGCACGATCAGCAGCGCGGCGAAGCACTTCTTCAGCGTCGCCACCGGCAATCGGTGCGCCACCGCGGCGCCGGACGGCGCGGTCAGCACGCTGGCCAGCACGATGCCGGCCAGCGCCGGCAGGTAGACGAAGCCGAGGCTGCCGGCCGGCAGCCCCGCCACGCCCGCGCCGTTGGCGGCATAGCCGACCAGGCCGGCCAGCGCGATCGGCAGGCCCAGCGCCGCCGAGGTGCCGACCGCACGCTGCATCGGCACGTTGCACCAGCTCATGAACGGCACCGATAGCGAGCCGCCGCCGATGCCGACGAAGCTCGACACTGCGCCGATCGCACCGCCGGCCGTGCTCAGCCCGGCCAGGCCCGGCAACTGGCGCGTCGGCCGCGGCTTGAAGCCCGACAGCATCTGCGCGGCCACCAGGTAGGCGAACACCACGAAGAACCACTTCAGGCCCACCGAGGGCAGCCGCGCCGCCAGCCAGGAGCCGGCCAGCGTGCCGATGACGAGGCCGCCGGCCATGCCGCGCACGGTCGACCAGTCGACCGCGCCCTTGCGGTGGTGCGCGCGCAGGCTGGAGATCGAGGTGAACACGATGCTGGCCAGCGAGGTGCCGAGCGCGATGTGCAAGATGTGCTGCTGCGGGAAACCGCCCGCCTCGAACACCGCCACCAGCGTCGGCACGATGATCAGCCCGCCGCCGACGCCGAGCAGGCCGGCCAGGAAGCCGGCGGCGCAGCCGATGGCGAGGAAGGCCGCGATCGCCGCCAGCGTCATGCCGGCTCCCCGATCAGCCGCATCACCGTGCGCCAGTGCGCCGGCGACACCGGCGTGATCGACAGCCGGTTGCCGCGCGCCAGCACCTGCATGCCCTCGAGCTCGGGCGTGGCGCGCATCTGCGCCAGCGTGAGGTAAGCGGTCTTCTTCGCCAGCCGCACGTCGACCTGCTGCCAGCGCGGCGTCTCGCGGGTCGACTTGGGATCGTAGTAACGATGGTCCGGGTCGAACTGGGTCGGGTCCGGATAGGGCCGGAGCAGATCTCGACGATGCCGGCCACGCCGGGCTCCTTGCAGCCCGAGTGGTAGAACAGCGCCAGGTCGCCGCGCTGCATCTGGTCGCGCATGAAGTTGCGTGCCTGGTAGTTGCGCACGCCGTCCCAGCCGATGGTCCGGTCGGGCAGCGCGGCGAGATCGTCGATGCCGAGCACGTCGGGCTCGGCCTTCATCAGCCAGTAGCGCATGGTCCTGTTCTCCTCGGGTTCTTCGTCTTCAGTCGGCCCGCCTGGCATAGCGCTCGGCCAGGATCGAGCATACGAACAGCTGCAGCTGGTGATAGAACATGATCGGCAGCACGATCAGCCCCAGCGCCGGGTGCGCGCCGAACAGCAGCTTGGCCATCGGCACGCCCGAGGCCAGCGTCTTCTTCGAGCCGCAGAACACCGTCACGATCTCGTCCTCGACCGCGAAGCCCAGCGCCCGGGCCGCCCGCCGCGTCAGCCACAGCACCACGGCCAGGATCAGGCCGGCACCGAGCAGAGTCTGCAACAGGATGGCCGGGCCGTAGCGCGTCCACAGCCCGGAGGCGACCGAATCGCTGAACGAGTTGAGCACCAGCAGCAGGATCACGGTCTTGTCGAAGGCGCCGGTATAGCGCTTGTAGCGGCCGAACCAGGCGCCGAACGCCGGCCGCAGCGCCTGGCCCAGCATCAGCGGCAACAGCAGCAGGGTGGCGAGCTTGAGCACCGCATCGCCCAGCGGCAGCTGGCCGGACGCGGTGGCCACCAGGCTCACCAGGAGCGGCGTGAGCACGATGCCGAGCAGGCTCGACAGCGAGGCGTTGAAGATGGCGGCCGCCACGTTGCCGCGCGCAGCGCCCGTCATCGCCACCGAGGAGGAGATGGTCGAAGGCAGTGCGCACAGGTAGAGGAAGCCGAGCAGCAGGCCGGCCGGCAGCCAGTGGCCGAACAGCGCGGCGAAGCCGAAGTACAGCAGCGGGAACACGGCGAAGGTGAAGCCCTGCACCAGGAGATGCAGGCGCCAGCGCAGCAGGCCGGCCTTCATGCGCTCGGTCGACAGGCCGATGCCGTGCAGGAAGAACACCAGGAAGATGCCGGCATCGGCGGCCTGGTCGAGCCGCAGCCAGCCGCCGCTCCTGCCGAGCGAGGGCAGGAAACTGGCCAGCAGCACCGCGGCGATCATGCCGCGCATAAACCAGTCGCTCAGCAAGAGACGCAAGCGGTTCGGCATGGGAAGCGCAGAAACGGTCGGGAGCCGCAGTTTCCCACCCGTCCGCGGCCGCGGGTGATTTATATTTGGCCAGGACGGCCAACGCCCGCCGGAGACTGCACGTGTCCGCATCGCCCGCCTCATCCAGATCGATCCCCTACGCGCTCGGCGCCGAACTCGCCGCGGCGCCGGCGGCGTTCGTCGCGGCGGCCTGCACCGGTTCGGTCGCGCTGCTCGCCGTCGCGCTGCAGGCAACCGCCGCCAGCGCCGGCCTCGGCCTGCTGCAGTGGAGCCGCCACGCGGCCGACCGGTCGGCCGCCGCCGCGCGCCAGGCCTGGGCCGGCGTCGCCGCGGTGCTGCTGTACGGCATGGGCGGCCTCGCCGCGCTGTACGAGGGTGCACACAAGCTGGGCCAGCCCGAACAGATGGAAGCGCCGTGGATCGCGCTCGGCGCGCTGCTGTTCGCGCTGCCGGCGCTGGCCGCCGCGCTGTGGCGCTGCCTGCGCGAGCGCGGCGAAATCGCCGCCGAGGCGGGACGGCGGTTGTGGACCTGGCGCCTGATCCTGGGCCAGTTGCTGGCGTCGTGCGCCGGCCTGCTGCTCGCGCTGGCCGCCGTGGCCTTGGCCGGCGTCGGCGAAAATCCGCTGTTCGATGCGCTCGGCGGCCTCGCGCTCGGTCCGCTGCTGATCGGCACGGCGATCGGCTGCGGCGCCGAGCTGGCCAGCGCCGCGCGCAGCGAGCGGATCGAACCGCGCCTGCGCGAGGCGATCGCGGCCTGGCTGGCCGGCGACCCGGCCGTGGCCGGACTCGAGCGGCTGGTGGTGATGCGTATCGACGGTCTGCTGGTGGTGGCGGCGGAACTGCGCTGGCGGCTCGCGGCAGCGGTCGAGCGGCCGCAGGCGGCACTGCGGATCGAGACAGCGCTGAAGGCCGCCTTCGGCCAGGTCGACGCGGTCTACCTGGCCGGCGACGTCGACGAAGCGGCTACGGCCGCGGCGGACGCGGCCGATACAGCGCCGTCTCGCTGATCACCGCGTCGAGCGGCGCATCGTGCGGCTCGCGCGGGATGCGCTCGACGCGCTGGCATTCGAAGCCCACGCCGATCAGCCGCGGCTTCTTCCAGGCCTGCCGGCCGGCGCGGAAGGCGAAGGTGGTGTCGTAGTAGCCACCGCCCTGCCCCAGCCGGCCGCCGTCGGCATCGAAACCCACCAGCGGCACGAACACCACGTCGAGCCGATTCGCCGGCAATTGGCGGGGCGAATGGTATTCGGCGATGCCGTAGCGGTTGCACCGCCAGCGGCCGCGCGGATCGTCGAGCGCGGCGAAGCGCATGCGGCGGCCGCGCCGCGGCACCAGCGGCAGGTAGAGCCGCACGCCGCGGCGGCGCGCCAGCTCGATCAGCGGCGCCAGCGACAATTCGGCGCCGAGCGCCCAATAGGCCGCCACCCGGCGGCCGCGCCGCAGCCAGGGCCGCGCACGGCGCGCCACCATGGCCTCGGCGGCTTCGCGCAGCGCGGGTGCCAATGCCTTGCGCCGCCGGCGCAGTTCCTTACGCAGGGCGGCCTTGTCGGTCATGGATGTCGGATCGGAATGATCGAGGAAAGTGCGGGGAGGGGGATCCCCGCGGGCGCCGTCCCGGCTCACATCTTGAACCTAACGGTTCAAGTGGTCGCAAGCGGCACGCCTTCAGGTGCATCGGATGAACGATGCGCGCAACGGGCGCGGCCAGCCATACAACCCGGTTCAATATATTGGTTCAAAGAATATCGAGCCGGAACGAACGCCGCAGGGAAACTTTGAAAGCGGCACAGCGGAAAAACGGTCTGCGAAACTCAGAACAACTGCTGCTGTTCCTTCAATGCATCCTCGACCGTCTGCTGCATGCGGCCGATTCTACGCCGAAAGTCCGCCACGTCCAAACCGCCCGTGACGCGGGTGTTCATGAACTCGTGGGCGATGTTGAGCGCGGCCATGATGGCGACCTTGTCGATGCCCATCACATTGCCGCTGTCGCGGATCTCGCGCATCTTGCGGTCGACGAAGCCGACCGCCTCCAGCAGCGCATCTTCCTCGTCGACCGGGCAGGCCACGCGGAATTCGCGGCCCATGATGGTCACGTCGAGCTGCTTCGTCTCGCTCATCGCGCTTGCTCCTGCTCGTCTTCGTCCTCATCGGGCAGCCGGGCGATCAGCGCCTCGACGCGGACCTTCGCCACCTCGACCTTGTCGGTCAGACGACGGTTGTCGTTCTTCAGCACCAGCACTTCCTGGCGCAGCTCGATGTTCTCGCGGCGCAGCTGCCGGCACAGCATGGCCAGCGAGCCGATGCGGTCTTCGAGGGTCTGGAGGTCTGCTTCCATTGGCGATCGGGCGGTTGGTTGGTTCGGCCGATTCTAAGAGCCTGCCGTGGAGCTGGCTACTTCTACCGGCAGTTCAGCCGCCGCGCAGCGCGTCGAGCCGCAGGCACAGCGCTTCGCCGGCGGCCAGGATGCGCGAGGTGGGCCGGCCCAGCGTGTCGGCGTCGACCGCCAGCAGCGCCGGCCGGCCGGGCAGCGTGCGCCAGCGCGCCAGCCAGCCCTCGGCGACCGCCGGCGTGGCCAGCGCGACGATGGCGCGCGGCCGCGCCGCCGCCAGCGCCTCGACCGACATCAGCGGCACCGCGGCGCGCTCGGCGCCGAACGGGTTGCGGGTGTTGCAGGCGCGGAAGGCGGCGGCGACGAACTGGCGGTCGTTCACCGTCATGGCCGGCGCGTCACCGACCTGCGGCACCACCGATAGCGGCGTCGACTGGCGGTAGCGCCGTTCGAGCGCGGCCCAGCCGGTCTCGAAACGCGCGGCGCGCCGCTCGGCCTCGGCCGCCTGGCCGCTCAGCGTACCGAGCGCGCGCAGCGTGGCCGGGATCGCGGCGACGTCGCCGGGCTGGCTGGCGAACACCGGGATGCCGAGCGCGCGCAGCCGGCGGGTGGCCGCACCGGCCTGCGGGCCTTCCCAGGCGACCACCAGGTCGGGCTTGAGCGCGACGATGGCCTCGACGTTGAAGGCGCCGTACAGGCCGACCGCCGGCAACTTCGCCGCGGCGGCCGGGTAGTCGCTGGCGCCGTCGCGGCCGACCAGCCGGTCGCCGGCGCCGATCTCGTACAAGAGCTCGGTGGCGTGCGGGCTCAGGCTGACGATGCGGCGCGCCGGCGCGGCCAGCTTCACCGCCTGGCCGGCGTCGTCGCGCGCCTCGACGGCGGCCGGCGCCGGCAGGGCCAGCAGCAGGGCGAGCAGAGCGCGCATCACGACGCCGTCTCGTCGCCCGCCGCGTCGGCGGCATCGGCGTCGTCTTCGCCGAGGTCCAGGTCGAGCGCGTCGTTCGGCCGCTCGAGCGAGATGCGGCCCAGCGTGGCGGCGCGGAAATCGGTCAGGATGCGCTCGGCGGTCTTCTGGCCGTCGATGCGGTTGCCCGGCAGCACGTAGCCCATGGCGCGGCCGGCCTGCTCGAACAGCACGTCGCCGGGCTGGGTCAGGTCGGCCAGCCGGTAGCGGGTGCGGATCGCATCGGAGTAGTGCAGCGCCAGCCAGCCCATCGCATACCAGGCCACGTCCTCGGCGTCGAAGGCGTTGCGGCCGATGGTGCCGGACAGCGCGAGCTTGTAGCCGTCGTTGTTCGACATGATCTTGGGCCACATCATGCCGGGGGTGTCGACCAGCACGGTGCCGTCGGGCAGCTCGATGCGCTGCTGGGTCTGGGTCACGCCCGGGGTGTCGGCGACCTTGGCGAGCTTGCGCTTGGCCAGCGCGTTGATCAGCGTCGACTTGCCGACGTTGGGCACGCCCAGGATCATCGCCCGCACCGGCTTCTCGCCGCCGGTGCGGTGCGGCACCAGCTCGCGGCACAGCTTGAGCAGCTTGCCGGCGTCGCGCGACTTGCCGCCCTCGTCGAGCGTGATCACCGCGGTATCGGGCTGCTGGCGGAAGTGGCGCACCCAGGCCGCCGTCACGTCCGGGTCGGCCAGGTCGGCCTTGTTGAGCACCTTGAGGCTGGGCCGCTGGCGGTGCAGCCGCAGTTCATGGATCAGCGGGTTGGTGGTGATGCGCGGCAGGCGGGCGTCGAGCACCTCGATCACCATGTCGACCTTCGCCATGGTCTCGGCGATCTGCTTCTTCGCCTTGTTCATATGGCCGGGGAACCATTGGATCGCCATGTCGGGACTCGCTGTCGGAAAGGGCGCGGATTATACAGGGGCGACGAAAGCGCCGATAAATCAATACAATATCGGCCTTTGCAACTTTTCGCGCGCGGCGGGCTCAATGCGCCATCGCTTCAACCGCGGCACGCAGCAGGCATTCGCATGAAACCCATCGTCAAAATCGGCATCGCCGCGGCGCTCGCGGCCGCCATCGGCACCATCGTGCTGGTCGGCAATTCGGCCCAGGCCGAGGCGCCCGCCGTGCAGTACACCTCGATCAAGGGCCAGCAGACCAGCCAGGCGGCGCTCAAGGGCAAGGTCGTGCTGGTGAATTTCTGGGCCACCAGCTGCACCGGCTGCATGGCCGAGATGCCCAAGCTGGTCGACACCCACCGCAAGTACGCCAAGCAGGGCTTCGAGACCGTCGCGGTGGCGATGAGCTACGACCCGCCCAACTACGTGGCGGCCTATACAGAGAAGGCCCAGCTGCCGTTCTTCGTGGCGCTCGACGTCGACGGCGGCATCGCCCGCCGCTTCGGCGAGGTGCAGCTGACGCCGACCACCTTCCTGATCGACAAGCACGGCCGCATCGTCCAGCGCTACCTGGGCGAGCCCGATTTCAACCAGCTGCATGCGCTGATCGAGGAAAAGCTCAAGGAAGCCTGAGCCCCGCGGAGGTTTTATATATGATCCGGACGAACGGCCGCCTCGCGCGGCCGTTCGGTTTTTGCGGCGCGACATACGGCGAACTATGCTGATGCCATGCCTTCCAAGCGGCAGTGGGTGCGCTGCGCGGCAAGGCTTGGGCAAGCCGCGCGAATGGCGCACGGTGATTCGACTTCTCGGAGTGGTGTGATGATTTCTTGGAAAAACCATTTTCTGTACCAGATCGATTACCAGCATTGGGCCAACGACAAGCTGTTCGAGAGCTGCGACATGCTGTCCGACGAGGCGCGCAAGCGCGACGCCGGGCTGTTCTTCAAAAGCATCCACGGCACCGCCAACCACCTCCTGGTGACCAACCTGCTGTGGTTCGCCCGCCTGCGCGGCGACCACGTCGACCTGCGGCCCGACCAGCAGGTGCATGACGACTGGCGCGAGCTGAAGCTGGCGCTCAAGCAGACCGTGCGGCAGACCCAGCACTGGCTGCAGGCGCAGCCGCACGAATTCTTCGAGGGCGAATTGCGCTACCGCATCGCCTCGGGCGTCGAGCATTCGAACTGGGTGCACGACGTGCTCACCCATTTCGTCACCCACTATGCCCACCACCGCGGCCAGATCGCCGGCATCGCCACCCAGCTCGGCGCGCCGATCCCCGAGATGGACTACATCGGCTACCGGCGCGACATGCAGGACAGCCTGGCCAATCTGCGGCAGGCGGCCAATGGTTGACCGAAGCTGAATGCCGCCCGGGCGCCCCGGCCGGGCCTGGAAACGACGACGCCACCCCGAGGGGTGGCGTCGTTCTTTTGCGAGCTGCGCTGCGCGTGGCCAGGCATTCGTAGGAGCGGCTTCAGCCGCGAATGGTGGTTCGAGCACCGAACGCCATTCGCGGCTGAAGCCGCTCCTACAGGGCCGCGGCCAGCTTACAGCCGGATCGCGGCCGGCTTGGCCGCCACCGGCGCCGGGGTGGCCGTGCCCTGGTACTGCTTGAGCTTGGCATCCCAGTCGCGCTTCACCGTCTCGTAGGCCGCCAGCTTGATGTGGCCGTAGCCGCGCACCTGCTGGATCAGCCCGACGATGTCGGCCGCCGATTGCAGCTTGTCGGCGTCGAGGCCGGCCAGCAGCGTGTCGAGGCCCTGTTCGAATTCGCCGATCAGGCGGCGTTCCATCTTGCGGTCCTCGGCGTAGCCGAACACGTCGAGCGCGCTGCCGCGCAGGCCCTTCATCTTCGCCAGTACGCCGAAGGCGCCCATCACCCAGCCGCCGAGCTTGAACTTCTTGGCCTGGCCGTTCTTGGCCAGCCATTGCAGCCAGGTCGGGCCGAGGCTGAAGTTCAGCGTGTAGCTGCCGTCGAACTGCTCGGCCAATTGCTTCCTGAACTCGCCGTCGGTGTACAGCCGCGCCACTTCGTACTCGTCCTTGTAGGCCAGCACCTTGAAGTAGGCGCGTGCGGCGGCCCAGCTCAAGAGCTCGGACTCGGGCGCCACGCGGCGCTCGGCCTGGCGCACCTTGTCGACCAGCGCGGCGTAGCGCGCGGCGTAGGCGGCGTCCTGGTACTGGGTCAGGTCGGCGACGCGGCGGGCGACGAACTCGTCGAGCGTCTGGCTGGCCAGCTTGATCGCCTCGCGTACCTGCGGGAAGGCGATCTTCTCGACGCGGATACGGTCGTGCGCGGCGTGGCGGCCCCAGACGAAGGCCTGCTTGTTCATCTCGACCGCGGCGCCGTTGAGCTCGATCGCCTGCATGATGGCCGGCTCGCTGAGCGGGATCAGGCCGCGCTGCCAGGCGAAGCCGAGCATGAACATATTGGTCGCGATCGAATCGCCCATCAGCGCGGTGGCGATCTGGGTGGCGTCGACGGTGTCGAAGTGGCCGTCGCCGACCGCCTGTTTCACCGTGTCGAGCATCGAGCGCGCCGGGAACTTCATGTCCGGGTTCTTGGTGATGTCGCCGGTGGCCGCTTCGTAGCCGTTCAGCACCGCGAAGGTATGGTCGCGCCGCATCTTGGCCAGGCAGTCGTTGGTGGCGGTCACCACCATGTCGCAGCCGAGCACCACGTTGGCGTCGCCGGCGGCGATGCGCACCGCGTGCAGCTTCGATTGCTCCGAGGCGAAGCGCAGGTGGGTGGTCACGGCGCCGCCCTTCTGGGCCAGGCCGGTCTGGTCGAGCACGGTGGCGCCGATGCCGTCGATGCGCGCGGCCACGCCGAGCACGCCGCCGATCGTCACCACGCCGGTGCCGCCCACGCCGGTGACCAGCACGCCCCAGGGGTGGTCGAGGCTCGGCAGCCTCGGCGACGGCAGCTCGGGCAGGCCGGCGAACGCTTCCTTGCCCAGCTTGCTGCGCTTGGGCTTCACCTCGCCCTCGAGCGTGACGAAGCTCGGGCAGTAGCCCTTGAGGCAACTGAAGTCCTTGTTGCAGCTCGACTGGTCGATCTTGCGCTTGCGGCCGTACTCGGTCTCGACCGGGATCACCGACAGGCAGTTGGACTGCTTGGAGCAGTCGCCGCAGCCCTCGCAGACGCGCTCGTTGATGAACACCCGGCGCGGCGGGTCGATCATCTTGCCGCGCTTGCGGCGGCGGCGCTTCTCGGCGGCGCAGGTCTGGTCGTGGATCAGGATGGTGACGCCGGGGGTGTCGCGCAGCTGCTTCTGGATCTCCATCAACTCGTCGCGGTGATGGATGGTGATGCCGGCCGCGAGGCCCTGCACGCCCTGGTACTTCTCCGGCTCGTCGGTGGTGATGACGATCTTGTTGACGCCCTCGGCCTCGAGCTGGCGCGTCAGCATCGGCACCGTCAGCGTGCCGTCGACCGCCTGGCCGCCGGTCATCGCCACTGCGTCGTTGTAGAGCAGCTTGTAGGTGATGTGCAGCTTGGCGGCGATGGCCTGGCGGATGGCCAGGATGCCGGAGTGGAAATAGGTGCCGTCGCCGAGGTTGACGAACACGTGCCGGGTATCGGTGAACGGCTGGATGCCGGCCCAGGTGACGCCCTCGCCGCCCATCTGGCTGAACATCTTGGTGCCCGGCGTGACCCACATCGCCATGTAGTGGCAGCCGATGCCGGCCAGCGCCATCGAGCCCTCGGGCAGCTTGGTCGAGGTGTTGTGCGGGCAACCCGAGCAGAAGTAGGGCTGGCGCAGGATGATGTCGCGCGGCTTCTTCAGCGCGTTTTCCTTCTCGTCGAGGAACTTGAGCCGCTCCTCGATGATGGGGCTGGTGTAGAAGCGGGCGATGCGGCTGGCGATCACGCGGGCGATCATGGCCGGCGTCAGCTCGCCGGCGGCCGGCAGCAGCCACTGGCCCTCGGGCAGCGTCCACTCGCCCTTCTCGTCGAACTTGCCGATCACGCGCGGGCGGACTTCTTCCTTCCAGTTGTACAGCTGCTCCTTGAGCTGGTACTCGAGCACCTGGCGCTTCTCTTCGACCACCAGGATCTCGTCCAGGCCCTCGGCGAAGTGGTGCGTGCCTTCGCTCTCGAGCGGCCAGGTCAGGCCGACCTTGAAGATGCGCAGGCCGATGTCGGCCGCCAGCTGCTGGTCGATGCCGAGGTCGTCGAGCGCCTGCATCACGTCGAGGTAGCTCTTGCCGGCGGTCATGATGCCCAGCCGCGGCTTGGGCGAATCGACCACGATCTTGTTCAGGCCGTTGGCGCGCACGTAGGCCAGCACGGCGTACAGCTTCTGGTGCAGGAGGCGCTCTTCCTGCACCAGCGGCGGATCGGGCCAACGGATGTTGAGGCCGCCCTCGGGCATGTTGAAGTCGGTCGGGATCTTGATCTGCACGCGGTCCGGATCGACGTCGACGATGGCCGACGATTCGACCGTGTCGGAGATCGCCTTGAGCGTGACCCAGCAGCCCGAGTAGCGGCTCATGGCCCAGCCGTGGATGCCGAAGTCGAGGAATTCCTGCACGCCGGCCGGATTGAGCACCGGCACCATGAAGGCGTCGAAGGCGTGGTCGGTCTGGTGCGGCAGGGTGGACGACTTGGCGGCGTGGTCGTCGCCGGCGATCAGCAGCACGCCGCCGAGCGGCGAGGAGCCGGCGGCGTTGCCGTGGCGGATCACGTCACCGGAGCGGTCGACGCCCGGGCCCTTGCCGTACCACATGGCGAACACGCCGTCATACTTGGCGCCGGGGAACAGGCCGACCTGCTGCGAACCCCACACGGCGGTCGCGCCGAGATCCTCGTTCACGCCGGGCGTGAAGACGATCTTGTGCGGTTCGAGGAATTTCTTGGCGCGGAACAGCTCCTGATCCAACCCGCCCAGCGGCGAGCCGCGGTAGCCGGAGATGAAGCCGGCGGTGTTGAAACCGGCGGCCTGGTCGCGCTGTTGCTGAAGCATGGGAAGCCGGACGAGCGCTTGCGTACCGGTCATGAACACCCGACCGGAAGCCAGGGTGTACTTGTCGTCCAGGGAAATCATTTTTCCCATGATGTCTCCTTCTTCGTGGCTGGCAGCCGCGGCCATGTGGGGCGGCGGGGCGTGGCTAACTCCGTTGTAGCTTGTGGCCGGACGGAGCGAGGGGGCATTTTTCGCCCTGTTGTGGGCGCGCATTCTAGGCGCTTTCCAGAGCAATTGCTCGGGTTATTTGACGTTAACGTCAATTGGCTTGCGCACCACATCAAGCAACTGCTTGATTGACTACTTACTACTTAGTAAGTATCTTGCCGATCAAAGACTTGGCGGCTTCGCTCTTCCTCCCCTTCAAGGGGAGGGTCGGGGTGGGGATGGGGTTCATCGACAGAGGCTTTCGTGTCTGCCCGTGCAGCAACCCCATCCTCCACCCGGCCGCCCCTTCGAGGGGAGGAGCGGTCCGTACGCAGGTCATGGAGACAACCGAATGAGCCTCGAAACCACGCTGGACGTCCACGCCGCCGACGGCTACCCGCTGGCCGCCCGCCTCTACCGGCCGCAGGGCACGGCCAAGGGTGTCGTCCTGCTGGTTTCGGCCATGGGGGTGCCGCAAAGTTTCTATGCCCCGCTGGCGCGCTGGCTGGCCGCCCGGGCTGGGCCGCGCTGAGCTTCGACTATCGCGGCATGGGCGATTCGCGCCGCGGCCCGCTGAAGGCGCTCGATGTCGACCTGATCGGCTGGGCGCAGCGCGACTGCGCCGCGCTGGTCGAGGCGGCGCGGCTGCAGGCGCCGGGCAAGCCGCTGCTGTGGATCGGCCACAGCCTGGGCGGCCAGCTGCCGGGCCTCACGCCGAACATCGGCCGGGTCGACCGCATCGTCACCGTCGCCGCCGGCAGCGGCTACTGGCTGGAGAACGCCTGGCCGCTCAAGCGCCGCGCCTGGCTGTTCTGGTTCGTGTTCGCGCCGATCCTCACCCCGCTGTTCGGCTACTTCCCCGGCAAGCGGCTCGGCATGGTGGGCGACCTGCCGGCCGGCGTGATGCGGCAGTGGCGGCGCTGGTGCCTGCACCGCGACTACGCGGTCGGCGTCGAGGGCCAGGCGGTCGCGCAGGGTTTCGCCGCGGTGCGCGCGCCGGTGCTGGCGCTGGGCATCGAGGACGACGAGATGATGTCGCGCCGCAATACCGAATCGCTGCACGGCCTCTACCGCGGCGCCGCCGTCGCGCTGCGGCGGGTGGCGCCGGCCGAGCACGGCCTCGCCCGCATCGGCCACTTCGGCTTCTTCCGCAAGGAACACGCGACCACGCTGTGGCCGCGGCTGATCGGGCCGGAGCTGGCGGCGCTGGAGGCCGAGGCGCCGAAGCCGGTCGAATCGCCGGCGGAAGCCGCCACATCCGCCCTGCCCTAGGTCGGGATTTACTCCCGACAGCGCCCTGAATCGATATCGCGGTCGGGAATGAATCCCGACCTACGCCGGTTGCCAGCCGGTAAGTCGGCATGAATTCCGACCTACGAAAGCCCCCCGGCCAGCCGCCCGCGCGGCGCTGGGCTAACTTGATCTGAACTGATCTGAACGACCGAAAACACCCGCCGGCCACGTCCCGGTGCAACCATCCCCGTCCTGGAGAGTTCTTCATGCCGCATCCGCGCTACCCCAACCTGCTCGCCCCGCTCGACCTCGGCTTCACCACGCTCAAGAACCGCGTGCTGATGGGCTCGATGCACACCGGCCTCGAGGAATCGCCCAACGGCTTCGAGCGCATGGCCGCCTTCTACGCCGAGCGCGCCGCCGGCGGCGTCGGCCTGATCGTGACCGGCGGCGTGGCGCCGAACGAGGCCGGCCGCGTCTACGAGGGCGGCGCCATGCTGCACGATGCCGCCGAGGTGGCGCACCACCGCATCGTCACCGACGCGGTGCACGCCGCCGGCGGCAAGATCTGCCTGCAGGTGCTGCATACCGGCCGCTACAGCTTCCAGCCCAAGCCGGTCGCGCCGTCGCCGATCATCTCGCCGATCGCCTTCTACGAGCCGATCGAGATGAGCGAGGAGCAGATCCTGGCCACCATCGCCGACTTCGCCCGCTGCGCGGTGCTGGCCAAGGAAGCCGGCTACGACGGCGTCGAGGTGATGGGCAGCGAGGGCTACCTGATCAACCAGTTCATCGCCGAGAAGACCAACAAGCGCACCGACCGCTGGGGCGGCAGCTACCAGAACCGCATCCGGTTCCCGATCGAATCGGTGAAGGCGGTGCGCGAAGCGGTCGGCACCGACTTCATCATCATCTACCGGCTGTCGATGCTCGACCTGGTCGACAACGGCTCGGTGCTCGACGAGACCATCGAGCTGGCGCAGGCGGTCGAGGCGGCCGGCGCCACCATCATCAACACCGGCATCGGCTGGCACGAGGCGCGCATCCCGACCATCGCCACCATGGTGCCGCGCGCCGGCTTCACCTGGGTGACCCGCAAGCTCAAGGGCAAGGTCGGCATCCCGCTGGTCACCACCAACCGCATCAACATGCCCGACGTGGCCGAGGAAGTGCTGGCCCGCGGCGACGCCGACATGATCTCGATGGCGCGGCCCTTCCTGGCCGACAGCGACTGGGTGAAGAAGGCCGAGGAGGACCGCGCGCTCGACATCAACACCTGCATCGGCTGCAACCAGGCCTGCCTCGACCATATCTTCCAGGCCAAGATGACCAGCTGCCTGGTCAACCCGCGCGCCTGCCACGAGACCGAGCTCAACTACACGCCCACGGCGCAGAAGAAGCGGCTGGCGGTGATCGGCGCCGGCCCGGCCGGCATGGCCTTCGCCTCGGTCGCCGCCGAGCGCGGCCACAGCGTGACGCTGTACGAGGCGTCCGGCGAGATCGGCGGCCAGTTCAACGTCGCCAAGCAGATCCCGGGCAAGGAGGAATTCCACGAGACGCTGCGCTACTTCAAGCGCCGGCTCGACCAGACCGGCGTCAAGGTGCGGCTCAACCACCGCGCGGTGGCGGCCGAGCTGGAGGATTTCGACGAAGTGATCCTGGCCACCGGCATCGCCCCGCGCCGGGTCGACATCCCCGGCATCGACCATCCCAAGGTGATGAACTACCTCGACGTGCTCAAGCACAAGAAGCCGGTCGGCCAGCGCGTGGCCATCATCGGCGCCGGCGGCATCGGCTTCGACACCGCCGAATACCTGACCACCGAGGGCGTGCCGACCAGCCTCGACGTCGACGGCTTCCTCAAGGAATGGGGCATCGACAAGACGCTGACCGAGAAGGGCGGCCTGGCGCCGCAGGGCCCGCAGCCGCACGGCTCGCCGCGCCAGGTGTGGCTGCTGCAGCGCAAGAGCAGCAAGGTCGGCGACGGCCTGGGCAAGACCACTGGCTGGATCCATCGCCAGAGCCTGAAGATGAAGCAGGTGGAGATGCTGTCGTCGGTGCAGTACGAGCTGATCGACGACGCCGGCCTGCACGTCAGCATCAAGGGCAAGCCGGCCCTGCTGCCGGTCGACAACGTGATCGTCTGCGCCGGCCAGGAGCCGCTGCGCGAGCTGGAAGCGGCGCTGAAGGCAGCCGGCAAGCCGGTGCACCTGATCGGCGGCGCCGACGTGGCGGCGGAGCTCGACGCCAAGCGGGCGATCAACCAGGGATCGCGGCTGGCGGCGGTGATCTGACGCTGCGGCCGGTTCTTCCGGCAGCGGATCGACCATGGAACGCGGGCTTCGGCCCGCGTTTCGCATTGGGCATCGGCTATCCAAACCGTAGCCCATGTGCTACACAACTTGCATGGTCGAGATACGTCAAACGGACGGTTACGCCCACTGGTTCGCAGGACTGCGGGATCGCACGGCACGCGCCCGGATCGACATCCGCATCCGCCGCCTGTCGCTCGACAACCCCGGCGACGTCAAACCCGTAGGCGGCGGCGTATCCGAGCTTCGCATCGACCGTGGGCCGGGCTATCGCATCTACTTCGTCCGGCGCGGCGACACGCTCGTCGTCCTGCTGGCCGGCGGCGGCAAGTCCACGCAGGAACAGGACATCCGGAACGCGCTCGAACTGGCCCGTTCGATCTGAGGAGACTCGCATGGCAGACACTGCAACCCGCGCCTGGGACCCGGCGGAACACCTCGATAGCGAAGAAGATATGGCGGCCTATCTCGAGGCCGCCCTCGAAGACGGCGACCCGGCCCTGGTCACCGCCGCCTTGGGCGATATCGCCCGCGCCAAGGGCATGACCCGCATCGCGCGCGAGGCCGGTCTGAGCCGCGAAAGCCTGTACAAGGCGCTTTCGCCCAACGGCAACCCGGAGCTGGCGACGATCCTGAAGGTCGTCTCCGTGCTCGGCCTGCGGCTGCACGCTACCCCCGCACCGGCGAAGCTACCGGGATAGGGCGTCCGATCCTTCGTAGAAGACCTGCGATCAATCCTCTCGTCCGGTCCAGCCGCAGCCCGGTTACCTGGTTTAACCCTCATTCGGCACCGCCCGCCGTCCGGTTTTCTCACCATCTGCCGATACCTCCAGGCACGACGGCATCCGCCGTCGCGCCCACCCGAAAGCCCGCCGCCATGACCACACCCGCGCCGACCCCGACCTTCCCCAGCTGGACCTTCGACATCCCCGCCGACGTCGCCAAGCTGGGCTTTCAGCTCGCCATCTACGGCCAGGACCCGGACAGCCTCGGCTGGCTCTACTGGGACGCCACGACCGGCGCCTACGTCGCCTTCGCCGACACCGACAGCGGCCAGGACACCACGCCGCTGATCGACGCCACGCCGACCCAAGCGGGCGGCTACCCGGATGGCGCCAGCTACGCGGTGACGCTGGCGGCCAGCCAGTACATCCAGTCGGGCGTGGTGGCGATGTTCATCGGCGGCTCCAGCGGCGTCCCGGTCTCGTCCGGCGTGCCGGCCTCGCCGACCACCTCGACCAATCCGGCCGACCTCTACAGCCTGTTCGAATTCAGCTACCTGCCGGCCGCGGGCAGCAGCACGCCGACGCTGGACATCGACATCTCCAACGTCGACCAGCTCGGCTTCACCTACACCGTGACCAGCAGCAGCGCGCCCTTCCCGCTGACCGAGGTCGGCAGCTCGGTCGCGCAGCAGACCGTGTTCAGCCGGTTCGCCACCGCCTTCCCGGCCGGCCACGCCTTCAACGAATGCGTGGTCTACGGCCAGGAAAACGTCGGCGGCACCGCGACCCAGCTGCGCCTGCTGGCGCCGCAGGACGTGCTGCAGGCCATCATGCCGCCGCTGGCGCCGAGCTACCTGGCGCCGACCGGCGCGCCGTCCTCGACCGAGCCGTTCGCCGACAGCACCTACTTCTACCTGGTGTCGGAAACCTCGCCCTCGGGCGAGACCGCGCCGAACGCCGGCGGCCTCTTCGGCGGCTTCCTGCTGAGCAGCACCGGCCAGCCGCAGGCGGCCAGCATCGCCATCGGCTGGCAGAGCGGCGGCACCCCGGTCGCCTACGTGCCGACCAATCCGAGCGCCACCGGGCTCAACCTCTACCGCGCCTCCGGCCCCGCCGCCGACGCCGGCACCACGCCGCCGAGCGCGCCGAGCGACGGCTACGGCCTGCTGGCCAGCCTGAGCATCGCCGACTGGAACGCACAGACCGGCTACGTCTACCTCGACAGCAGCACCCGCATCGGCAGCCAGGCGCCCAAGACCTCGTCCTACGGCTTCAGCGCGCTGTCGACCTGGTTCGACCAGCCGCTGCAGGCGTTCTTCACCCACTACGCGACGAATACCTTCGCGCTCTACCAGTACAACCAGGGCGGCGGTTCCGGCGGCACCCTATGGACCGGCACCGTGCTCGACGTCGTGCCGCAGCAGGGCCAGGCGATCAGCAGCCAGCAATACATCGACGAGACCGGCACGGCGCAGTCGATCGCCGCGACCTGGCAGTGGGGCGACGGCACGCAGACCTACAAGGTGCTGCAACTGGTCGGCAACGCCTACGACCCGGACGACTGGGCGAGCACCGACCTGAAGGGCCAGTCCGGCCTCAGCCAGGGCGAATACCAGGGCGCCGTGGTGAACCTGTATTTCCCCTACTTCGCCGGCAACACCGGCCTCGGCTCGATGACGCTGCCCGACGGCACGATCTACACCCCGCCGCCGGCGCCGGACTGGCTGAACAACGCGGTCAACGGCCCGAGCCAGATGGTGTTCGGCTGCGCCGGCACCTTCGCCACGCCGAACGCCCCGGACGCGATCGCCCAGCAGGCCGGCGGCGCCAATGCCGTGCTGGCGGCCAATGCGCTGACCAATCTGCAGAACGTGATCGTCTCGGCGCTCAACCGCGGCGTCGCCACCGGCTACGGCTTCGCGCTCGGGCCGCAGCAGTACACCTGCCCGATCGGCTTCTCGGCCGCACCCGCATCCGCCGCGCAGGCCGGCGCCATCCCGACCGGCAGCTACACCTACCACCTCTCGGCCACGCTGAACGACGGCAGCGAGACCGCGCTGTCGTGGCCGCAGACGATCGCGCTCACCGGGCCGTCGACGGTCGTCCTGAGCTGGCTGCCGCAGCCCGCCGCGCTCTACCAGCAGGCCAACGTCTACCGCCAGGCCGGCACCGGCACCATCGAGCTGGTCGGCACGGTCGCCAATACCACGACGTCGCAGGCGACCGGCTTCACCGACGCCAACGTGGCGGTCACCCAGCCAACCAACGGCGCACCGTATCGCTTCTACCCGGACTGGAACGATGCATCGGGCGCGGACTACGTGCCGTCCAACCTGTTCGCGGCCTTCCTGCACCAGAACCTGAGCGCGGACAGCACGGCCGGGATCAGCCTCAATGGGCTGGTGTATGGCTATCCGTTCGACGACCAGGGTAGTTTCTCGACCAACATCAATTACGGGACGGCGATTCCGAGCGGGATCACGTTCCAGGTCACCTCGCTGAGCTGAAATAGGCGGGCGGCTCCGGTCGGCTGGGGCTGCCCGCTCGAGCTCGCCCCCCTACTCCCGCTCGAATATCCAACCAGCACCCGCCGCCGAGCCGGGAAGCAGGTAGCATCACAGCCAGTTCTTATTGCGCATTCCAGTTTGGCAACTTGAATCGAACGCAGCGACGCTCAGCATATGCGGCGGGCATCTTTAAAATAAACGCCAGGAAATTTCATGATTCGGCCACTGATCCTTGTGCTTGCACTTTCGATTTCTTGCCATGCAGCCGACGAGAAAGTGGAAGATCGACCGATCCGCATCGATCAAACCGACCGGGATATGAACAGCGCCATCGCCAAAGCCCGATCGACGCTGGACGATTTCCTGAAACTGGCCGATCACCCGCCCGCCGGCAGTTCGGGATTCAAGGTCAAGGTCATGTTCCGCGACCGGAACGGTACGGAACATTTCTGGGTGACGCCCTTCAAGCGATACGCCGATCGCTTCGCCGGCGTCGTCGCCAACGAGCCATCGGTGGTGACCTCGGTCGAACTCGGCAAGGTCTATCCGTTCACCCGGGATCAGATCACCGATTGGGGTTATGAAAAAAATGGCAAACAGATCGGCAGCTACACAGTTTGCGTGCTGTTCAAGAAAATGCCTGCGGATGAAGTCGCGCGCTATAAGAAGGACCACGGTTTCGAATGCAGGGATCAATGAATCTTCACCCAATCGGACGGCAATAGCAGATGGTGAAACACGCGTCCTCCGCCTGTCGTATCGAATTGATTCGATTGCATGACCAACCGTAGTGCTGCGGTGACCATTGGGCATCAACTCATTCGGCCCAGCCTGCATGCCGGACCGATGCTGACGGTGCCGCGGCAAGGCAATGTCCAATCGAATATGCAGACGATATGAAATCGCTACCAACCGCCGCCATGGCTTCGCAAGGCATAGACCGGGAAACGATCGCCATGCAAGCCCACCGGCGCTATTCGGCCGCGCTGGCGAACGACACGAAATGGGATGCCCTGATCGACCATTCCGCGCCCAGACGAACTGGTGTCCTTCGTATCGCTGGAAATGGCTGAACGGCCATATCTCGGGATGGGACACCGAGTGGTTCCATCACCTGCCGTTTCCCTTCGTCGGCGTCGAATGGTTCGACATCGGCCCGCATGAGTATCGGCAGGAAGGCCGCCTGCTGCCGCCGCAGCGGATCGATCATTCCGCGGCCATCCTGGGCAAGCTGACCGAGCTTGGTTTCGAATTCGAGGCCAAAGGCGACATTGCCAGGATCTGGGGCTATCTCCCCAAGACCTTCGAGGACTTTCCGCCAGCCGATCCTGAGCGGGATCAAGCCTGAAATCCGGATCGAACCGGACTCGACGTCTCCGCCACGATCCCGGTCATCGGGACGGTTTCCTCCGCACCTATTTCCCGGCCTGGCGCCGACATCGATGCAAACCGTCATCCCGCAGCTCCGCATGACCGAGGCTGCGCGCAACCTGGCCTTTTACATCGAAGGCCTCGGCTTCGCCATCGACTGGGAGCACCGCTGCGCCCCTGAGGCCAGCGCGTTCCTACGGTCAACACTGCACGCCGCCTCGGCAGACCGCGCGCGCACCATCCGTCGCTTCCCGCCCCCAGCTGTTACTTCTCGCCCTGGCAAGGCGCTAACCCGCTACCTATCTTGATCCATGGCTGCGAGCAGCCTCGGCTGTTACCGTGCTCCACGTGAAGCGAAGCCCGATGGCGGCCTGCATGCGCGGGGCACGACCCGGCCCAACGGTGCTCCGCGATAATCCGTCGGCCCGCCCCGCCCACACCTACGATTCGAATAAACCATCAGGGAGCACAACAACTATGCAGCGGACGCTCAAACCCACCCTCTCCGCCCTCGCGCTCTGCCTCGGCGCCGCCTCCACGCTCCACGCCGCCGAACTGCAGATGCCGCCGACCATGCAGCCCGACAAGCACGGCTGGCGCCACCTGACCGCAACCAGCGGCAGCTACGGCATCGTCAACGGCCCGTCGGCCATCGCCACCCGCAGCTACGTGCCGGCCGGCGAGACGCTGCTGGTCGGCCCCACCGTGCGCGCCAGGCCGGGCGAGAAGGTGAAGATCCGCTACGTCAACGCGCTGCGGTACTCGGTCTCGCAGGGCGACGCCTACATGAGCGACACCGTGCCGCACGGTTTCGACGTGATCAACCTGCATGCCCACGGCCTGCACGTGAGCCCCAGGGGCCACAGCGACAACGTACTGGTCAACCTGCTGCCGCAGGACACGCCTTCGGCCGGCATGGAGGCCTGCAAGCACAGTACCCATCACGACGTCGACCACCCGCACCTGTGCGTGAAGGGCACCTTCGACTACGAGTACAAGATTCCGAGGAACCATCCGGCCGGCACCTACTGGTACCACCCGCACAAGCACGGCGCGGTGTCGCTGCACCTGGGCAGCGGCATGGCCGGCGCCTTCATCATCGAGGACGACAAGCACGGCATCGACAGCCTGCCGGCGGTGAAGGCCGCCAAGGCGGCCGGCGGCGAGAAGGTGCTGGTGCTGCAGGAGATCACTTACGCCGCCACCAGCAGCAGCACGGCCGATCCTGCCTATGCGGTGAACTGCCTGTCGTCCTACGGCCCCGGCAATCCGCCGCTGTGCGTCTACCCCGGCGGCAGCACGCCGGCGGCCAACACCGGCAACATCAACGCCAAGCTCGCGGTCAACGGCCAGTACGACGCCACCATCACCATGGCGCCGGGCGAGGCGCAGCTGTGGCGGGTGGTCAACGCCACGGTCGGCAACGTCCAGCCGATGTGCCTGGTGCCGGTCGGCCAGCAGGCCGCGGCGGCGCCGACGCTCTACGCGCTGGCCGCCGACGGCGTGCCGATCCAGCAGCCGGCGGCCAGCCTCGCCGCCGGCGCCCTGCCCTTCGTGGTCGGCGCGCCGGTCCCGATCCTGACGCCGGGCACGCCGGCCGCCTCCACCGGCGTGGTCAACAACGAATTGCTGTTCCTGGCCGCCGGCCAGCGGCTGGACCTGATGGTGCAGGCGCCGACCCAGCCGGGCCAGTACGCGCTGCTGCAACCGGACCCGGCCAATCCGCCCGCCATCGGCGGCCTGTGCCAGCCGGCCACCCAGCCGATCCCGGAGACCCAGCTGGTGCTCTACGTGAACGTGGTGCAGCCGAGCGGCGGCGCGACGGTGAACACCGCGGTGCCGACCCAGGCCGAGCTGAACACGCTGCGCGTGCCCAAGATGCTGGCCGGCGCCCGCGACGTGCCGGCCGGCCCGACCCAGGGCGTGGTCTACGGCTTCACCAGCAGCACTTACGCCTCGGGCATCGGCGGCGCCTCGGTCATCAACGGCCGGCCGTTCAACGCCCAGCGCGTGCAGCGCAAGCTCAAGCTGGACCAGATGGACCTGTGGGGCGTGCAGAGCGCGGCCGACACCCACATGTTCCACATCCACATCAACCCGTTCCAGATCGTGAAGCGCGGCACGGTCGACTATGCGTTCCCGGTCTGGCGCGACACGGCGCTGATCAACTGCGCGCCGACGGCCGAGCAGAACGGCTCGAACTGCACCTTCCCGGGCGGGCTGACCAATACCTCCAGCAGCGGCAGCATCAGCAACAATTACGGCGAAGTGCTGCAGTTCCTGAGCCGGGCTGTCGACTTCACCGGGCCGATGGTCATGCATTGCCACAATGTGGGGCACGAGGACAATGGGATGATGGAGTTGGTGGAGCTCGTGAAGTAACCGGCATCGAACGCTCGAGCCCGGCGGCGGTGCACACCGGGCTCGCCGCCGATTGATCTCAGGCCAGCTGCACCGCCGCAGCCCCACCCACCCGCCGCCGCAACCACCGATTAGCCGGCTCCGCAAACCCTCGCGCCACCAAACCCGCCACCAGCAGCGAAACCGCCAGATAACCCAGCAGCAGCACCAACTTGATCTCCGGCGCCACCGCCGCCCGCGGCAAGTAATCGCGCAGTACGCCCAGCACCACGATATGGAACAGGTAGAGCTCGTAGCTGTGCCGGCCCATCCAGCGCAAGCCGCGGGCCGGCAGGCTGCCGAGCCAGCGGCCGGCCGGGCCGTCGGCCGGTGCGAACAGCAGCAGCACCGCCGTGCCGGCCGCCACCTGGCTGAAGCCCCACACCTCGTGGCCGCCGATGCCGCGCCAGAAGCTGAAGCCGATCAGCCCGGCCGCGGCCCATTGCAGCGCCCGGCCTGCCGAGGCCGGCAGCCGTAGCGCCGGCGCCAGCACGGCCGCCGCGATGCCCAGCGCGATGGCGTCGAAGCAGGCCCAGTAGCCGTACATGTAGAAGATCTCGTTGTCGGCATGGCGGGCGCGGTACCACGGGCCGACCGCCACCAGCACCAGGCAGGCCGCCAGCAGCCAGCGGCGCCGGCGCAGCAGCAGGCAGGCCAGCGGGAAGCCGAGGTAGAACATCTCCTCCACCGACAGCGACCAGTACACGTTCAGCGCGTAGTTGAAATAGCCGGCGTCCTGCATCAGCAGGTTGTGCCAGAAGGTCAGCACCGACGGGATCGCCACCCAGAAGTAGCCCAGCGGCAGGCCGGACCCGCCGTCGCCGTTGCCGAAGGAAGGCAGGCCGGCGCAGGCCAGCGCCACGATCAGGACCAGCGCCAGCAGCAGCGGCGGCAGGATGCGCGCCGCGCGCCGCAGGTAGAAGGCGCCCGGTGCGACCGCGGCCGGGCTGCCCCAGCGGCGCAGCGCATGGTCGGTGATCAGGAAGCCGGAAATCGCGAAGAACATGGTGACGCCGTAGTTGCCGTTCCACAGCAGCGCGTCGAGCAGACCGGCCGGCAGCCAGGCGGCCAGCGGGCTGGCGTTCAGCCGGTAGCTCAGGTTGAAGTGCAGCAGCAGCACCGCCAGGATGGCGATGCCGCGCAGCAGGTCGATGCGGGCGTTGCGCTGCGTCATCGTCTTCCTACGGGCGGGATCGAGGGGCCGGCATCATCGCGCGGCCCGCAGGCCGCCACAAGGCCGGCGACGAGCCGGCCCCGCCCAGGCGGGATGGCCCGCAGCCGGCCTTCCCCGGCCCGCTACTGCCAGTTCCACTGCTGCGACCACCCGCCGTGCGCATCCCACAGGTGCGCATCCTGCCCGTCGAACGCGCCCCAGGCGCTGTCCTTGATGTCCAGCGCCTTGTCCGGCGCGTTGGACACCCGGAACGAGGCGTTCGCCCCGCGCAGCCAGCGCTGGTTGGCGCCGCCGTTGCAGTCCCACAGCACGATCGGCGTGCCCTTGGCGGTGCCGGCGCCGCTGGCGTCGGCGCACTTGCCCGGCGCGGCCTTCGGGTGCAGGCGGCCCTGCTCGTCGTACCACCACAGCTGGCTGTCGGCGCCGTGGCAGGACCAGTGGTGGATGCGCGTGCCGTTGCCGGTGGCGCGGTCCTCGAGGTCCAGGCACTTGCCCTTGCCGTTGGCCAGCTTGCGCCAGGCCGGCGGCTGCGGCGCGGCCGCGGCCGGCTCGATCGTCACCGTCAGGTAGTTCGGCGCGGCCACGCCGGCGCCGAGGTATTCGACGATCACGCCGCCGTCCTCGATCGTGAACTCGCGCAGGCCGATGTAGCCGCCGAGCGTGGCACGCAGGGTGCGCGCGCTGTCGTAGATGCGCAGGCCGTCGGCGGCCAGCGTCACGCTGCCCTGCACTTTCACCTTCACCGCCGTGGCGCCCGGCAACTGCAGCGAGCCGTAGCGCTGCGGCGCGGCATCGGCGCGCCATTCGGCCGCGCGGTAGGCGTAGTCCTGCCACTCGCCTTCGCGCGCCTGGTCCGAATACGCCAGCCAGGCTTCGCCGCCGCCGAGCGCGGCGCGCAGCTTGCGGTTCTGCCATGGCGTGGCCGGCACGGCGAAGCGGAAGCCGGGGAATTCGGCGGCGCAGCGCGCGGCGCCGTCCTGCCAGGCGCCGCGCGCCACGGTCACCCGCCAGTCGTCGGCGTTGGCCTCGCTGCGGCAGGCATAGCGCAGGCCGGCGCCGCAGCCGAGGTCGTTCCAGCGGCCGTCGCCGCGCGCCTGGGCGCAGTGCTCGGCATTGCCGGCGTTGTTGGGCTCGCCGTCGGCCCAGTTCCATACCGCGGCGCGGAACAGGCCGTCGTCCCAGCGGTCGGCGTCGACGATGTTGATGCCGCAAGCCAGCAGGCCCGGGATGTTGCCGGCGTCGATCGTGCCGGTCTCGTCGACCCAGGCGTCGGGCAGCACCTCCTTGGCCAGCTTGCTGTCCGACACCGTGTAGAACTGCCCGCCCGGCACGATGGCCTGGCCGTTCAGCGTGCAGGCGTTCGCATCGGCGAACTTCACCTGGCGCGAATTCCAGCCGCCGTCAGCGCCGTAGGCGAACAGCCGGCCGTCCCATACCGTGCGGCCGTCGTAGACGGCGTTGGCCGATTTCACGATCACCCGCTTGCCGCCCGCCACCATCTCGCGCGGCGTCTCCCAGCGGCCGGCCGGCTTGTCGGCGGGCAGGTAGAGCAGGCTGCCGAAGATCTGCTGCAGCGGGCCGACCACGCCGGCCTGATCGTTGGCGCGGTCTTCCAGGTCGATCAGCACGATGTCCTTGGGGTTGCGCCGCAGCCAGTCGGCGATCTTGCGCAGCTCGGCCGGGTAGTCGTCGTCGGCGCTGTAGATCTGGCCGCACTTGGAATGGCACAGCTTCACCGTGCCGCCGTCGAGGTGCACGTCGAGGTCGACGTTGCGCACGCCGCCGGTCAGCAGCTGGTCCAGCGGCAGCCGCTGGTTGGCCCACAGCGCCGAGGAGTCGTTCCAGGCGTTGTGGGCGCCGAGGATCTGCACCCGGTTCAGCGGCGTGTCGTATTGCAGCTGGTTGATGCCGCGCAGGGCGAAGGTGGAATCGGCGGCCAGGGCCGCGGGCGCACACAGCGCCAGGGCGGCCACGGCCGCGGCCGCCAGGGTCGGATGCTTCATGTCGTCTCGCGTTTATGTTGTTTGGATAGGGTGACGCGCGAGCAGACTAGGACATCTTCATGACGGCCGGACGAACCGGGATTGCCAATAAATCGAGCGCTTGCTTCTACGCAACAGCGCAGCGGCCGAAGGGGCTTGTTCCCGGCCAGACGCCATGCCGATGAGTCGAGCATGTAGGAGCGGCTTCAGCCGCGAATGGTCGTCAAATCACCAACGGGCAATCGCGGCTGAAGCCGCTCCTACAGGGCAAGCCCGGCGCCGGCCCCATCCGGAGCGGCGCATCGGGCGGGCGACGCCTCAGTCCTCCGCCAGCAGGTTGCCGCTGTCGCCCGTCGCCGGCGCCTTGCGCGATCGCCGATAGGCATTCACCGCATCGTGCGCCGCGCGGGTCGTGATCGGCAGCCGGTAGCCCTGCAGCATGCTGCGCACCAGCGCCAGCGCCTCGTCGTGGGTGATGCGGTGGCCCGGCGAGACCAGGATGGGCTTGGAGCGGGCCTTGCTCTTGAAGGCGGTGCCGAGCAGCTCGCCGCTCCTGGGGTCGAGGATGGGCTGGCCGTCGCCGGGCCGCACGGGCTCCTGCCAACTGCCGTAGAGGCTGGACTTGGCCACTCCGACGCTGGGCAGGTCGAGCAGCACGCCGAGATGGGCGGCGATGCCGAGCCGGCGCGGATGGGTGATGCCCTGGCCGTCGACGAACAGCACGTCGGGCGCCTGCCGCAGCTGGGCGAAGGCCTTGAGCAGCGCCGGGATCTCGCGGAAGGACAGGAAGCCCGGCACGTAGGGAAAGGCCGATTCGTGTTCGGCGAACACCGACTCGACCGGCGTCAGCGACGGGTAGGCGAACACCACCACGGCGGCCGACAGCAGGGAGCCGTGCCATTCGGACGAGACGTCGACCCCGGCCACGAAGCGGACCGGGCCGGCCAGCGGCTCGAGCCGCACCTCGGCGGCCAGCCGGCGCTGCAGCGCGGCGGCCTCGGGCAGGCTCATCCGGTAATCGTCGGGCAGGCTGGGGACGTGCATGGCGGGTCCTGGTCGGGGCGCCACCAAGCGGTGGCATGAGATGGAGCGGCGGACGCCGGGAAATATCCCGGTCGCCGCCTCGTCGGCTCCGGCTGGCTACAATTGCGGCTTCGGCTATCAACCCTGCCCGGCGCCGCGGCGAGCCCTTTCGCGGCTAAAGCCGCTCCTGCATGGACTTCGAACGGTGGCGGGTAAGACGGCGGTTGCGGAGCCCCGAAGTCATCGGCGCATGCCGACAGCGAGTGCGCGCCCGCCGCCGCCCGGGGAACGCCGGCGCCCCGAAGCGGTTCGAACCCGGCAGGGCCGCCGCACGGCACCGCCCGGCGGCTGGCCCCCGCCCAGACTTGACGCGCACGTCCATCGCCCCTAATTTCAGCATGTTGCATCGCACAAAACAGGGTGGACCCGCCGCTCGGCCAAAGCCGGACCGAGCCGGCCGAGGCGCCGCCCATCGTACCCACCGAGAGGTTCCCCGATGACCACCGCCCTCCCCGCCGCCTCCGAGCTGCTGTCCCATGCCTACCGCCCCTATACCAACCTGCTCGGCGACGCGGCCGACTACTGGCGCGACAGCTGGCAGCGCACGGTGCTGACCCTCGACGTGCTGCGCCGCCGCGGCAACCTCTACCTCGAGCATTCGCGCGCCGGCAAGCCGCCGGTGCTGGTGTTCGACTACGAGATGGTGCTCGACGGCCGCGAGCTCGAGCGGCCGGCCAATTACGCGCTGGTGCGCATCGTGCCGCCCGAGGGCTGTACGACCGACGCGAAGAAGCGGCCGATCGTGGTGGTCGACCCGCGCGCCGGCCACGGTCCCGGCATCGGCGGCTCCAAGATCGACAGCGAGATCGGCCTGGCGCTGCGCGGCGGCCATCCGTGCTACTTCGTGATGTTCTTCCCCGAGCCGGTCGAGGGCCAGACCATCGAATGCGTGGCGCGCGCCGAGGCCGAGTTCCTGCGCCGCGTGCTCGAGCTGCACCCCGAGAGCGACGGCCTGCCGCTGGTGATCGGCAACTGCCAGGGCGGCTGGGCGCTGATGATCATCGCCGCGGTGGCGCCGCAGCTGGTCGGCCCGCTGCTCCTGGCCGGCTCGCCGGTCTCCTACTGGTCGGGCGTCGAGGGCAAGAATCCGATGCGCTACAACGGCGGCCTCTCCGGCGGCACCTGGCCGGCTTCCTTCCTCGGCGACATCGGCGCCGGCCATTTCGACGGCGCCTGGCTGGTGCACAACTTCGAACAGCTCGACCCGGCCAACACCTACTGGAGCAAGCCCTACAACCTGTATGCCAAGGTCGATACCGAGGCCGAGCGCTTCCTCAGCTTCGAGCGCTGGTGGGGCGGCCACTTCCTGCTCAACCGCGAAGAGATCGACTGGATCGTGCAGAACCTGTTCGTCGGCAACCGCCTGACCGCCGGCGAGATCGCCACCGCCGACGGCGAGTACCGCGTCGACCTGCGCAACATCCGCTCGCCGATCATCGTGTTCGCCTCCTGGGGCGACAACATCACCCCGCCGCAGCAGGCGCTCAACTGGATTCCCGACCTGTACGCCGATGTCGACGAGATCCGCGCCCACGGCCAGGTCATCGTCTACTGCCTGCACGAGAAGATCGGCCACCTCGGCATCTTCGTCTCGGCCGGCGTGGCCAACCGCGAGCACGCCGAGCTGGTCAGCGCGATCGACCTGATCGACACCCTGCCGCCCGGCCTCTACGAAGCCAAGATCGAGGACACCCAGCCCGATACGCCCCGGCTCGAGCAGATCAGCGACCGCTACCTGATCCGCTTCGAACCGCGCCAGGTCGACGACATCCTGGCGCTCGACGACGGCCGCGACGACGAGCGCCCGTTCGAGCTGGTGCGCCGCGTAGCCGAGGTGAACCAGGCGCTGTACGACAAGCTGGCCTCGCCGCTGGTGCGCGCCTGCAGCAACGAGATGACCGCCTTCACCACCCGCATGCTGCATCCGGCCCGGGTCGAGCGCTACGCGCTGTCCGACCTCAACCCGTGGCTGTGGCCGGTGCAGGCGCTGGCCGAGATGACCCGCGCCCAGCGCGCGCCGGCCGCCGCCGACAATGCCTTCGTGCAGATGGAGAAGCACTTCTCCAAGCTGGTCGAGCAGGGCCTCGACTACTACCGCGACCAGCGCGACCACGCCTCCGAGCAGCTGTTCAAGCACGTCTACGGCTCGCCCTGGCTGGCCACGCTGTTCGGCGGCGGCCAGGCGCCGGCGCCGGGCCGTGCCAAGGCCGGCCCGGCCTCGCTGCGCGCCCAGCTCGAGCGGCTCAACATCAAGGCCGCGCTCGACAACTTCGACCGCGGCACGCCGCTCGACGCCTTCGTGCGGGTCATGGCCTACATCGGCGAGGACCACGTGGTCGACGAGCGGCCGTTCAACCTGCTGCGCCAGATGGTGGCCGAGCGCCGCATCGAGGCCGGCAGCCTGGCCGAGTACCGCGAATCGGTGCAGCGCCAGTCCTTCGTGCTGATGCTGGACGAGGAACGCGCGCTGGCCGGCCTGCCCAAGCTGGTGCCGGAGCCGCCCGAGCGGCGCCGGCTGATGGATACCGTGCTGCAGCTGCTGAACGCGGCCGGCCCGGTACAGGGCGCGATCCAGCGGCGCTACGAGGCGGTCTGCGCGATCCTCGACCTGGCCGCCGAACCCGCCGCCGATCCGGTGCCGGTGAAGCAGGAACTGGCCGCCCTCGCCGAGCCGCGCCGCAACCCGCGGCCGACGCGCCAGGCGGTGCCGGCCGCGCAGGCGGCCCAGCCGGGCACGCCGGCCAAGACCACGGCGACGCGCAAGCCCAAGGCTCAGAAATAACGCCGGTAGGCCGCGCGGATGCGCTCGAGGCTGCCGTCGCGGCGCATGGCCTCGAGCGCGGCGTCGAAGCGGTCGCGCACCGGCGCGTCGCGGAAGGCCACCGAATAGTCGATCGGCGGGAACAGCTGCTGGTAGTCGAGCGGCTCGACCACGTCCATCTCGGCGGCCAGCCAGTCGCGGTAGTAGTTGAAGATCATGCGGTCGCTGACCACCACGTCGACCTTGCCCGAATACAGCAGCTTGACCTGCAGCACCTGCTGGCCGGTCTCGCCGTAGCGCTGATGGCGCCTGGCCATCTCGGCGTAGGCCGGGCCGAGCTCGACGCGCGCGTTCTGGAAGGCCAGCACCGAGTAGCCGAGCAGGTCGTCCGGCCGCTTCACCACGATGGCGCGGCGCTTGAGCGTGATCGCGTAGTCGGTGTAGCTGACCACCGGGCGCGAATAGTGCGCCGCCACGCCGCTGGCCGGGTTCAGCGTCATGGCGGCGTCGACGCGGCGGCTGTCCAGCACCGCGCCGATCTGGCCGTAGGCGACGTAGACCGGCTGCATCGCATAGCCGGCGCGCCGCAGCGCCTCGGCCACCTGCTCGTATTCGAGCCCGGCCCCGCGCTCGCGGATCACGTAGGGCGGCAGCGACAGCCCGACCGCCACCCGCAGCGGCGCCAGCCTGGCCGCCATCCCCAGCGCCGACCACGCCAGCGCGGCCAACAGGCAGATCGGTCGTGCGGCCCTCATAGCGGGATCTTCCCGGTGAGCATCTGCCAGAACATCACCCAGTCGCCCATCAGGCTGTAGAACGGATGGCGGAAGGTGGCCGGCCGGTTCTTCTCGAACACGAAATGGCCGATCCAGGCGAAGCCGTAGCCGATCAGCGGCAGGCTCCACAGCCAGACCAGCCGGCCGCTGAGCAATGCGCCGGCCAGGACCGCCAGCACCAGCAGGCTGCCGGCGAAGTGCAGCCGGCGGCAGGTGCGGTCGCGGTGCTCTTCGAGGTAGTAGGGGTAGAAATCGCGGAATCGGCGGTAGCGCATGACGGGGCTCCCAGCGGCCGGGCATCGCGCCGGCCGGATCGAATCTATTTCCTGATGTTAATGGAAGATTAAGGAAAGGCTGGTCTAATCGCGGCGCGCCGCTCCATGCGGCGACGAATACGCCGTCCGAAGACAGCCGACGCCCGTACGGGCCAACCGGCCGCCGGTCCGGCCCGACGACCCACCGCCGCAGGAGCCCCCATGGAACAGCCCACGTCGGAAAGCCCGTTCAAGGGCAAGACCGGCATCCGCCGCCTGATCAACGCCACCGGCTACTCGATCGACGGCCTGCGCGCCGCCTGGCGCCACGAGTCGGCCTTCCGCCAGGTGTGCCTGCTGGCCGCCGTCGGCATCGGCCTCGCGCTGTGGCTACCGCTGCCGGCCTGGGGCCGCGCGCTGATCGCCTTCGCCCACATCCTCAGCATCGTGGTGGAGCTGCTGAACTCGGCCATCGAGGCGGCGGTCGACCATACCTCGCTCGACCATCACCTGCTGGCCAAGCGCGCCAAGGACCTCGGCAGCGCGGCGCAGCTGGCCAGCCTGCTCAACATGGCGATCATCTGGAGCGTGGTGTTGCTCAACTAGCGCGCGGCGCCCTACGCCGAACCACGGCGTCGCCGCCATCGCGCCGCGGCGACGCGTGCCTGCCACACTCGGTCTTTCGCATAAGATCGAGCGCTTGCTTTCATGCGGTTGTCATCTATGTTCTCCACCATCGCCGGCTTCGCCCGCTGGCGATGATGAACAATCCATTCCGGAAAAGAACAAAGGAGCAGACAACGATGAAGCCACGTACCGCCACCCGCCTCGCCGCCGCCCTGGCGCTGGGCCTGAGCCTCGCCGCCGGCGCGGCTTGCCCCGACTACCAGACCGCCCAGCAGCCGCCCAGCCTGAGCAAGCCTGCCAAGAAGGCCTTCCGCCACTTCGGCAGCAGCCTGCTGGCCTCGCTGTACCAGCCCTGGCACATGGTGCACGACAGCCTGGTCGCCACCGGCCAGTCGGCCATGCTGGTCGGCAAGTTCGACTACGACGCGGTGCTGCACAAGGACCTGGAGGACGAGCGCGTGCACGTCTACCTCTACGGCAGCGGCATGAGCGGCTGGCAGTACCTCGGCAGCCAGCTGACCGACAGCGACGGCAAGGTCTACGTCAGCATCGGCCCGCGGCCGGCCGGCGAATACCGCGTGCGGATGGTGGTGGAAGGCGACGGCAGCAGCGTCGACGGCTTCCTCAGCGTGGTCGAGCCGGGCCGCGAGACGGTGCTGTTCGACATCGACGGCACGCTGACCATCAACGATTTCGAGGCCTACGCCGACTACGTCGGCATCAAGACCGCGGCGGCCTACTACTACGCGCCGGAGACGGTGCGCGCCTACCAGCAGAAGGGCTACCAGATCGTCTACCTGACCGCCCGCCCCTACTGGGTGACGCGCGATGCGCGCGAGTGGTTCGGCAAGCAGGGCCTCCTGGGCTGGCACTACCGCAGCAATCCTTACGGCGACGGCCCGATCCCGCCCAACACCGAGCAGCACAAGACCGACTACGTGCGCTACCTGCGCGACACGGTCGGGCTGAAGATCGTGCGCGCCTACGGCAACGCCACCACCGACATCGCGGCCTACGCCAACGGCGGCATCCCCAAGGCCGACACCTGGATCATCGGCAGCCATGCCGGCGAGAGCGGCACCCAGGCGATCCGCGGCGACTACCTGGGCCACTACAGCGCGGTGGTCAGCGCGACGCCGGTCGCGGCCTGCGCGCGTCTCCCTTGAACCAATCCGGCAGATACATGTAACGGACTACAGGACAGGCCCTCAGGGAAATCCGGGAGCCTGTCAGCGACGCGTAGGAGGGGCTCCAGCCGCGAATGTCGGCAGCGTCATCACCAGCAGCGGTTCGCGGCCGAAGCCGCTCCTACAAGGGGCTGCTTCGCCTGACCCGGGCGAGCGCGGCGATAGCCGATGCCTGCCGCGCCCCACTGCGCCTCATCGGGCCCGGCGCGATTCGACCCGGCGTTTGACGCCTCAGGCGGCCAGCGCCGCCAGCTTGCCGAGCGCCGCATCCAGCGTCTCCTCGCGCTTGGCGAAGCAGAAGCGCACGAGGTGCTGGTCGCGGCCGTCGGCATAGAAAGCCGACACCGGGATGCTGGCCACGCCGTGTTCGCGCGTCAGCCATTCGGCGAAGGCCCGCTCGCCGAGGTCTGGCCGGATCGCCGAATAGTCGACCAGCTGGAAATAGGTCGAAGCGCTCGGCTGCAGCCTGAAGCCGGCCGCGGCGAGGCCGGCCGCCAGCCGGTCGCGCTTGGCCTGGTAGAAGCCGGCCAGGCCCTGCCAGTGGGCCGGCTCCTGCAGGTGGGCCGCCAGCGCGTGCTGCATCGGAGTCGAGACCGAGAACACCAGGTACTGGTGCAGCTTGCGGAATTCGGCCGTGAGCCTGGGCGCGGCGACGCAGTAGCCGATCTTCCAGCCGGTGGCGTGGAAGGTCTTGCCGAAGGAATAGACCGCGAAGCTGCGCTCGCGCAGGCCCGGATGCGACAGCACGCTGGCGTGGCGACGGCCGTCGAACACCAGGTGCTCGTAGACCTCGTCGCTGAGCACCAGCAGGTCGTGCCGCTCGGCGATGGCGGCCAGCGCGTCGAGATCGGCCGCCGAGAACACGCTGGTGGCCGGGTTGTTGGGGTTGTTGACCACGATCAGCCGGGTGCGCGGCGTGACGGCGGCGGCGACCTGGTCCCAGTCGACCGCGAAATCGGGTGCGGCCAGGCTGACGCGCACCGGCACCGCGCCCTGGGCGACGATGGCCGGCGCGTAGCTGTCGTAGGCCGGCTCGAGCACGATCGCCTCGTCGCCGGTCCGCAGCACGGCGGCGATCGCGGTGTAGAGCGCCTGGGTCGCGCCGGCGGTGACGGTGACCTCGCTATCGGCATCGACGCGCGGGCCCTGGCTGCCGAACTTGGCGGCGATCGCCTGGCGCAGCGCCGGCAGGCCCGGCATCGGCGCGTACTGGTTGTGGCCGGCCTGCAGCGCGGCCGTCACGCCGTCGAGCAGCGCGGCGTCGCAGGCGAAGTCGGGGAAGCCCTGCGACAGGTTGATGGCACCGGTCTCGGCCGCCAGCGCGCTCATGCGGCTGAAGATGGTGAGGCCGAGATCGGGGAACTTGGACTGGAAGGACATGGCGGCAGCCGTGGCGATGACGATGGCCCATGCTGCCGTGCCGCACCGGCGCTGACAAATAGCCAGCGCGCATGAGCTTGTAGCTGGCTGCGCACCGATTACGGAGGCGGGGTCGATGTGAGGCCGGCCTGTACCCGCTTAGCGCGCCGTGGTCGCGACCTTGTCCGATGCATCTGCCTACCTCCGGGCAGGTCGCACTTCAGTCCGACAGCGATGGCGGTCGACGACAGCGTCGGACTGAAGTCCGAGCTACCGCGGCGATGGCGCGGTTTGCGTAGGAGCGGCTTCAGCCGCGCATGGCGTTCGGGGCACGGAGGTGGTTCGCGGCTGAAGCCGCTCCTGCGGTACGCCGCGCAAGAACGCGGCGGGCACCTTGCGTGCCGGATCGCCGCACCAAACAAAACGCCCCGCAACGCGGGGCGTTCGATACCTCGGGGCAAAGCAGCGCTTACTTCACGATCGCGGCCAGCTCGCCCTTCTTGTACAGGTCGCTCATGCGGTCGAGCGACATCGGCTTGATCTTGTCGGCCTGGCCGGCGCAGCCGAAGGCTTCGAAGCGGGCCTTGCAGATGTCCTTGGCGCTCAGCATCGCGTCCTTGAGGAATTTGCGCGGATCGAACTCGCTCTTGTTGTTCACCAGGTAGCGGCGGACCGCGCCGGTCATCGCCAGGCGGATGTCGGTGTCGATGTTGATCTTGCGCACGCCGTACTTGATGCCGGTGACGATCTCCTCGACCGGCACGCCGTAGGTCTCCTTCATCTCGCCGCCGTACTCGCGGATGATCTCGAGCCATTCCTGCGGCACGCTCGACGAGCCGTGCATCACCAGGTGGGTGTTGGGGATGCGGGCGTGGATCTGCTTGATGCGCTCGATCGCCAGGATGTCGCCGGTGGGCTTGCGGGTGAACTTGTAGGCGCCGTGGCTGGTGCCGATGGCGATCGCCAGCGCGTCGACCTGGGTGCGCTTGACGAAGTCGGCCGCCTCGTCCGGATCGGTCAGCAGCTGGTCGTGGCTCAGCACGCCCTCGGCGCCGTGGCCGTCCTCGGCCTCGCCCATGCCGCTCTCGAGCGAACCGAGGCAGCCGAGTTCGCCTTCCACGCTGACGCCGATCGCGTGGGCCATGTCGACCACCCGGCGGGTCACGTCGGCGTTGTATTCGTAGCTCGACGGGGTCTTGGCGTCTTCCATCAGCGAGCCGTCCATCATCACGCTGGAGAAGCCTGAGCGCATGGCCTGGATGCAGACCGCCGGCGAGGCGCCGTGATCCTGGTGCATCACCACCGGGATGTGCGGATAGGCTTCGACCGCGGCCAGGATCAGGTGGCGCAGGAAGGGTTCGCCGGCGTATTTGCGGGCGCCGGCCGAGCCTTGCATGATCACCGGGCTGTTGCACTCGTCGGCGGCCTGCATGATGGCCTGGACCTGCTCGAGGTTGTTCACGTTGAAGGCCGGCAGGCCGTAGCCGTTCTCGGCAGCATGGTCCAGCAGCTGGCGCATCGATACGAGGGACATCGGGTTCACTCCACGAAAGATTGTTCGCGTGGGATTTTAACAGCGCTGTAGTGCTGTAATCCCAACTACATTTTGGCCGCGCGGCGTTTGCGCCAGCGGCGGCGGATCAGGACGAAGGCCGGCACGATCAGCAGCAGCCAGGGCAGCGCCGCCGCGACGAAGGTCAACAGGCCGGCGAAGCTGGCCGCGGCGGTGAAGCCGATCGAATGCCAGGCATCGCGCAAGGGGGCCAGCGCGCTGCGCTCGATCGCGCTGCGCGGGGCATGGATGTTCAGTTCAATGCGGACCTTTTCGGTCTGCTGCGCCAAGGCGGCGCGCTGGCCGGCGTAGCTGTCGAGCTGGCTCTGGGTCTCGGTCAGCGCCTTCTGCACCTCGAGCACGTCGGATAACTTGCCGGTGCGGTCGGCCAGCATCTGGCGCAGCCGGTCGCGCGCGTCGGTCAGGTTCTTCAGCCGCGCCTCGACGTCGATCACCTCGGCGGTCTTGTCCTCGCTGTCGGTGCGCGTATTGACCAGCTCGCCGCCCTCGGCCAGCAGCGCGAACAGCGCCGGGACTTGCGCCGGGGGCAACCGCAGCGACAGCTGGGCATTCGGCGAGCGGACCTCGCCGCGCGACAGCTCGGCGCTGGTCACCTCGCCGCCGAGCGCCGTGCACTTGGCCTGTACGCTGCGCCACAGCGGCTCGACGCGCTCGGCCGCCGTCTCGACCTCGATCGCGTGGCTGACCGCCAGGTAGCGCCGGCCCGCGGCCTCGCCGCCGGGCACGGCCGGCGCCGCCGCCATCGCTTCGGCCGCGGGCGCCATCGCCCCGGCCGCCGCGACGGCCGGCTCGGCCTGGCGGCCGCAGCCGGCCAGGCCGAGGGCCAGCAGCAACATCGGAACGAGCGCGCGACGGCGCATGTCAGGCTCGCTGGCCAAGGATCTCGACCGCCGGCAGCGTCTTGCCCTCGAGGAATTCGAGGAAGGCGCCACCGCCGGTCGAGATGTAGGACACCTGCTCGGTGATGCCGTACTTGGCCACCGCCGCCAGCGTGTCGCCGCCGCCGGCGATCGAGAACGCCGGGCTCGCCGCGATCGCGCGCGCCAACGTCTCGGTGCCATGGCCGAACTGGTCGAATTCGAACACGCCGACCGGGCCGTTCCAGACGATGGTGCCGGCCTTGGCCACCAGCGCGGCCAGCGCCTGGGCGCTGTCGGGACCGATGTCGAAGATCATGTCGCTGGCGGTGACCTCGGCCAGCGGCTTGACCACGGCCGGCTCGGCCGCGTCGAACTTCTGGCCGACCACCACGTCGGCCGGCAGCGGCACGTCGCCGCCGCGGGCGCGGATCTTGGCGATCACGCTGCGCGCCTGCTCGACCAGGTCGGGCTCGGCCAGCGACTTGCCGATCTGGCGGCCCTCGGCCAGCAGGAAGGTGTTGGCGATGCCGCCGCCGACGATCAGCTGGTCGACCTTGTCGGCCAGCGATTCGAGGATGGTCAGCTTGGTCGACACCTTGGAGCCGGCCACGATGGCGACCAGCGGGCGGGCCGGCTGGGCCAGCGCGCGGCCCAGCGCGTCGAGCTCGGCGGCCATCAAGAGGCCGGCGCAGGCTTCGGGCGCGAACTTGGCCACGGCGTAGGTCGAGGCCTCGGCGCGGTGCGAGGTGCCGAAGGCGTCGTGCACGAACACGTCGCACAGCGCGGCGTAGGCCTGGCCCAGCTCGTCGCTGTTCTTCTTCTCGCCGACGTTGGTGCGGATGTTTTCCAGCATCACCAATTCGCCCGGCTTGACCGCGTAGCCGCGCCAGTCGGCGATCACCGGCACCTCGCGGCCGAGCAGCTCGCCCAGGCGGGCGGCCACCGGCGCCAGCCTGTCTTCTTCGGCGACCGTGCCCTCGGTCGGGCGGCCCAGGTGGGTCATCAGGATCACGCCGGCACCGGCCGCAAGCGCATGCTCGATGGTCGGCAGCGAAGCACGGATGCGGGTGTCGTCGCCGATCGCGCCGTCCTTGACCGGCACGTTCATGTCGACGCGGATCAGGACCCGGCGGCCGTTCAGGTCGAGGTCGGTGAGCTTCTTGAAATTCATGGCGGAAACCTTTCGAAGAGAGCGGACAGAAAACGAAGAGGGTAATGCGAAGGCGGCCTGTAAGGGCATTGCGCCCCACTACGCCATATCGGCATTACCCTCGACGCCCGTCATGGCCGGTCGGCGACTCATGAAGCGCGGTTCCCCCGCCGCGGTGGGGGCGGAGGGGGTGGAATCGATCGGACCGCAATCGACGATCGACCGCTGACGGTTCGCGCCCGGCTGCGCCGGGCGATGAACCGAACGGCCGGGATTCCACTCCGCTCGAATTATTTCGCCGCCATCATGGCGCGCGCGGTGTTCAGCATCTGCACCGAGAAGCCCCACTCGTTGTCGTACCAGGCGCCGACCTTCACCAGGTCGCCGTTGCTGACCTTGGTCAGGGTGGCGTCGAAGATGCTGGCTTCGTTGGTGTGGTTGAAGTCGATCGACACCAGCGGCAGGTCGTTGTAGCCGAGCACGCCCTTGAGCGGACCGCCGCCGGCGGCGTCGCGCATCAGCGCGTTGATCTCTTCCTTGCTGGTCGCGCGCCGGGCCTGGAAGGTCAGGTCGACCATCGAGACGTTGATGGTCGGCACGCGCACGGCGAAGCCGTCGAGCTTGCCGTTCAGTTCCGGCAGCACCAGGCCGACGGCGGAAGCGGCGCCGGTTTTGGTCGGGATCACGCTCTGGGTGGCCGAGCGGGCGCGGCGCAGATCCTTGTGGCGGACGTCGGTCAGCACCTGGTCGTTGGTGTAGGCGTGGATCGTCGTCATCAGGCCCTTTTCGATGCCGATGTGATCGTTCAGCACCTTGGCGACCGGGGCCAGGCAATTGGTGGTGCAGGAGGCGTTGGACACCACCGTCATGTCGCGCGTCAGCACGTCGTGGTTGACGCCGTAGACCACGGTGGCGTCGACGTCCTTGTCGCCGGGCGCCGAGATCAGCACCTTCTTGGCGCCGGCGTTCAGGTGGGCCTGGCACTTGGCCTTGCTGGTGAAGGCGCCGGTGCATTCGAGCACGATGTCGATGCCGAGGTCGCCCCACGGCAGCTCGGCCGGATTGCGGGTCGAGAAGAAGCGGATGTTCTCGTCGTTGACGCGCAGCCAGTCGCCGTCCGCCTTCACATCGGCATTGAAGCGGCCATGCACCGTGTCGAACTTGGTCAGGTGCGCATTCGTGGCGAGATCGCCCGAAGCGTTGACGGCGACGATCTTGAACTCATTGCCGAGGTTCAGTTCGTACAGCGCGCGCAAGACGTTGCGACCGATGCGTCCGTAGCCGTTGATGGCGAGGCGGATGGACATGAAGGGGGTTCTCCTGGCTGGCGGCGACTATTTTGTAGTCGCGGATGGTTCAACTACAGGGGCGCGATTGTAACCCGCCGAAGAGGCTGAAAGGGGATTACAAACGCGGCCTTTTGTTGCGATGCGACATCGGCACGATGGGGGTCGCCGCGGCCGACGCCACAAGCAAAACGGCCCCGTGATCGACGGAGCCGTTGTGCAGAGCAATGCTTACAGGACGGACTTGGCCGCCTCGACCACGCGCTCGACGGTGAAGCCGAAGTGCTTGAACAGCGCGCCGGCCGGAGCCGATTCGCCGAAGGTGTCGATGCCGACCACGGCGCCTTCGAGGCCGACGTACTTGCGCCAGAAGTCGCTGACGCCGGCTTCGATCGCCACCCGCGCGGTGCCGCGCGGCAGCACGGCTTCGCGCCAGGCCTTGTCCTGGCGGTCGAACACGTTGGTCGACGGCATCGACACCACGCGGGTGGCCACGCCTTCGGCTTCGAGCGCCTCGCGCGCCTTCAGCGCCAGGTCGATCTCCGAACCGGTGGCGATCAGCACCAGCCGGGGCGCGCCGTTGCCGGCCTCGCGCAGCACGTAGCCGCCGCGCGCGATGGCGGCCAGCTGATCGGCTTCACGTGGAACGAAGGGCAGGTTCTGCCGGCTCAGCACCAGGCTGCTCGGGCGGGTGGCCTGCTCGATCGCGTGGCCCAGGCCACCGCGGTCTCGGCGGTGTCGCACGGGCGCCAGACGTCCATGTTCGGGATGTAGCGCAGCGTGGCGGTCTGCTCGACCGGCTGGTGGGTCGGGCCGTCTTCGCCCAGGCCGATCGAATCGTGGGTGAACACGAAGATCGGGTTGATCTTCATCAGCGCGGCCATGCGCAGCGCGTTGCGCGCGTATTCGCTGAACATCAGGAAGGTGCCGCCGTAGGGGCGCAGGCCGCCGTGCAGCGTCATGCCGTTCATGATGGCGGCCATGCCGAACTCGCGCACGCCGTAGCTGATGTAGTTGCCGGCGCCGCTGTCGGCGTCGATCCACTTGCTGCCCGACCAGTTGGTCAGGTTGGAGCCGGTCAGGTCGGCCGAGCCGGCCAGGAATTCGGGCAGGCTGGGCGAGAACGCTTCGAGCGCGATCTGGCTCGCCTTGCGGGTAGCGACGGTCTGGGCGGCCTCGTTGATCTTGGCGATGGCGGCGGCCTTGGCGGCCTCCCAGCCTTCGGGCAGCGCGCCGCTCATGCGGCGCTCGAATTCGGCGGCCAGTTCGGGGTGGGCGGCGCGGTAGGCGGCGAACTTGTCGGCCCAGGCGGCTTCGGCGACGGCGCCCTTGGCGCGCGCATCCCAGCCTTCGTAGATTTCGGCCGGCAGCTCGAACGGCCGGTGCGGCCATTCGAGGTGGACGCGGGCCGCCTCGATCTCGGCGGCGCCCAGCGGCGCGCCGTGCACGTCGTGGCCGCCCTGCTTGTTGGGCGCGCCCTTGCCGATCACGGTGCGGCAGCAGATCAGCGTCGGCTTGCCGGTCTCGAGCTTGGCCAGCTTGATGGCGGCGTCGACCGCGTCGACGTCGTGGCCGTCGACGTTGCGGATCACCTGCCAGCCGTAGGCTTCGAAGCGGCCGGCGGTATCGTCGGTGAACCAGCCTTCGACGTGGCCGTCGATCGAGATGCCGTTGTCGTCCCAGAAGGCGATCAGCTTGCCGAGCTTCCAGGTGCCGGCCAGCGAGCAGGCTTCGTGGCTGATGCCCTCCATCAGGCAGCCGTCGCCCATGAAGACGTAGGTGTGGTGGTCGACCACGTCGTGGCCGGGCCGGTTGAACTGGGCCGCCAGCAGCTTCTCGGCCATGGCCATGCCGACCGCGTTGGTGATGCCCTGGCCCAGCGGGCCGGTGGTGGTCTCGACGCCGGGCGCGTAGCCGTACTCGGGATGGCCCGGGGTCTTGCTGTGCAGCTGGCGGAACTGCTTGAGGTCGTCGACCGTCAGGTCGTAGCCGGTCAGGTGCAGCAGCGAATAGATCAGCATCGAACCGTGGCCGTTGGACAGCACGAAACGGTCGCGGTCGGCCCACTTCGGATTGGCCGGGTTGTGCTTGAGGTGGCCGCCCCACAGCGCCAGCGCGATCTCCGCCATGCCCATCGGCGCACCGGGGTGGCCGGAGTTGGCTTGTTGCACGGCGTCCATCGACAGGACTCGGATCGCATTGGACAGGGCAGGACGGGTGGCGGCCATCGGGGTCTCTTTTCGCTTGGGGTAGGCGGAAAACGAACGGCCCGAACACGGCGGGCCGTAGCAAAAGCGCGCGCATTATCCCCGCTCGGCCCCGTCAGGGCAAGCCAAGTCTTTGATAATGCGCTGGAATTTATACTCTAGGCGTAGTTTTGTTACAGCCGACGAGCACCCAATCGTTGAGCGCCGCTACAGTCTGGCGCAGGCTTGCGCGAGACCGCGGCTGGCGGCAGCGTCGAGACCGGGAAGGCCGGCCCCGCAGGAGCGACGCAAGCGGTGAACGCAAGCCCGGACGAATCGAGCGCAAACCGGGTGTCATATATTTTATTGAATCGCGCGGCGGCTACTTGCTAAGCTGCCAGGGAAGGCCCGTCCTGACCGCAAACCCTGTAGCAGCGCGGCGCACGACTACTGCGCTGCGAGTGAAAAGACATACGACCCGCACCATCGCCACGCCCTTACCGTCGTGGCATGAGATAGCGGGCTGATCGAGAGAGGAATCACACCATGCGCGCGTCCCAGCTGTTGCCGGCCCTGCCCGGCAATCCGCCCCGGCTCGGGGAATCCACCATGAAACGCGCCTATTTCCTGGTATTGCCCAATGTGCACGTACTCGATCTGGCCGGCCCGCTGCAGATCGTGGCGACCTTGAACGAACTCGGCCTCGCCTCCGTCGCGGTCGAATGCATCGGCCCGCAGGCGCGGGTGCGCGCCTTCCAGGGCAACTGGCTGGCCGAGCTGCGGCCGCTGCCGCAGGCGCTGGTCGAAGGCGACGTGCTGTTCGTGATCGGCAGCAAGCTGGTCGAGCAGACCACCCGCTCGCCGGATTGGCTGGCCGCGGCGCAATGGCTGAAGGACGTGGTCGGCCGCGCGCCGGACAGCGTGCGGATCTGCGGCGTCTGCACCGGCAGCTTCCTTCTGGCCGAGGCCGGCCTGCTCGACGGCCGCCTGTGCACCACCCACCACGGCTTCATCGACCGCTTGCGGCGCCAGTACCCGCGTGCCCATGTGATGGACAAGCGCGTGCTGGTCGACGATGGCCGCTTCCTGACCTCGGCCGGCGTCACCACCGGCATCGACCTGGCGCTGTACCTGATCTCCGAGCATTTCGGCAGCGAAGTGGCGCTCAGGGTGGCGCGCGAGAACGTGACCCACATCCGCCGCTTCGGCAACGACCCCCAGCTGAGCGCCACCTTGCGCTACCGCGAGCACGAGAACCAGTTTATCCACGAGGTACAGGACGCGCTCAACGAGAACCTGGCCAGCGATGCCGGCTGCGAGGCGCTGGCCGAGCGCTTCGGCCTGAGCTACCGCCACCTGGCGCGGCTGTTCCGCAGCGAGACCGGCATCAGCCTCAAGCAGTACCAGCTGGAGCTGCGCATCGACCTGGCGCGGCGGCTGATCGTCGAATCGAACCTGCCGCTGGAGCGGCTGGTGGAGCGCTGCGGCTTCGGCAGCATGCAGGCCTTCCGCGCCAACTGGAACAAGCGCGAGACGCTGTCGCCGTCGAACTTCCGCCGCCAGCGGCGGCTCGAGCGGGCGGACTAGAAAGACGAATCCCCGGGCTGACCGGGGATTCGTCTTTACTACCCACCACCACGGCGACCGTCACAGGCCGCTTGCCGCTGCGGGCGCAAAGGCCGCGCTCAACGCTGCGCGACGCAATTGCCGCCGGCGTCCACCGTGCCCTGGCAGCTTCCCTCGCTCAGGCGGTTGACCTGCTCCTGCGCCGCCGCCACGTCCTTGCCGTATTCGGCCAGGTAGCGCGCGCGCTCCTCGCTGCTCCATTCGGCGTCGGAGAAGCTCGCCGGGCTGTAGCTGCGCGTGGTGTGGATCACGCCGGCGAGCCGCGGCAGCAGCGCGCGGTCGGGGTAGGACTCGCGCAGCTGGTAGGCCTCGACGTCGCGCAGCGCGAGCGGGAAGGCCGGCCGGCCGTCGCGGATCAGCTTGCCGAACACCGTCAGCTTGATCTGCTGCGGACCGGCGGCCAGTTCCTCGTTGAAGCTGGCCAGCGCGAACGGCTTGCCTTGGGCGTCGTCGATGCGGCCGCTGGCCAGGTAGCGGCCCGCCACGCGCACCTCGACCGGCAGGTAGAGCACCAGCGAGCCGCCCTCCTGCGCCTCGCGCACCGGCCCGGCCCACAGCGCAGGCGGCTGCGGCGTGTAATAGATGTCGAAGAAGTGGTAGCCCTCGCGCTCGCCGATGCGCAGGCTCAGTTCGACCCGGATGCCGCCGTCGAACTGGGCGAAGGCGGTCTGGCCCGGCGCCAGCAGCGTCGACAGCACGCCGTCGCCGGCCACCGCGTCGCCGTTGCTGCCGGCATCGGCGAAAGCCAGCGCCAGCTGCGGCAACTGGGCGTTGACGCCCGGCTGCGGCAAGCCGCGCGCGACGGCACGGCTGATGGTCAATGGCAGCGGATTGCCGTTGCGGTCGCGCGCCGCCACGGTGAACTGCACCGTCTCGCCGCCGGCGACGAACACGCGGCTCTGCGAAGTCTTGATGCTGACGCTGGCGTCGACCTGGCCGCCCGCGGTCTTGAGCAGCCCTTCCTCGCCGACCGGGCGGTTCGGGTAGACCTGGTCGGTCTGCTCGGCGATCGGCCGCGATTCGTGCGGGTAACGGGTGCTCTCGCGGTAACTGGCCAGCGTCTGCTGGGCACGTTCGAGCCGTTCGCGCCATTGCGCGAGTTGGGCTGGCCGGCCGGCCGGATCGCCCTGCGCCGGCTTGGCCTGGCCGGCCAGCGCCGGCCATTGCGGCGGCGGCTCGGCCGCGCCGCCGGCGGCCGCGGCGGCGCCGGGCCGGTGCGGCACGCTGCTGGCGCCGGCCGGGGCCAGCCACCAGAACAGCGCGCCGACCAGCGCCAGCGGCACCAGCGCGGCCAGCCAGCGCCGGCCGCTCCAGCCACGGCCCTCCCCTTCGGGCGGCGGCGGTGGCGGCCGGCGGCGTTGCGCTGCCTTACTTGGCATTGTTCACGACGTCGGTCCGGACCACCGAGATGATCCCGGCCCAGTTGCCGTTGGCGTAGTGGTTGTAGCTTTCGTTGTCGTCGCGGAACTTGACCGTGTGGTAGCTCCACTTGGCGCTGCCGCCCTCGTTGGCCGCGGTGCCGAGCGTGAGGTCGTTGCAGAACCAGTCGCTCGGATTGCAATAGCTGCCGCCCGAGGAGCCGGCCACGCCGCCGGTCGAGTGATAGGCGACCGCTTCGTCGTCCTGGCCCGGCAGGATGGCCGAATAGACCGTGCCGCTGGCGCCGGCGAACATGTTGAACCAGATGCTGCGCGTGGCGTTGTGGTTGTACAGCGCGCGCGCCGTGGTGGTCTTGAGATCCTGCACCAGCGGCTCGGAGGTGGTCCAGGAGCCGACGTCGGACAATTCGGAACCGCCGCCGGCGCCCGAGGCGACATTGACCCACTTGAGGTTCCAGCCGACCTGGGTGCTGCCGTCCGAATTGCCGCACTGGCCGGCCGAGTTGGGCGAGGCGTTCTTCTTGTAGCGGGTCGAGCCGCCGTAGTTGGCCAGGGTGTAGCCGATCATCAGGTCGCCGGCGCTGTGGGCGGCGATGTAGCACCAGTTGGAGCCGGTGCAGAAGCAGTCGAGCGCGTCGCGGATCAGCGCGTTCTGGTCGGCGATATGGCTCTTGCCGTCCCAGTTGACCGCCTTCTTGTTGACGCCGGCCGCAGTGCTGGCCGGCCCCAGTAGGTGAAGCTGTTGTAGTTGCCGATCTGTCCGCCGCCGGTGCGGCCGTTGATCCACAGCGTGTAGTTGGTGGCGTTCGCCGGAATCGCGGCGAGGCCCAGACCTGCAATGACGAGTGCGACGAAAAAGCGGTACATCCTGACCATGACAACCCCTCCGTTCTCATGCTTCGAATGAAGGCAGGACCCGAACCGGCGCCTGCCGATGGGGCGGTCGGCGACACGCTCCCCACGCTGCACGACCGCCACGCCGCGCCCCCTGGGTGCGATGCACCAGGGTGGCGCGGGGTGTCCGCGGATACTAGAGCAATTGATCTAATCCGCAAGCCGAGCAACCGCTTGAGAGGCCTTTGTTGCGCAAATGCCATGAGCGTAGCGGAGGCGTAAATGCTTGATTCGGCTGGAATGCAGGCGCAGCAAGGCTTGCAGCGGCTTCGGCCGCGCACCGGCCCGGCACGGGGCCGGCGGCTCGCAGCCGAAGCCGCTGCAATGGGGGGTGGGGATCGGTGCAGGTCGGACTTCAGTCCGACAACGATGCCGGTTCGCTGCGCGGCCGTACCGGAGTCCGGCCGGCCGGCCGCATTGGGGATCGCGGAAACGGAATCGCGAACGCCATGCGGGATGGAGAGGGCGCGCCGGCCGAGGCCGGCCGGTGCTCAACGCAAGGTGCGGTGGAACAGCCCCAGCGCGAGCTGGTAGCCCAGCAGCGCCAGCTCGGGGTCGTAGCGCTCGCCCTCGTCGCGCATGAAGGCGTGCTGGCCGTTGAATTCGTGCCAGGTGAAGGCCAGCCCGGCCGCCGCCAGCGCGGCGTAGACCTCGGCGCGGCCGGCGGCCGGGATGTGCGGGTCCTGCTTGCCCCAGATCATCAAGAGCTCGCCGCCGATCTCGCCGAGCCGCTCCATACCGTGGCCGCCCGGCGCGCTCGGGATCAAGCGGGTGTGCAGGTCGGTGGCGTAGAAGCAGGCGGCGGCGCGCACCTCGGGCTGCAGCGCGGCGCGGAAGGCCAGGTGGCCGCCAAGGCAGAAGCCCATCGCGCCGATGCGGCCGCTGCACCACGGCTGGCCGGCCAGCCAGGCGATCATGGCGGCGTTGTCGGCGTCGTAGCCCTCGACCGGCTTGGCCGCCTTGTCGGCATTGCCCTTGTCGCGGCCGGCGTCGTCGTAGGCCAGCACGGTGCCGGGCGGGTTCGACTCGTGGAACACCTCGGGCACCAGCACCGCGTAGCCATGGCCGGCGATCAGCCGCGCGGCCCGCTCGATCGGGCCGGTCTGCTGGAAGATCTCGGAATAGAACAGCACCGCCGGCCAGGCGCCGTCGCCGGCCGGCCGATGGACGTAGGTGCGCATCGGCCCGCTCGGCGTGGCGAGGTCGACGGCGTGGCTCTGGATCAGCATGGCGGTGGCTCCGGTCGGGCGATGGGAAAGCGGCTAGCCGGCCTTGCGCGCCTGGGCTGCGGCACGCGGGTCGTGGCCCATCGGGTGCGGCTCCTGCCGCGCCTTGGCCAGTTCGATCTGCTTCTGCCGCTCGCGCGCGCTGGCGCGGGTCTTCTCGCTCAGCGTGTCCCAGCAATGCGGGCAGCTCACGCCGGGCGAATAGTGCGGCGACTGCCGCTCCTCGGCCGAGACGGCGCCGCCGCAGGCATGGCACAGGCCGTAGTCGCCGGCGCTGAGGTCGTGCCGCACGGTGACGCGGCCGTCGAACACGAAGCAGTCGCCCTGCCAGCGGCTGTCGGCCTGCGGCACGGTCTCGAGGTATTTGAGGATGCCGCCGCGCAGGTGGTAGACCTGCTCGAACCCCTCGCCGAGCATGAAGCTCGAGGCCTTCTCGCAGCGGATGCCGCCGGTGCAGAACATCGCCACCTTCTTGTGCCTGGCCGGGTCGAAATGCTGCCGCACGTAGTCGGGGAATTCGCGGAAGCTCTCGGTCTTCGGATCGACGGCGCCGTCGAAGGTGCCGAGCGCGACCTCGTAGTCGTTGCGCGTATCGATCAGCAGCACCTCGGGATCGGCGATCAGCGCGTTCCAGTCCTGCGGCTCGACATAGGTGCCGACGCGCAGATTGGGATCGACGCCGTCCACCCCCATGGTGACGATCTCGCGTTTGAGCTTGACCTTGCAGCGGTAGAACGGCTGCTCGGCGCAGTAGCTCTCCTTGTGGTCGAGGTCGGCCAGCCGCGGATCGGCGCGCAGCCAGGCCAGGAGGCCGTCGATGCCGGCGCGGTCGGCGGCGACGGTGCCGTTGATGCCTTCGGGCGCCAGCAGCAGCGTGCCTTTCACGCCGTGCTCGGCCATGCATTGCTGCAGCGGCGCGCGCAGCGCCTGGAAATCGGGGAGGGTGACGAACTTGTAGAGGGCCGCCACCACGATGGGCGGGGCGTCGGGTCGGGTCATGCGGATGCTCCTGGCGATCGTCCTCGCAAAGGACGGACCGGGTGGGTGGAATCGTGCGACGGGCGCCGTCGGCGCCCGTGCGGATTCTACCAAGCGCGCATGGCCGGCGCGGCTACAGCGGCTTCACCGGGATGCACAGCTCGCAGCTGAACTCGCCGGTCACCGGGTCGGTCCGGCCTTCCGGCGCGTAGTACTCGAAGCTCGGCCGCGCGTCGTACTGCAGGCCGCTGCCGGGCAGCCAGGCGCCGCACAGCTCGATCCAGGCCGCGCCGATGGTGGCCGGCGCGCCGCGGAAGGTGGTCACCGCGTAGCGGCCGCCCGGCAGCGTGGCCGGCAGGGCAGCGCCGCCGGGCACGAAGCCGTCGGGGATCTCGACGCAGGCGTCGTAGCGGCATTTCTCCGGCGGCGTGACGCTCGGATCGTCGAGGCCGATGCCGTAGCAGGCGCGGCCTTCGAGCCCGTTGGCGCGCAGCCAGGGGCCGACCGTCTCGCGCCAGAACACGCCGATTCCGGGTCCGTAGGGCCGATGTAGCGCAGGTAGGCCACCTTGACCGGGGCCAGCTCGACCAGTTTCACGTCCATCTCGTTCTCCATCTCGTCGCAGGAGCCCGCATCATGGCCGCCGCCGTCCGGGCCGGCCTGATCGCGCTTGCTGGACGCCTGATCGGGATTGCTGTCCTGCGGCTGCCGCACCCGCGCCAGCAGCGCCGCCTGCCGCGCCGGGGTGTCGCTGCGCCAGGCGCTCGGCGTGACGCCGAACTGCAGCTTGAAGGCGCGCGCGAATGCCTCGCCCGAGCCGAAGCCGACCGTCAGCGCGACTTCGAGCACCGGCATCGCCGGCCGCTGGGCCAGCAGGTGCGCGCCGACCTCGAGCCGGCGCCGGCGCAGGTAGTCGCCCAGCGTCTCGCGCATCCAGCCAGCGAACAGGCGATGGAAATGGTAGGGCGAGAAATGCGCCACCTCGGCCAGCGCGGCGAGATCGAGCGGCGCGTCGAGGTGGCGGTCGATATGGTCGAGCACGCGGTTCATGCGCCGCGCGTATTCGGCGCGGCTGTGCCGCGCTGCGGTGCGGTCCACGGCGGCCTAGGGCGTTTCGCCCGCGTCCTTGTCGAAGCCGTCGCCGCCGAGCAGCGCGACGTCGCGCACGTTCTTCTGCACCGCCACGGCGCCGAACAGGCTGAACAGGTAGCCCATGGCGTAGAAGCCCTTTTCGCTCATGCCCAGCGTGGCGTTCCACAGCCCGACCAGCAGCAGCAGGACCGACAGGACGAGCGACAGCCAGCACAGGCCGTAGTAGAGCCCGGTGACCGGGATGCCTTCGAGCCGGTCGCGCACCGACTTCTGCAGCGAGACGGCGGAGAACAGGCCGTACAGCAGCAGCACCAGGTAGTAGCCCTTCTCGTTGAGCTGCATCGCGGCGTTCCACAGGCCGGCGAGGAAGCCGCCGGCGCCGACGCACAACGCTGCCCAGGACGCGCCGATGAAGGCGCCGGTCGGCCGCTGCGTGATTGCTTTTCTCATGGTTTCTCCCCGAAAGAGATCGCTTCGGTGCGAAGCGAACGGGAGTATGCCGGGAGGCACGAAAGGTGGAAGGTGAAAAGTGAGAAAGACGCGTGAAACGTGAAAGGTGAAATGTGAAAGGTGGAACCCCATCCCCACCCCAGCCCTCCCTTGAAGGGGAGGGAGCCCGATTGCGACACGTTCGACGAGCGCTGCCGATAGGGCTGGCACGCCCTGCCCCTCCCCTTCAAGGGGAGGTTGGGAGGGGGATGGGGTTCCACGTTTCACCTTTCACGTTTCACCTTTCACATTTCATGGCCTCACCTGAACACATACGTCCCCGGCGCATCCCCCAGCTTCCGATACTGCCGATTGCTCATCGGCGGCGGATTGACGCGCGGCCCGCAACGCTCCGCCAGCCAGGCCGCCCAGCCCGGCCACCACGAGCCCGGCGTCTTGTGCTGCGCCGCCAGCCAGACTTCGGGCCGCTCGCCGCGGCCGGCCTCGCCCTGCCAGAAGCTGCGGCGCGAAGCCGGCGACGGCGGGTTGACCATGCCCAGGATGTGGCCCGAGGTCGACAGCGTGAAGCGCACCGGGCCGCGCACCCGCTCGACCAGCTTGAAGGTGCTCTTCCACGGCGCGATGTGATCCTCCTCGGCTGCCACCATGAACAGCGGCTGGGTGATCCGGCCCAGGTCGATCGGCTGGCCGGCCAGGGTCAGGCTGTCGGGCTGCACCATCCGGTTGTTGAGGTAGAACTCGCGCAGGTAGAAGCGGTGCATGGCGGCCGGCATGCGGGTGGCGTCGGTGTTCCAGAACAGCACGTCCATCGCGCGCGGCGTCTCGCCCATCAGGTAGTTCGACACCACGTAGTTCCAGATCAGGCTGTTGGGCCGCAGCATGCGGAAGCTGGCCGCCATCTGGCCGCCGTCCAGATAGCCCTGCTTCTCCATCAGCCCGTCGATCACGGCGAGGCCGTCCTCGTCGATGAACACCTCGATGTCGCCCGGCTCGCTGAAATCGGTCAGCGCGGTCAGGAGCGTCCAGTGCGCCACCGGCACCTTGGCCGGATCGCGCCGGTTGGCCCAGGCCATGTACAGCGCCAGCAGCGTGCCGCCGATGCAGTAGCCCAGCGCATGCACCTGCTCGCTGCGGCCCACGCTCTGCGCCACCTCGATCGCGCGGGCGGCACCGTCGACCAGGTAGTCGTCGAAGCTCAGCCCGGCATCGTCGGCGCCGGGATTGTTCCAGCTGGTGACGAAGACGTTGAAGCCCTGGCCGACCAGGTACTCGACCATCGATTTGCCCGGCGCCAGGTCGAGGATGTAGTACTTGTTGATCCACGGCGTGATCAGCACCAGCGGCATGGCGTGCACCGTGTCGGTGGCCGGCGCGTAGTGGATCACTTCCAGCAGTCGGTTGCGGTAGACCACGCTGCCCGGCGTCAGCGCCAGGTTGCCGCCGACGGTGAACGGCGCGGTGTCGGTCATGCTCACCTCGCCTTGCTTCAGGTCGCCCGCCAGGTTGCGCAGGCCCTGCGCCAGGCTGGCGCCGCCGGTCTCGGCCGCACGCCGCTGCGCCACCGGGTTGGTGGCCAGGAAATTGGTCGGCGCCAGCGCGTTCAGGCTCTGCCGCAGCCAGAACGCGCTCTTGCGCCGCTCGGCCTCGGTCAGGCCCGGCGAGCGGTACAGCATGTCCTGGATCCAGCGCGTCTGCATCAGGTAGGCCTCCTTGACGAAGTCCCAGCGCGGATCGTCGCGCCAGACCGGGTCGGCGAAGCGCTGGTCCTCCGGGTTGGGCGGGAACACGTCGCTGTCGGGCGCGCCGAGGAAACGCGCCAGGGTCTGCTGCTGCAGGGTGGCGACGTCGTGGCCGTAGCGCGTCAGCGCCGAGGCCAGCTCGACCGGGCTGCACAGCCAGGAGGCGGCCGCCTTGGCGTGGATGCCGGCCAGGCCCCACGGGTCGAAGGCCTGGCGCAACTGGTGCTTGAGCGTGGCGTAGCGGACTTCCTGCTCCTCGAGCCAGCGCGCGCGGCCGGCGGCAAGCGAATCGGACATCGGTGGACTCCATACGGATGGTATGTCCAGCTTAGCCCAAGGCAGCCGATGCATCGCCAGGCGGACGGCCGCACGGGGTCGTCTGCCCGCCGGCCCGATAGGCCTCGCCGCAACACGGCCGGCGGTCCGCTCGCGTAGCGCGGCGGCCGCCCACTACACTGCCGCCTTTCGTCCCGCCCGCCGACCGCCATGCGCCTCGCTCCGCTGCTCGCCCTCTTGTCCCTGCCCCTTTCCGCCGCGCCGCTGCTGTACGAGCCGGCGCTGTCGCCCGACGGCCGCACGCTGGCCTTCGTCTCGGGCGGCGACATCTGGACCGTGCCGGCCGCGGGCGGCGAGGCGCGCCTCTTGGTGTCGCACCCGGCCACCGAATCGCGCCCGCTGTGGTCGCCCGACGGCAGCAAGCTGGCGTTCGCCTCGGCCCGCAGCGGCAACGGCGACCTCTACCTGCTCGACCTGGCCGCCAACCAGCTGCGCCGGCTGAGCTGGGACGACCGCGCCGAACAGCCGAGCGGCTGGTCGGCCGATGGCCGCTGGATCTACTTCCACTCGGTGTCGCACGACATCCAGCGCATGAACGACGTCTACCGCGTCTCGGTCGACGGCGGCACGCCGATGCCGCTGGCGGCGCAGCGCTACCTCGACGAGAGCCAGGCGGCTCCCTCGCCCGACGGCCGCTGGCTGGCGCTGAACGCGCGCGCCTTCGGCCAGTGGTGGCGCCGCGGCGGCGCCCATATCGACCAGGACGAGCTGTGGCTGGCGCCGCACGACGGTGCCGGCGACTGGCGCAAGCTGTCGCAGGACGGCAGCCGGTCGAGCTGGCCGATGTGGTCGGCCGACGGCCGGGCGCTGTGGTACGTCGGCAATCCGGGCGGCCAGGACAACCTGTACCGCCGGCCGCTCGACGGCCCGGCGCAGCGCATCACCGGCTTCGGCGACGGCCGCGTGCTGTGGCCGAGCATCGCGGCCGACGGCCGCACCATCGCCTTCGAGCGCGGCTATGCGCTGTGGACGCTCGACACCGCCAGCGGCGCGACGCGGCAGATTCACGTGAAACTGAGCGGCAGCGGCGCGGCGCCGGCGGTCGAGCGCTTCGCCGTCGGCGACAAGATCGAAGAGCTGCGGCTGTCGCCCGACGGCAAGCAGCTGGCCTTCGTCGCGCGCGGCGAGATCTGGCTGGCGCCGGCCGCCGGCGGCGCCGCGACGCGGCTGACCCGCACGGCCGCGGCCGAAGCGCAGCTCGACTGGTCGCCCGACGGCAGGCAATTGGTCTACCAGTCGCTGCGCAACGGCGCCGGCGAGATCTGGCGCATGGAACTGGCCAGCCGCAGCGAAAGCCGGGTCGGCGCGGCGACGGCGTCCGCAGCGACGGCTGCCGATGCCTTCCCGCGCTTCTCGCCCGATGGCCGCCGCGTGGCCTGGCTGCGCGACGGCCGCGCGCTGATGGTGCGCGAGCTGGCCGGCGGCGCCGAGAAGCTGCTGGCCAAGGTGCGGACCGGCCGCCCGCCGATCTGGGCCGACGCGCCGCTGGCCTGGGCGCCGGACGGCCAGGCGATCGCCGTGGTCGAGCTCGGCGAGCGGCTGCTGGCCAACGTGACGCGCATCGCGCTCGACGGCCGCGCCGAGCGGCTGACCGCCTTCGCCAGCCCCGGCACCGGCAAGAAGCTGTGGTTCCGGCCCGAGGACCAGGGCTACGGCCAGCCGGTGCTGCAATGGCGCGCCGACGGCCGCGTGCTGTGGTGGCGCGGCTTCCAGCACAGCGAGGCCGGCGGCCGGCTGGTCGAGATCCCGCTGGCGCCGCCGGCGCCGCTCGGGGCCGACGGCGAGCCGCAGCGCACGCCGTTCACGGTCGACGCCGCCTGGGCGCGCAGCCATGCCGCGCTGCTGCCGATCGCGCTCGACAGCCAGTATTTCGCCGCCGAGCGCGACGGCAAGGCGCTGGCCCTGGTCGGACTGGTCGCCGGCCAGGCCAATATCTGGCGCTGGCGTCCCAATGAACTGCCGCGCCAGCTGTCGTTCAGCAACGGCACCAAGCATTCGCTGCAGCTCGACGCCGACGGCCGCAACGCCTGGTACCTCGACGGCGGCAAGCTCTGGACGGTGGCGCTCGACGACGGCGCCGTGCCGCGCGCGGTGGCGCTGCAGGCCGAGGCCGAGGTGGAATTCGAAGCCGACAAGCAGGCGGTGTTCGCCGAGGCCTGGCAAACGCTGGCCGAGTTCTTCTACGACCCGGCCTTCCACGGCCAGGACTGGGCCGCGCTGAAGGCGCGCTATGCGCCGTGGGTGGCCGCCGCGCAGAGCCGCGACGAATTGCGCCGCGTGCTGTGGCTGATGATCGGCGAGCTCGACAGCTCGCACACCGGCCTGTCGGCGCCGCGCAGCGAGACGCCGACCACGCTGGGCCGGCTGGCGGCCGACTTCGACCGTACCGCCGCCGAGCGCGACGGCACGCTGCGACTGGCCGCGGTGGTGGCCGACGGCCCGGCCGCCAACGCGGGGCTCGCGGCCGGCGACACGCTGCTGGCCGTCGACGGCGAAACGCTGGCGCGCGGCGACAACCTCGACCGGCTGCTCGACGGCAAGATCGGCAAGCGCGTCGCGCTCGCCGTGGCCGGCCGCGACGGCAAGCCGCGCACGGTCTGGCTCAAGCCGGTCGGCTTCGCCGACGAGGGCACGCTGCGCTACCGCCAGTGGGTGGCCGCCAACCGCACCGAAGTGCGCCGGCTCAGCGGCGGCAAGCTCGACTACCTGCACCTGATCGACATGCGCGAGTCCTCGCTCGACCAGTTCCACCTCGACCTCGACGCCGAGCGCCAGGCGGCCGAGGGGCTGGTGATCGACGTGCGCAACAACTACGGCGGCATGATCGACAGCTGGGCGCTCGACACGCTGGCGCGGCGCAGCCACTACAGCTTCACCGCCCGCGCGCTGCCGACCGCGCCGGGCCGGCTGGCGGTCGGCCAGCAGCTGCTCGAACGGCCGACGGTGCTGCTGACCAACAAGATCACGCTGTCGGACGGCGAGGTGTTCACCGAGGGCTACCGCGCCATGGGCCTGGGCCGCGTGGTCGGCGAGCCGGGTGCGGGCTGGGTGATCTTCACCTCGTTCAAGGTGCTGGTGGACGGCTCGGTGCTGCGGCTGCCGTTCGGCCGGGTGCTGTCGACCGCCAATGGCGACGATCTCGAAAGCGGGCCGCGGCCGGTCGACGTGGCGGTGCCGGCCTCGATCGGCACGGCCGGCGATGCGCAGCTGAAGGCGGCGGTGAAGGTGCTGCTGCATTGATAGCAATGTAGGAGCGGCTTCAGCCGCGAATGGCGTCTGCTCGCCTGTCGCGATTCGCGGCTGAAGCCGCTCCTACAAGACCCGCACCCCAGGTAGGTCGGACTTCAGTCCGACTGCGCCGCCAGGAGAAATCGCCGTCGGACTGAAGTCCGACCTACGGTGCATGACCGGACGGTGGAGCCCGCTCGGCCAACCCTCTCCCCCCGGGAGAGGGCAGGGTGAGGGAGCGACGGTCGAGCAACAGCCGACCGCAGTGACTGAGCGGAACCGTCGCCCCCTCACCCGCCCCGCTCCCGCACAACAGGAACGGACGCCTCCCCCTGACGGGAACGGTGCTTTGAAGCCCGCACCTGCCCATGCCAGGGGCTCCGAGCAGCGCACCGTCCCCCATCGAAAAATCCCCGCCCCCCATCGGCCGGCTTATGTCGCCCGACATGGCCGCGACACACGCGGTCCGCACGATCGCCCCCTGGCCCGGACCGGACCGCCGCACGGCGGCCGAGCGACGGCCCGCAGTCGTCGCCCGGCGCCTGCGCATCGCACCGAGGGGGCCGTTTCCATGCACCACATCCTTCGCCTCGCGCTGCTGGCCCTGTGCCTGCTGGCATCGCGCGCATTCGCCGAGACCTATGTCTACGTCACCAACGACACGGCGCAGACCGTCTACCTGAATACCGTCCAGTCCGGCGACAAGCAGCTGGCCGAAGGCACCCACTGGGGCCGCTACGCCACCAGCATCGCGCCCTACGCCACCGCCAAGGTGCTGTGGATGAACCGCGACCAGGGCATCACCAACGGCAAGACCTTCCGCTTCGACACCACCGTGAGCCAGGGCAGCGGCAGCGTGGTGCTGCAGCAGCAGCTGACCGGCAAGCTGATCGGCAGCAGCATCGTCCACTCGGCCAAGGCGGCCGATTTCAACGAGCCGTGGCGCAGCGACCGCGACATCCACAACGCCGCCACCCGCTTCAACGCGCTGGCCACCACGCTGTCCTACCGCGCCCAGTTCACCGGCGGTTACGACGACATCTACTACGTGGTCCACCCGCAGCCGAAGCAGGAAACCCTGGCCGCCGCCGACGAATTCAAGGTGCTGAGCTGGAACATCTGGGGCGTGGTCGGCGCCTCGCAGATCTGCGAGCGCTGGGCCCAGGTGCCGGCCTTCGCCCGCAACTACGACGCCATCGTGTTCTCCGAGGCCTTCGACAACGGCTGCCGCGACCAGCTGCGCGCCGGCCTCGCCGCCGAGTTCCCCTACCAGACCCAGGTGGTCGACCAGTCGGGCAACTTCGAGGACGGCGGCGTGTTCATCGCCAGCCGCTGGCCGATCGCGCGCGAGGCGCAGATCGTCTACCCGAACTGCGCCAACACCGACTGCCTGTCGAACAAGGGCGCGATGTACGTGCAGATCCTCAAGCAGGGCCGGACCTACCACCTGGCCGGCACCCATACCCAGGCCTGGAACGGCACCAGCGAGCGCGCGGTGCGGCTGGATCAGCTGAGCCAGCTCAAGCGTTTCGTCGACGGCCTCGCGCCGGCCGCCACCGACGCGCTGCTGTACGCCGGCGACCTCAACGTCGACTACTACGCCACACCCGACGACTACCAGCGCATGCTGAGCATCCTCAACGCCAGCAAGCCGGCCAGCCTGGGCCACCGCTACAGCTACGACCCGGTGGTCAACGCGCTCGGCTCGGACGGCCAGGAATACCTCGACTACGTGCTGGTCTCCAACGCCCACAAGCCGGCGCGCAGCGGCCAGAACGAGGTGATGGTCTACCGCAGCCTGGCGCCGGCGCTGTGGTCGACGCGCGACCTGTCGGACCACTTCGCGGTCGCCGGCCGCTTCGCCTTCTGAGGCGGCGGTGAACGCGCAACGCAAGCTGGGACGGTCGGGCGGCGCTCCGTCGGGCGGCGCTCCACGCCCGGCCGGCCGCCGCCGCGCCGGCTTCTACCTGGCCGGCGGCCTGCTGGCCGCCGCGCTGGGCCTGGCGGCCTGGCGCCTGGCCGGGCCGCCGGACGACTGGCGCGCGGCGGCGCCAGCCGACGGCGCAGCGCAGGCCGACGGAACCGTGCAAGCCGCGGCCACCGGCCAGGGCCTGTTCGAGCGGCCGCCGGCCGCCGCGGCAGCGGCCGGCGACTGGAGCGACCCGGCCCGGCGCCAGTCGGCGCTGCAGGCGGTACTGGCCGGCCGCCGCTCGCTGCTGCCGCTGCTGGAGGCGGTGCGGCGCGACTGCGCCGACCGCCGCGACGACGCGCGCTGCCGCGGCTGGCCCGACGCCGACCTGGCCCGGCTGGCGCCGGCCGACGCGGCCCGGCTGCGGCGGGCGCTGACGCTGAAGGAGACGGTCGAGCACGGGCTCGGCGCACTGGTGCAAAGCACCGACCGGCCGCTGGCCGAACGGCTGGCCGCGGTCAGCGCGGCGCGGCGCGAGCTGGCCGGCGCCGACATGGCCAGGCTGCTGTACGGCGAGGAGGAGGCGCGGCTCGGCTTCCAGATCGCCGCGCGCGACTTCGCCGCCGGCGAGGCGGCGCGGCTGCCGCAGGCGGAACGCCAGGCGCGGATCGAAGCGCTGCGGCGGCAGGCCTATGGCGACTACTACGACACCCTGGCGCAGGCGGAGACGCCGAGCGAACGGCTGTACTGGGCGCAGCTGGCGGCCGAGTCCGGCCTGCCGGCGGACCAGCGCGCGGCGGTGCGGCAGGCCTTGCGGCGCGACTACCTCGGCGCCGAGATGGCCGGGCGGCTGGCCGCCCAGGACGCGGCCGACGCGCGCCATGCCGCGGCGATGGCCGGTTACCGGCGCGACAGCGCGGCGCTGCTGGCGGAAATCCGTAGGCGCGGAGAGCCGGAACGCGATGCGGCGCTGGCGGCGGAACTCGACGGCAAATCGGCGGCGTTGCAGGCGAAGTGGTTCGGCCATTCCTGATCGCCGGTAACGCCAGCTCGCAACCCGCCTCAATCCATCTCGATCGCCCCGCTCCCGTCATCCGCCCCCGCCGGCAACGGCAGCCGCCGCCCATCGCTGAGCCCGCGCCACAGCTGCCCGTTGTCCCACAGCAGCAGTTCGCCGCGCTCGCCGTCCTTCAGCCCGGCATCGATGCCGACCACCTTGCCGCCGTACAGCGAGCGCACCTCGGCCTGGGTGGTATGGCCGACCACGATGCGCTGCGCGCCGAGCCGCGCCAGCAGCGCATCGATCTCGGCCGCGGTCGCGCGCGGGGCCAGGAAGTAGCCGCGGTACCACAGCGGCCCGTCGCGGCCGAACAGCGCGGCCGCGGCCGGGTCGGCCGCCAGCGCCTGCCTGGACAGGCCCAGCCCGGCGCGGATGCCGGCGTTGATCGCCGCCAGGTCGATCGGCTGCGCCGCCAGCGCCGGATGCAGGCCGCCGTGCAGGAACACCGTGTCGCCGAGCTTGAGCACCGTCGCGCGGCTGCGCAGCCAGCGGCCCAGCGCGGTATCGGCGCCGTACAGGCCGGAGTAGGTCTCGCCGAGCCGCTCGGCCACCGCCCGGTAGCGCGGATGGATGTAGCGCAGGTCGCCGGCCAGCACCATGGTCTCGTGGTTGCCGAGCAGCGCATGCACCGCGCCGCCGGCCGCGCGCGCCTGCTGGGCCAACCGGTAGAGGCTCCACAGCGCCTCGTTCACCGTCGGCCCGCGGTCGAACACGTCGCCGGCGATCACCAGCACGCCCTCGCCCCAGGCCCAGTCGCCGTGCTCGTCGACGATGCCGTGGCGCGCCAGCAGCGTGAGCAGCAGGCCAGCCTGGCCGTGGATATCCGACACCGCCGCCCAGCGCACCGGCGCCGGCAACCGGTCGGGCGCCGGCGCGTCGGCGGCGTTCACCGCCAGGCGGCCGAGCGCGCCGCACGGCGGCACCAGCAGGCGCGAAGGCGGCAGCGGCTGGCGGCGCACTTCGCCGTCGCACAGCCAGACCGCCTGCTCGGCGCCGGCGCGCAGGAACACGTAGGGGCCGTCGTCGCCGGGCGGCTCGCCCGCCGGTGCGCCGCCCGGATCGTCGGCCAGGGCCGGCAGGACGGCGAGCAGCAACAGCAGGCGGCGCAGGAAGGACATGGCGGGACTCGCGAATTGGACCGGCGCGATTGTCGGCGCGGCGCCCGGCCGCCACAAGCGCTTGACCTGGGTCAAGTCCGGCGCGTGGCTGCGCCGCTACGCTGCATGGCATCGAACCCAGGAGCACGCCGATGGAGACGCCCCACCCGTCCGCCGAACCCCGGCCGGCCGCCGAACCGGGCCGCGGCGAATTCGCCCGACTGGCCGACGACTACCTGATGCTCGACCAGGCGATCGCCCGCATCGAATACGGCGAGGCGCCGCTGGACGAGCCGGTGCTGGCGCAGATGAGGCAGCAGCGCAGCGCGCTGCGGGAAGAATTGCGGGCCCTGACCGACCGGGCCTGAACAGATCGACGCACGCAGGCATTGGCCGGGTTTGCCCGGCTTTTTTACTGCCTGCCTTCAAACAAAGCTGGGTCGATCAGCCCCTCTCCCGTGCACGGGAGAGCACCCGCTTCTGCGTAGCAGAAGCGGGGTGGGGTGAGGGCTGTAGTTTGATGAACCGGCCCTCATCCGGTCCTTCGGACCACCTTCTCCCGCGCGCGGGAGAAGGGATAAAGCGGCCAGCGGCAGAGACTAAATCTTTCTACGCGGCCCTAGAAGCCACTCCCCGGCTGCGCCAGATAAACCTGCTCTTCAGCGGTCGCCTCGCGACCCAGCACAGCATTGCGATGCGGAAAGCGGCCGAAGCGCGCGATCACCTCGCGGTGGCGCTGCGCGTAGTCGAGGTAGTTCGCCCCGGCCGGCCACTCGGCCGCCAGCGCTTCGAACAGCGCCACCGAGCGGTCCTGCTCGGCCAACGATTCGGCATGCTCCAGCGGCAGGTAGACGAACACGCGGCGCACCGGCGGCAGCGTCCGGTCGACGCCGGCCTCGAGCGCCGCATGGGCGGCGGCCAGCGCCAGCGCATCGCCGGCGAAGGCGCGCGGCGTGTCGCGGTAGATGTTGCGGCTGAACTGGTCGAGCAGCAGCAGGTAGGCCAGCAGCCCGTCGGGCGTGGCGCGCCAGTGCTGCAAGCCGCCGGCCTGGGCGGCCGCGACCTGCTCGCCGAAGCGGGCGGCGATCGCGGCGTCGAAGGCCGGGTCCTTGACGAACCAGGCCTGCCGCGGCGCATCGCCGCCGGCGAACCAGAATTCGAGCACTGCGGCGATCAGGGCCGCATCGTCGTGAGCGGCCGTCATCCCAGCACCACCAGGTTGTCGCGGTGGATCAGCTCGGGCTCGTCGACGAAGCCGAGCACCGCCTCGATCTGGCCGGTCGGCAGGCGCACGATGCGGCGCGCGTCGGCCGCGTCGTAGTTGCACAGGCCGCGCGCGATCTCGGCGCCGTCGGGGCCGATGCAGCGCACCATCTCGCCGCGCAGGAAATCGCCGTCGACGCTGGCCACCCCGATCGGCAGCAGGCTGGTGCCCTGCTGCGCCACCGCGCGCACCGCGCCGGCGTCGAGCACCAGCGTGCCGCGCACCTGCAGGTGGTCGGCCAGCCATTGCTTGCGCGCCGCCATGCGGCTCTGGCCGGCGCTGAGCTGGGTGCCGATCGCTTCGCCGGCCGCCAGCCGGGTCAGCACGCGCTCCTCGCGGCCGCTGGCGATCACCGTGCTGGCGCCGCTGCGGGCGGCGCGCTTGGCGGCGACGATCTTGGTGTACATGCCGCCGGTGCCGACGCCGCTGCCGGCGCCGCCGGCCATCGCCTCCAGCTCGGGCCGGCCGGCCGGGTATTCGTGGACGAACTCGGCGTCCGGCACCTTGCGCGGATCGGCACGGTAGAGGCCGCGCTGGTCGGTCAGGATCACCAGCGCGTCGGCGTCGATCAGGTTGGTCACCAGCGCGCCGAGCGTGTCGTTGTCGCCGACCTTGATCTCGTCGGTCGACACCGTGTCGTTCTCGTTGATGATCGGGATCACGCCGAGGTCGAGCAGGGTCAGCAGCGTCGAGCGCGCATTGAGGTAACGGGTGCGGTCGGCCAGGTCCTCGTGGGTCAGCAGGATCTGGGCGGTCTTGAGGCCGTGGGCCTTGAAGCCGCGCTCGTAGGCCTCGACCAGGCCCATCTGGCCAACCGCGGCGGCCGCCTGCAACTCGTGCACCGCGTGCGGCCGGCGCGGCCAGCCGAGCCGCGCCACGCCCTCGGCGATGGCGCCCGAGCTGACCAGCACCACCTGGCGGCCGAGCCGCGACAGCGCGGCGATCTCGGCCGCCCAGCGGTTGAGCGCGGCGTGGTCGAGACCGCGGCCGTCGTTGGTGACCAGGGAGGAGCCGACCTTGACGACCAGGCGGTGGGCGGTGGCGATGCAGCTTTGCATGGAAAAATCCGTGGATGGTCGAATACCGCCGAAGCGCATCACTCGGCGCACGTCGGGCGGATACTTGCGTCGAAGCATCCGCCGACGAGCGCAGCGAGGCCCCTCGCGGCGGCGAGGGCGGGGGAGTCGGGATCGATCAGGGAATTGCCGGCGGTGGAACAGACTCTGACCGCCTAGCGTCCGGCTTTGCCGGGCGCCTGCACCGGCGATCGGATACGAACCGGCGTATCCAAACGGCGACCGGGCAATTATGCCGTCAGGGCGGCAGACCTTGAACGACTAAAACATCATGAACCTGCGCACCTTCAGCTATTTCAAAGCCGCCCTCTTCGTCCTCTGCCTGCTGCCGCTGGCGCGCGCCGTCTGGATCGTCGCCAGCGGCGGCGCGGTCAACCCGATCGAGTTCGTCACCCGCTCGACCGGCACCTGGACGCTGAGCTTCCTCTTGATCACGCTGGCCATGACCCCGCTGCGGCGCCTCACCGGCCGGCCCGAGCCGCTGCGGCTGCGCCGCATGCTCGGGCTGTACGCCTTCTTCTACGCCTGCCTGCACTTCACCACCTACATCTGGCTCGACCAGTTCTTCGACCTGGCCGCCATCGTGCGCGACATCGCCAAGCGGCCCTTCGTCACCGTCGGCTTCGCCGCCTTCGTGCTGCTGATCCCGCTGGCGGCGACCTCGACCGACCGCATGATGCGGCGGCTCAAGCGCAACTGGGGCCGGCTGCACCGGCTGGTCTATCCGATCGCGATCCTCGGCGTGCTGCATTATTGGTGGCTGGTGAAGAAGGACCTGACCCAGCCGGCGCTGTTCGCGGCCGCGCTGGCGGTATTACTGGGGATGCGGCTGTGGTGGCGGCGGCGGCGGCGCTCGGCTTGAATGGGGAGCATGGACGCTCCCGACTACCCGGCGGTCTGGCTGCGCGACGACGGCATCCTGCGCATCGACTACGGCCTGCATCCGCGCGTCGACCTCGCCGCCATCCGTTCGGCCCATCGTCAGCACCTGGCGCTGGCCGACCGACCGCTGCCGGTGCTGGTGACCGGCCGCGGCACCATGACCGCCACGCCGGAGGCCGAGGCCTTCAGCGCCAGTCCCGAGGTCTGCGCGGTCACCGTCGCGGTGGCGGTGATCGCCAGCAATCCGGTGGCCCGCATGGCGGTGCAGCTCTACCGCCGCTACCGGCGGCCGCCCTACCCGTTCCAGGCCTTCGACAGCGAAGCGGCCGCGCTGCAATGGCTGGCGCGCTTCCTGCCGCCGGTCGGCTGATCGCCGAGACACCGGCAGGTCGGACTTCGCTCCGAAGAGGTCCCGGATCGACCGGGCCTTGCGGTCGGGCTGAAGTCCGACCTGCCGCCGCGATCGGCGATCTCCCGACTTCAAGCCATCAGCGATAGCGCGTCGGATCGGCCACCCCGGCCGCCTCGAAGCCGGCCCGGCGCAGGCGGCAGGCATCGCACCGGCCGCAGGCGCGGCCGTCGTCGTCGGCCAGGTAGCAGCTCACGGTCAGGCCGTAGTCGACGCCGAGCGCCATGCCGGCGCGGATGATCTCGGCCTTGGACAGCTTGAGCAGCGGCGTGCGGATATGTAGCGAGGCGCCCTCGACGCCGACCCGGGTGGCCAGGTTGGCCATCATCTCGAAGGCCGAGATGTATTCGGGCCGGCAGTCCGGGTAGCCCGAGTAGTCGACCGCGTTGACGCCGATGCAGATGTCCCGGGCGCCGAGCACTTCGGCCCAGCCGAGCGCGAAGCTCAGCATGATGGTGTTGCGCGCCGGCACGTAGGTGACCGGGATCTCGCCTTCCTTCACGCCGTCGGTCGGCACCTCGATGCTGGCGTCGGTCAGCGCCGAGCCGCCGAAGGCGGCCAGGTCGATGCGGGCGACGTGATGGCGGGCGGCGCCGAGCGCCTCGGCCACGCGCCGCGCGGCGGCCAGCTCGGCATTGTGGCGCTGGCCGTAGTCGAAGCTCAGGCAATAGGCCTCGAAGCCCTGGTTGCGCACCATGGCCAGCACGGTGGCGGAATCGAGCCCGCCGGACAGCAGGATGACGGCTTTCTTGCTCATTTCGGATCCTCGGAATCGGTTTGCAGCTCGGCTCCGGAATCGCCCGGAGCTTCGTGTAGGAGCGGCTTTAGCCGCGAATGGACATGCTACATCGGGCATTCGCGGCTAAAGCCGCTCCTACCGGAGGGACGGCGCCTCACACGCCCGGCTTGTCGCCCCACAGGATCTTGTGCAGCTGTACCTGCACCCGCACCGGCAGCCGATCGGCGATCACCCACTCGGCCAGCTCGCGCGGCGGCAGCGATTCCCACACCGGGCTGAAGATCAGCGGGCACAGCGCCTGCAGCTGGTTGTCGCGCACCAGGTCGCGCGCCCATTCGTAGTCGTGGCGATGCACCAGCACGAACTTGAGCTCGTCGTGGCCGGTCAGGTGGCGCAGGTTGTCCCAGCGGTTCTTCTCGACCTCGCCCGAGCCCGGCGTCTTGATGTCGACGATGCGCGACACGCGCGGGTCGACCGTTTCGATCGGCAGGTGGCCGCTGGTCTCCAGGCTCACCGAGTAGCCGGCGTCGCACAGCCGGGTCAAGAGCTCGTGGCAGCCGGCCTGGGCCAGCGGCTCGCCGCCGGTGACGCAGACATAGGGCGTGCCGTGGCGGCCGACCTCCTCGAGGATGGCCGCGATCGAGCGGCGCTCGCCGCCGTGGAAGGCGTAGGCGCTGTCGCAGTAGCCGCAGCGCAGCGGGCAGCCGGTGAGCCGCACGAACACCGTCGGCAGGCCCATGCGGCTGGTCTCGCCCTGCAGCGAGTGGAAGATTTCGGTGATGCGGAGCGAGGTGGACATCGGGTCTGCAAATGACAAACGGCATGGGCGCCGGCCCATGCCGCGAACGCCCGGAGCGGACGTGCAACTGGCTGAATTGTCTCAGAGCTCGACCAAAGTCTCCATCCCGAAACGGGCTCGCGGTCACGCAACCGGAGAACAATCCACAAGCGGTCGATGCATGCACATACGAGCGACAGCGAGGCTCCCTCGCGGCGGCGAGGGCGGGGGGAGTTGGAATCGATCAGGAAGCGCCGGCGCTCGAGCCATCGCTGAACACGAACACCCGGCTCCGCCGGGTGCTGCGATGACGATCGACCTGCCCCAAAAGTATCCGTCAGTCCCCGGCGCGCACCGTGCCGATGCCGCTGACCGCCTTGGACACCTTGGCCGGCTTGCCGAAGTAGGTCAGCGAGCCGATGCCGTCGACCGCCGCGGTCAGCGATTCGCTGGCGTAGACGCTGACCGCGCCGACGCCCTCGAGGTTGACCGTGGCGTTGCGCGTCTTCAGGCCGTCGAGGTCGAGCGAGCCGGCGCCGCTGGCCTGCACCGTCAGGTTGTCGACGCGGCCGGTCGCGGTGATCAGGCCGGCGCCCTCGTAGCTCAGCGCGAAGCGCTCGCCGGCCAGGTCGCGGAACACCGTCTTGCCGGCGCCCTCGTGGCTGTAGCCGGACAGCCTGGGCACCGTGACCTCGATGCGCAGGCTGCTCTTGTTGTCGAGGCTGATCGACTGGTGCTCCTTGAAGCGGATCGTCAGCTCGCCCTTCTGCACCGTGGTCTCGATCAGCGGCAGCAGGTTGTCGTCGGCGCGGATCTTCAGCGACGGCGCCGGCCCGACCTTGACGTCGAGGCTCCAGGCGCCCTCGCTGCGGATGGCCTGGAAATCGGACACCGGCCGGCTCTGCTCGACCACGCGGCCGCTGCCGCGGATCTCGGCGGCAAAGCCGGTGGTGGCCAGCAGGGCGGCGGCCAGGATGACGAGACGTCGCATGGGATACTCCTTCACATAAACATACCAATGAGTATCTTACTATTGCGATGCGCTTGCAAACGACGACGCCCGGCGTGGGGCCGGGCGTTGCATCGATCGGACGGCGCGCGGGCGGCGCTCAGAAACCGGCGAGCTTCAGGCCGCCCACCAGCGGCTTTCCTTTCTTGGCCCGCTTGCCGACATAGGGCGCCAGGTCGTTGGCGTCGAAGGTCACGCTCATCGGCCGGCCGCCGCGGCCGGTGCCGTTCAGCGTCAGGCTGTTGCCGTCGCTCACCGTCACCGCCGCCAGCGTGTCGCCGTCGTCGAGCGCCATCGCGATCATGCCGCGGCCGCCGCCCGACAGCGCCTTCAGCTCGGCCAGCGGGAAGGCGTGCAGCCGACCGCCGGCCGACAGGCAGCAGACCAGGTTGGATTCGGCCGGCGCGAACGGCGCGATCTTCAGCAGCGTCTCGCCCTCGTCGAGCGAGAGGAAGGCCTTGCCGGCCTTCTGCCGCGTCAGCAGGTCCTTGAATTCGCAGTGGAAGGCATAGCCCGAGCTGCCGGCGATCAGCAGCGCCTGCTCGGGCCGCGCCGCCAGGAGCTGGACCACGCGGGTGCGCGCCGCCAGGTCGATCAGCGAAGCCACCGGCACGCCGTCGCCGCGGCCGCCGGGCAGGTTGCCGGCCAACAGGTTGTAGACCCGGCCGTCCGAGCCGAACAGCGCCACGGTGTCGACCGAGCGGCATTCGAGCGCGGCCAAGAGGCGGTCGCCTTCCTTGAAGCCGAGGTTCTGGGTATCGACGCCGTGGCCGTTGCGGCTGCGGATCCAGCCCTTCTCGCTGAGGATCACGGTGACCGGCTCGTCCACCACGGTGGCGGTCACCGAGGCGCGGCCGGTCGCTTCGATCAGCGTGCGGCGCGCGTCGCCGAAAGCCTTCGCGTCGTCCTTGATCTCGCGCACGATCAGCCGCTGCATGGCGGCCTCGTCGGCCAGCAGGTGCTCGAGCTCGGCCTTCTCGTCGCGCAGCTTGGCCAGCTCCTGCTCGATCTTGATGCCTTCGAGCCGCGCCAGCTGGCGCAGCCGGATCTCGAGGATGTCCTCGGCCTGGCGCTCGCTGAGCTTGAAGGCCGCGATCAGGTCGGCCTTGGGGTCGTCGGCCTGGCGGATGATGCGGATCACCTCGTCGATATTGAGGTAGACCAGCAGCCGGCCTTCGAGGATGTGGATGCGGTCGTCGACCTGGCCCAGCCGGTGGCGGGTGCGGCGGCGCACGGTGGTGAAGCGGTAGGCTATCCACTCCTGCAGCAGCTGCTTGAGCGTCTTCTGCTGCGGCCGGCCGTCGAGGCCGATCGCCACCAGGTTGATCGAGGCGCTGCCCTCGAGGCTGGTGTGGGTCAGCAGCATGTTGGCGAATTCGTCGGCGTTCTGGGTGCGCGACTTCGGCTCGAACACCAGCCGCACCGCCACGTCCTTGCCCGATTCGTCGCGCACCGTGTCGAGCTGGCTCAGCAGCAGCTGCTTGAGCTGCACCTGCTCCTGGGTCAGCGCCTTCTTGCCCTTCTTGATCTTCGGATTGGTCAGGTCCTCGATCTCCTCGAGCACCTTCTGCGCCGAGGTGTTGGGCGGCAGCTCGGTGACCACCAGCTGCCACTGGCCGCGCGCCAGTTCCTCGATCTTCCAGCGCGCGCGCACCGCCAGGCTGCCGCGGCCGCTTTCGTAGGCGGCCTGGATCTGCTCGCGGCTGGAGATGATCTGGCCGCCGCCGGGGAAGTCAGGCCCGCGCACGATGTCGAGCAGGTCGGCGACTTCGAGCCGCGGATTGCGGATCAGCGCCACCGCGGCCTCGGCCACCTCGGTCAGGTTGTGCGGCGGCATCTCGGTGGCCATGCCGACCGCGATGCCGGAGGCGCCGTTCAGCAGCAGCATCGGCAGCCGCGCCGGCAGCAGCTTGGGCTCCTCGAAGGCGCCGTCGTAGTTGGGCACGAAGTCGGCCGTGCCCATGTCGATCTCGGACAACAGCAGCTCGGCGATGCGGGTCAATCGCGCTTCGGTGTAGCGCATCGCCGCGGCGCCGTCGCCGTCGCGCGAACCGAAGTTGCCGTGGCCGTCGACCAGCGGGTAGCGCATCGAGAAGTCCTGCGCCAGCCGCACCATCGCGTCGTAGGCCGAGGTGTCGCCGTGCGGGTGGAACTTGCCGAGCACCTCGCCGACCACCCGGGCCGACTTGACCGGCTTGGCGGTCGGGCCGAGGCCCATCTCGTGCATGGCGTAGAGGATGCGGCGCTGCACCGGCTTCTGGCCGTCGCAGACGTCGGGCAGCGCGCGGCCCTTGACCACCGAGACGGCGTATTCGAGGTAGGCGCGCTCGGCGTAGCGGCCCAGCGGCACCGCGTCCATGCCGGTGAAGTCGGTCGGGCTGGGCGGCGGCGGCAGCTCGGCGCCGCCGGCCGCGGCGGGCGCGGGCTCGGCCGCGTCGTCCTCGGGCAGTTCCGGGTCGTCCAGGGCAGGTCGGGTGTATCGGTCATGGCGGTGCGGCATCAGGGAAATCGGGCGGGCGGATGATGGCACGAGCGGGGGGGACGGACAAACAGCGGCATGGCGCGCGGCGACGGCCGTTCGCCGGCCGGCGCCGCGGCGCTGGCAATTTGCCGGCGAACCCGGCATTTTTGTCGGAATGTCGCCAGCCCTGCGCCTCTGCCTGCTGCTCGCCGTCCCCTGCCTGCCGGCCCGGGCCGAGGAGGCGCTGCGCGTCGGCGTGCTGCTCGATCCGCCCTATGTGCAGCGCGAGGCCAGCGGCAGCCGGCTGACCGGCGCCAGCGTCGACCTGGCCGAACTGCTGGCGCGCCGGATGGGCCGGACGCTGAGCTGGCAGGTCTACGACAGCCCTGCGGCGCTGGCCGCCGCCCAGCAGGCCGGCCGCCTCGATCTCGCCCCGCTGCTGCCGCAGACGCCGGCCGGCCTGCGCTACTGGCGCTTCAGCGAGCCCGCCGTGCGCGTGCCGGTCAAGCTGGTGGCGCGGCGCGGCTTCCGCATCGGCACGCTGGACGAGCTGACAGTCGGCTACCGCGTCGCGCTGCGCGACGACGGCCCGCTGCGGCGCTTCGTCGCCGAGAACTACCCGGCCCTGCCGCGGCTGGGCCTGGCCGGCGAGCGCGCCGCGCTGGACGCGGTGGTCGACGGCCGGGCCGACGCGGCGCTAATCGACCTGCCGCATGCCCACGCGTTGCTGGGGCGCGGCGACTACCTCGACCTCGAACTGATCGGCGACGCCGGCTACACCCTGACGCTGCGGGTCGCCAGCCGCGCCGACCGGCCGGAACTGGGCCGTGCGGTCGACGCGGCGCTGGCGCGGATCGAGCCGGCGGCGCTGGCCGCGCTGCAGGCCCGCTGGCTGCGGCCGCCGGCCACCCCGGCCTGGCAGCGGCCCGGCTTCTGGCGCGGCGCCAGCTGGCTGCTGCTGGCCGCGCTGCTGGCGCTGGGCCTGGCGCTGGCCTGGCAGTCGCGGCAGCGGCGCGAGCTGCGGCAGCAGCTGGCGCAGACCCGGCGCGAACTCGAAGCGCGCGAATCGAGCGAGGCGGCGCTGCAGCTGACCCAGTTCTCGCTCGACCGCAATACCGCCGGCGTGCTGTGGCTGGGCTGGGACGGCCGCATCTGCTATGCCAACGAGGCGGTGCTGCGCATGCACGGCCATGCCGCCGGCCAATTGCTGGGCCAGGGCATCCGGGCGCTCGATCCGGCGCTGGACGTGGACGGCTGGCTGGCCTGCTGGCACCACATCCGGCAGGCCGGCGCCGACGAGTACGAGACCGTCCACCGTTGCGCCGACGGCAGCCAGCTGCCGGTGGACGTGCGGCTGTCCTACCTGCGCTACCGCGACAGCGAATACCTGGTGGCCTTCGTCACCGACGCCACCGAACGCCGCCGCGCCCGCGCCGCCCTGTTGGCCAGCGAGGCCGACCTGCGCGAGCTGGCCGCCCATATCGACACGGTGCGCGAGGAAGAGAAGGCCCGCATCGCCCGCGAGGTGCACGACGAGCTGGGCCAGGTGCTGACCGGCCTGCGGCTGGAGACCAGCATGGCCGGCCAGGCGGCCGGCGCGGCCGCCCCGGCGCTGGCCGAGCGCATCGGCCGCATGCAGGGCCTGATCGACCAGACCTTCCTGATCGTGCGCAGCATCGCCAGCGAATTGCGCCCGCCTATCCTCAACGCCGGCCTGCCGGCGGCGCTGGACTGGCTGGCGCGCCGCTTCGAGGAACGCTACGGCCTGCCCACCGTGGTCAGCGTGCACGGCGCGGTGCCGGCGCTGGACGCCAAGACCGAGATCGCGCTGTTCCGCATCGCCCAGGAATCGCTGACCAACGTCGCCCGCCATGCCCAGGCCCAGACCGTGCGCATCGACCTGACCGTGAGCGACGGCACGCTGTTCCTCGCCATCGAGGACGACGGCCGCGGCTTCGCGCCCGATCCGGGCCGGCCCGCCTCGTTCGGCCTGATCGGCATGCGCGAGCGGGCGATGGCCATCGGCGGCAGCTGCATGGTGGAAAGCCGCGAGGGCGAAGGCACCGATGTCACCGTACGCTTGCCAATTGTCGAGAAAGGCGCGGACCTCGCGCCAGCGGGGCTCCCTCGCAGCGGCGAGGGCGGGGGGAGTGGGATATAAACCGCGATCACTCTTTGATTTCCACGTGCACCAGCGCGCCCGGCTTTGCCGGGTGGATCGCAGAACCAGGTGCTTAACTGCCTCAACAGCCTACTCGGCGCTGTCCCCATCCTTGCAGGAAGACCCCCGATGATCCGTGTCCTGATTGCCGAAGACCATCCGATCGTGCGCGAAGGCGTCAAGCAGCTGGTGCAGCTCAGCGGCGACATGCGGGTGGTCGGCGAGGCCACCGACGGCGAGCGGGTGCTGGAAGCGCTGCGCCAGACGCCGTGCGACGTGCTGCTGCTCGACCTGTCGATGCCCGGCCTGAGCGGGCTGGAGGCGTTGCCGCGGATCCTGGCGCAGGCCAAGCCGCCGGCCATCCTGGTGCTGTCGATGCACGACGAGGCGCAGATGGCGGCGCGCGCGCTCAAGCTCGGCGCGGCCGGCTACGCCACCAAGGCCAGCGATCCGGCGCTGCTGATCGCCGCCATCCGCAAGCTGGCGGCCGGCGGGCGCTACATCGACCCGCAGCTGGCCGACCGCATGGTGTTCGAAGTCGGGCTCGGCAGCGACAAGCCGCCGCACGCCCAGCTGTCGGAGCGCGAGTTCCAGATCTTCCTGCGGCTGGTCCGCGGCGAAGGCATCAACGACATCGGCCAGCAACTGGCCATCAGCGCCAAGACCGTCAGCACCCACAAGCTGCGGCTGCTGCAGAAGCTCGGGCTCGGCTCCACCGCCGAGCTGGTGCGCTATGCCATCGAGCACAAGCTGATCGACTGAGGCCGGCCGGCCCGGTCCATTTCGGTCCAGTCCGGTCCAGTCCGGTTCGGCCCGGCTCGGCCGAACGGCTCACGCCGCCCTAGGAATTTCCTTACAAGCGGGTCAGCCGAGCCGTACGGCAAAATCCGCCCCGACTATAGGACGGCCGATCGCGCCGGCGCACCATGCGGCATCCCCCACCTTCCGGGCCTGCCGCGATGAGCGCCACCGATACCCTGGTCAGTTTCCGCAACGTGCAGAAGAGCTACGACGGCGAGACGCTGATCGTGCGCGACCTGAACCTCGATATCCGCAAGGGCGAGTTCCTCACCCTGCTCGGACCGTCCGGCTCGGGCAAGACCACCAGCCTGATGATGCTGGCCGGCTTCGAGACGCCGACCGCCGGCGAGATCTGGCTCGGCCAGAAGCGGCTGGACCGGGTGCCGCCGCACCGGCGCGACATCGGCATGGTGTTCCAGAACTACGCGCTGTTCCCGCACATGACAGTGGCCGAGAACGTGGCCTTCCCGCTCAAGGTGCGCGGCATGAACCGCAGCGACATCGCCGCCAAGGTCAAGCAGGCGCTGGAGATGGTGCAGCTGGGCAAGTTCGGCGGCCGCTACCCGGGCCAGCTGTCGGGCGGCCAGCAGCAGCGCGTGGCACTGGCCCGCGCGCTGGTGTTCCAGCCGCAGCTGGTGCTGATGGACGAGCCGCTGGGCGCGCTGGACAAGCAGCTGCGCGAGCACATGCAGATCGAGATCAAGCACATCCATGCCCGCCTCGGCGTCACCGTGGTCTACGTGACCCACGACCAGGGCGAGGCGCTGACCATGAGCGACCGGGTGGCGGTGTTCCACCAGGGCGAGATCCAGCAGATCGACACCGCCCGCACGCTCTACGAGCAGCCGAAGAACACCTTCGTGGCCAACTTCATCGGCGAGAACAACCGCCTGGGCGGCACCCTGCAGGAGCGCGCCGGCGAGACCTGCACGGTGCGCCTGCCGCACGGCGAGACCGTGCGGGCGCTGGCGGTCAACGTCGGCGAGCCGGGCGGCCCGGTGTCGCTGTCGATCCGGCCCGAGCGCATCCGCCTGAACGGCGCCAGCGAGGGCTGCGCCAACCGGCTGACCGGCCGGGTCGAGGAATTCATCTACCTGGGCGACCACGTCCGCATCCGCCTGCAGGTGGCCGGCGCCGACCACTTCGTGGTCAAGCAGCCGATCGCCGAACTCGACGGCGAGCTGAAGGTGAACGACGTGATCCCGCTGGGCTGGGATGTCGAGCACGCCCGCGCGCTGGACCCGGTCCGCACCCCCTGATTTCCCCGCTGCCTCATTCCGCACAACGATAAAGGAGTCGACATGCCGCAGTTCCGCTTTGCCCGCTTGCCCCTCTTGCTCGCCTGCCTGGCCGCCGCCACGGTCTCGGCGCGCGACCTGACCGTGATCTCCTTCGGCGGCGCCAACCGCGACGCCCAGGCCAAGGCCTTCTACGAGCCGTTCCGGCAGACCGGCGTCAACCTGGTCGCCGGCGACTACAACGGCGAACAGGCCAAGATCAAGGCCATGGTCGAGACCGGCAGCATCGGCTGGGACGTGGTCGAGGTCGAGTCGCCCGAACTCGCCCGCGGCTGCGACGAAGGCCTGTACGAAAAGCTCGACATGGGCCGGATCGGCAACAAGTCCTTCTTCGTGCCCGGCGCGGTCAGCCCCTGCGGCGTCGGCATCTTCGTCTGGTCGACCGTGCTGGCCTACAACGCCGACAAGCTCAAGGCCGCGCCCGCCAGCTGGGCCGATTTCTGGAACGTGCAGAAATTCCCCGGCAAGCGCGGCCTGCGCAAGGGCGCCAAGTACACGCTGGAATTCGCCCTGATGGCCGACGGCGTGGCGCCGAAGGACGTCTACAAGGTGCTGGCCACGCCGGCCGGCCAGGACCGCGCCTTCAAGAAGCTCGACCAGCTCAAGCCCAACATCCAGTGGTGGGAAGCCGGCGCCCAGCCGCCGCAGTACCTGGCGGCCGGCGACGTGGTGATGAGCTCGGCCTACAACGGCCGCATCGCCACCGCGCAGAAGGAAGGCAAAAACCTGAAGATCGTCTGGAACGGCGGCATCTACGACTTCGACGCCTGGGCCATCGTCAAGGGATCGCCCAACAAGGAGCAGGCGATCAAGTTCATCGCCTTCGCCTCGCGGCCGGAGAACCAGAAGGTCTATTCGGAAAACATCGCCTACGGCCCGACCAACACCAAGGCCAACGCCCTCCTGGGCAAGGACGTGGCGGCCGGCCTGCCCACCGCCCCGGCCAACATCGCCGGCCAGGTCGGCATCGACGTGAACTTCTGGGCCGACTACGGCGAACAGCTGGAACAGCGCTTCAACGCCTGGGCCGCCAAGTAAGCAGCCAGCAGCAGCGCATCGGCGGCGGGCGCGGGCGACCGCCCCGCCGCCCGCCGCGAGGAATCCGCCATGACCACGCCCGCCCCCACGCCCCTGCTCAGCCAGGACGGCATCCCGCTCAAGCGCCAGCTGGCCCGGGCCGAACGCACCGGCACGCTGAAGGCGCTGGCCCTGATCGCGCCGCTGGCGCTGTTCCTGGCCGTCGTGTTCGTGCTGCCGCTGTTCGGCCTCTTGGCCAAGAGCGTGGACAACCCCGAGGTGCGCGGCTCGCTGCCGCTCACGGTCCAGGCGCTCGCGCGCTGGGACGGCCGCGGCCTGCCGGCCGAGCCGGCCTACCGGGCGGTGGCGCAGGACCTGGCCGCCGCGCGCGAGGCGCAGACGCTGGGCGACCTGGGCAAGCGGCTGAACATGGAAGTGCCCGGCTATCGCAGCCTCTTGGGCAAGACCGCCCGCCGCCTGCCGCTCGAACCATCGCCGGCGTCCTACCGGCAGGCGCTGGTCGAGCTCGACGAGCGCTGGGGCGACCCGGTCTACTGGCAGGCCATCCACCGCAACGGCGGCAGCCGCACGCCGTTCTACCTGCTGGCGGCGGTGGACCGGCACATCGACGAGCAGGGCGAGGTCGCCCGCGTCGATCCCGGCCAGGCCATCTACCTCGAGGTGTTCGCCCGCACCTTCTGGATGAGCACGGTGGTGACGCTGGTCTGCCTGCTGCTGGCCTACCCGCTGGCCTATCTGCTGGCCAGCCTGCCCACCCGCCGCGCCAACCTCCTGATGATCTGCGTGCTGCTGCCGTTCTGGACCTCGGTGCTGGTGCGGGTGGCGGCCTGGATCGTGCTGCTGCAGTCGGGCGGCCTGATCAACGGCGCGCTGCAGCTCCTGGGCCTGATCGACGCCCCGCTGCAGCTGGTGTTCAACCGCCTCGGCGTCTACATCGCCATGGTGCACATCCTGCTGCCCTTCATGATCCTGCCGATCTACAGCGTGATGAAGGGCATCTCGCCCAGCCACCTGCGCGCCGCGGTCTCGCTCGGCTCGCATCCGTTCGGCGCCTTCTGGCGGGTCTACTTCCCGCAGACGCTGAGCGGCATCGGCGCCGGCGGCCTGCTGGTGTTCATCCTGTGCATCGGCTACTACATCACGCCGGCGCTGCTGGGCAGCCCGAACGACCAGATGGTCAGCTATTTCGTGGCCTTCTACACCAACAGCACGGTGAACTGGGGCATGGCCACCGCCCTGGGCGGCCTGCTGCTGCTCGCCACCCTGCTGCTCTACGTGGTGTACGGCTGGCTGGTCGGCGCCAAGAGCCTCAAGCTGGGCTAATTGAATGCAGCCCAAGTGCCTGCTTCCGAGATCCGCCCGGCGAAGCCGGGCGCTTTGGTGCATGTGGCCATCAAACGAATCCTCGCTGATTTATTCCACTCCCCCGCCCTCGCCGCCTTGGGTCCCCATGAAGTCGAAGACTTCGTGGGGTATCCAGAGGGAGCCTCGCTGGCGCGAGGTTGCATCTTCAACGGCCGGCTAGGCCCACCCGTCTCCCGCGACCCGGAAGGATCATCCCGATGCCCCCCTTCGCCTCCCCGATCGAACGCGCCTGGCAGGTCCTGCACCGCCTGTTCTGCGGCGCGGTACTGCTGTTCCTGCTGCTGCCGATCCTGATCATCGTGCCGCTGTCGTTCAACGAGAGCTCCTTCCTGCTCTATCCGCTGACCGGCTTCTCGCTCAAGTGGTACGCGGCCTTCTTCGAATCGCCCGAGTGGATGCTGTCGCTGAAGAACAGCCTGATCGTGGCGCCGGCCGCCACCGCGATCGCCATGGTGCTCGGCACCGCGGCCTCGGTCGGCCTGACCCGCGCCGATTTCCGCGGCAAGGCGCTGCTGCAGAGCGTGCTGATCTCGCCCATGGTGGTGCCGGTGGTCATCGTCGGCGTCGGCAGCTACCTGTTCTACGCCCCGCTGGGCCTGGTCAACGGCTACGCGGCGCTGATCCTGGTGCATGCCGCGCTCGGCGTGCCCTTCGTGGTCATCACCGTGACCGCCACGCTGGCCGGCTACAACCACAACCTGACCCGCGCCGCCGCCAGCCTGGGCGCCAATCCGCTGACGGTGTTCCGCCGCGTCACGCTGCCGATCATCGCGCCCGGCGTGATCTCGGGTGCGCTGTTCGCCTTCGCCACCTCCTTCGACGAGGTGGTGGTGACGCTGTTCCTGGCCGGCCCCGAGCAGGCCACGCTGCCGCGGCAGATGTTCGGCGGCATCCGCGAGAACATCAATCCGACCATCGCCGCGGTGGCGACCCTGCTGATCGTCTTCTCGACCGTGCTGCTGCTGGCGCTGGAATGGTTGCGCGGCCGCGCCGAACGGATGCGCACGGCGCAGCAATAGCCGCCCGGCCGGATCGGCGGACGCGAAAAAGCCCGGCTCGCGAGCCGGGCTTTCGCATCGGGCGCGCAGGCGCCCATCGCATCACTTGCTGGCGTAGATCTGGTCGAACACGCCGCCGTCGCCGAAGTGGGCCTTCTGCACCTTGCCCCAGCCGCCGAACACCGCGTCGATGGTGAACAGGTTCACCTTGCCGAACTGCTTGGCGTACTTGGCCGCCACCGTGGCGTCGATCGGGCGGTAGTAGTTCTGCGCCGCGATCTCCTGGCCGGTCGGGGTGTAGAGGTAGTCGAGGTAGGCCTGCGCCACCTTGGTGGTGCCGTGCTTGGCGGCATTCTTGTCGACCAGCGAGACGGTCGGCTCGGCCAGGATCGACACCGACGGGGTGACGATCTCGAACTTGTCCGGACCGAGCTCCTTCACCGACAGGTAGGCCTCGTTCTCCCAGGCGATCAGCACGTCGCCGATGCCGCGCTCGACGAAGGTCACGGTCGAGCCGCGCGCACCGGTGTCGAGCACCTTCACGTTCTTATACAGCCGGGCCACGTAGTCCTTGGCCTTCGCCTCGCTGCCGCCGGGCTGCTTGAGCGCCCAGCCCCAGGCCGCCAGGTAGTTCCAGCGCGCGCCGCCCGAGGTCTTGGGGTTCGGCGTGATCACCTCGACGCCGGGCTTGACCAGGTCGGCCCAGTCCTTGATCTGCTTGGGGTTGCCCTTGCGCACCAGGAACACGATGGTCGACTGGTAGGGCGCGCTGTTGTGCTTGAGGCGCTTCTGCCAGTCGGCCGGCAAGAGCTTGGCCTTTTCCGAGATCTCGTCGACGTCGCCGGCCAGCGCCAGCGTCACCACGTCGGCCTCCAGCCCGTCGATCACCGAGCGCGCCTGCTTGCCCGAGCCGCCGTGCGACTGCTTGACCACCACGTCGTCGCCGGTCTTCTTCTTCCAGTCGGCGGCGAAGGCCTTGTTGAAGTCCTGGTACAGCTCGCGCGTCGGATCGTAGGAGACGTTGAGCAGGTCGATCTGGGCGGCCAGGGCCGAGAGGGGCAGGGCCGCGGCAAGGACGAGGCCGAGAGTGGTGCGCTTCATGAGGGGTGCTCCGGCGGTGTTGGTTTTGGTGACGCCCACTCTAGCCGCGGAGCTTAAATTCAAAAAAAGAATTAAATTTACTCTTTTTATACCGTTAAATTATTAATAGGCAAGCTGCCGCCGTGGGCGGAAACAGCACGGCGGTGCTCGGCTACGGTGCCCCGGCCGTTCGGTACAGACGTGAAAAAAGGCCGGTCCGCGTATGCGGCCGGCCTTCTCGGTACGCGCGGCAGGAAGCTTATTCCTTGGCCTTCAGCGCCTCGACCAGGTCGATGTACTTCTGCTTGGCGGCGTCGCTGTCGGTGCCCTTGAGCTCGGCCCAGGCGTTGTACTTGGCCGCGCCGACGAAGTCGAACATCGACGGCTTGTCGCCGCTCACGTCGCCTTCGCTGGCCTGCTTGTACAGCGCGTACAGCTTGAGTTTCACCGAGTTGTCGGGCGCTTCGGAGAGCTGGGTGACGTCTTCGGCGGCCTGCTTGAATTGCGCATCGATATCGGACATGGCGTGTTCCTCACTGAATCAGAAGTCGGGGGATCGGCTTGCTCGGGTCTGATCGGATAACTTGGCGTGAGACTCACGCTGCTCCCGGTTCGGTATGGGCCAGGCGGCCACCGACCAAGGTATGGCGGACTCTACCACGCAACGACAGGCCGGCAAACGGCGTGTGCTTGCCGCTGCTGAGCAGCGTTTCCGGCCCGACGCGCCACTCGGCGTGCGGGTCGAACAGGCACAGGTCGGCCGGCGCGCCGACGCCGATGCGGCCGGCATCCAGCCCCAGCAGCGCGGCCGGCGCCGAGGTGACGCGCGCCAGCGCCTGCGCCAGCGGTACGCGGCGCTGCTCGGCCCAGGCCAGCGTCAGCGGCAGCAGCAGCTCCAGCCCGCTGGCGCCCGGCTTGGCCTCGCCGAACGGCAGCAGCTTGTCGTCGTTGCCGACCGGGGTGTGGTCGGAGCAGATCGCGTCCACCGTGCCGTCGAGCAGCGCATGCTGGATCGCATCGCGGTCGCTCACGCCGCGCAGCGGCGGGCTGAGCCGCATATTGCTGTCGAAGTAGCCGATGTCGACGTCGGCCAGGTGGACGTGGTTGATGGCGACGTCGCAGCTGAGCGGCAGGCCGTAGGCGCGCGCGGCGGCCACCATTTCGAGGCCCTCGCGGCTCGACACGCGCTCGAGGTGGATGCGCGCGCCGGTGTCCTTCATCAGGATCACGATGGTCGAGATCGCCACCGTCTCGGCCGCGGTCGGGATCGCCGGCAAGCCCAGGCGCGAGGCGACCTGGCCGTCGTGGGCGACGCCGCCGGCGGCCAGCCGGGCGTCCTGCGGCCGCACCCGCAGCGCGATGCCGTGAGTGGCGGCGTACTGCATGGCGCGGTACAGCACGCGGGTGTCGGACAGCGGCGCGTCGGCCTGGCTGAAGCCGACGCAGCCGGCGTCGCGCAGCTTGGCGAACTCGGTCAGCTCCTGGCCTTCGAGCCCGCGCGTCAGCGCGCCGAGCGGCAGCACGCGGGCGAGGCCGAGCGCCTCGGCGCGCTGGCGCAGCATCTGCACCAGGCCGGTCTCGTCGAGCGCCGGATGGGTGTCGGGCATGGCGCAGACGGTGGTGACGCCGCCGGCCACCGCGGCACGCAGCTCGCGCGCCAGCTTCTGCTTGTGCTCGCCGCCGGGCTCGCCCAGCCGCGCGGCGAGGTCGACCAGGCCGGGGATCACGGTCAGGCCGGCCGCCTCGATGCGCGTCGCGCCCTCGAAGCCGTCCGGCGCCGCGCCGATGGCGGCGATGCGGCCGTCGGCCAGGTGCAGGTCGGCCACGGTGTCCAGGCCGCTGGCCGGATCGATCACCCGGCCGTTGAGAATGCTGCTGCGGTTCATGCGCGCGCCTCCGACAGAATGCTCATCACGGCCATGCGGACCGCGATGCCGAACGTGACCTGGTCGAGGATGACCGACTGCGGGCCGTCAGCCACCGCCGAATCGATCTCCACGCCGCGGTTCATCGGGCCCGGGTGCATCACGATGGCGTCGGGCTTGGCCAGCGCCAGCTTGTCGCTGCTGAGGCCGTAGCACTGGTTGAATTCGCGCGCGCTCGGCAGCAGCGCGCCGTTCATGCGCTCGTTCTGCAGCCGCAGCGCGATCACCACGTCGGCATCGCGCAGGCCGTCCTCGAGGCCGTGGCAGACACGCACGCCGAGCTGCTCGACGTCGCGCGGCAACAGCGTGCGCGGACCGACCACCCGCACCTCGGGCACGCCGAGCGTGGTCAGCGCGTGGATCTGCGAGCGCGCCACGCGCGAATGCAGGATGTCGCCGACGATGGCCACGGTCAGGTTCTGGAAGTCGCCCTTGAAGTGGCGGATGGTGTACATGTCCAGCAGCGCCTGGGTCGGATGCGCGTGGCGCCCGTCGCCGGCGTTGACCACCGCCACGCCGGGCCGCACATGCTTGGCGATCAGGTAGGGCGCGCCCGATTCGGCATGGCGCACCACGAACATGTCGGCGCCCATCGCTTCGAGGTTGTGGATGGTGTCGAGCAGGGTCTCGCCCTTGGCGGTCGAGCTGGCCTGGATGTTCAGGCTGAACACGTCGGCGCTGAGCCGCTTCTGCGCGATCTCGAAGGTGGTGCGGGTGCGCGTCGAGTTCTCGAAGAACAGGTTGAACACGCTCTTGCCGGCCAGGTCGTCGTGCTTCTTCTCGCCCTGTTCGCCGGCCGCGACGTAGCCGGCGGCGCGGTCGAGGATCTGGCGCAGCACGCGCGCCGGCAGCCCCTCGGTGGTGAGCAGGTGGATCAGCTCGCCGTGGCTGTTGAGTTGTGGGTTGTACATGGCGTTCTCGTTTGCTTTATGCGGCGACGCCCGGCCTGCCTGGGCCGGGCATCGTCGTTCCGGAAGTCGTCGAGGCGGTCATGGCGCCGCCTCCGGCTGGTCGAACCAGGCCTGCAGGATACGCATGGCGGCCACCTGGTCGAGCGCGGCCTTGCGGCGTTTGCCGAAGGTCTGCGCCTCGCTCAGCAGGCCCTCGGCCTCGACCGAGGTCAGCCGCTCGTCGACGAAGGCGACCGGCAGGCCGAAGCGGCCGTTCAGCCGGTTGCCGAAGGTGCGGGCCAGGCGGGTGAGTTCGTGTTCGGTGCCGTCGAGGTGGCTGGGCAGGCCGACCACCAGGCGGGCGGGCTGCCATTCGGCGATCAGCTGGCCGACGGCGCCGAAGACCTGGTCCTTGCTGCCGCCGGCGACGGTCGCCAGCGGCGTGGCGATGCCGGTTTCCTCGCTGCCGCCGGCCACGCCGATGCGGGCTTCGCCGAAATCGAAGGCGAGGACGTAGCCGGCGCGGGCCATGGGATCAGGCGTGTCCCGCGGTATCGGACAGCATCGCCATGTCGATGCCCAGGAGCTTGATCGCCGCCTCGTAGCGCTGCTCGGCCGGCAGGCCGAAGATCACCTCGATGTCGGCGTCGACGGTCAGCCAGGCGTTCTGCGACATCTCGCCCTCGAGCTGGCCCGCCTCCCAGCCGGCATAGCCGAGCGAGACGAACATGCGGTCCGGCCCGCCGCCTTCGCCGACCGCCAGCAGCACGTCCTTGGAGGTGGTCAGGCCGAGGTCGTCCTCGACCGCCATGGTCGACTGCCAGTTGCCCAGCGGCTGGTGCAGCACGAAGCCGCGGTCGGTCTGCACCGGGCCGCCGAAATAGACCGGCTGCTCGGCCAGTTCCTGGCGGCGCAACTCGATGTCGACCTGCTGGAACAGGGTTTTCATGTCCATGCCGAGCGGCCGGTTGACGATCACGCCCATGGCGCCCTGCTCGTTGTGATCGCACACGAAGATCAGGGACTTGGCGAAGATCGGGTCGGCCATGGCGGGCATGGCGATCAGGAACTGTCGGCTGAGGTTGATGGGCTCCATGGCGTGAATTATCGCATACCGATCCGGGCCTTGCCGGCTGGACTGCCGCCGGCTTTCGGCTAGTATCACGGCGAATGACCAATACATTTAATGGACAAATCACACCGCGCTATGCGCGTGCGCTGGTCTGGCTGCGGCGCGACCTGCGGCTGGACGACCACGCCGCGCTCTACCACGCGCTGCGCCAGGCCGGCCAGGTCACGCCGGTGTTCGTGTTCGACCGTGCGATCCTCGATCCGTTGCCCGCCGACGACCGCCGCGTCGAATTCATCCACGACAGCGTCGCCGCGCTCAAGGCCGAGCTGCAGGCCGAGGGATCGGACCTGCTGGTGCGCCATGCCGATGCGGCCGAGGCGATCCCGCGGCTGGCGGCGGAGCTCGGCGCGCAGGCGGTGTTCGCCAACCACGACTACGAGCCGGCCGCGATCGCGCGCGACGCCCGGGTCGCGGCCGAGCTGGCCGGTCTCGGCATCGCCTTCCACAGCAGCAAGGACCAGGTGATCTTCGAGCGCGACGAGGTGAGGACCGGCGACGGCCGGCCGTTCTCGGTGTTCACGCCGTACAAGAACGCCTGGCTGAAGAAGCTCGACCCGTTCTACCTGCAGGCCTACCCGGTACGGCGCTACCGCGCGGCGCTGGCGCGGCGATCGCCGGAATTGATGCCGACGCTGCGCGAACTCGGCTTCGAGCGCACCAACCTGGCCGCGCTCGGCGTGCGCGGCGGCGCGGACGGGGCGGCCGCCCTGTTCGAGGATTTCACCGGCCGCATCGAGCATTACCGCCAGGCGCGCGACTACCCAGGCGTGAAGGGGGTGTCCTACCTGAGCGTGCATCTGCGCTTCGGCACGCTGTCGGTGCGGCAGCTGGCGGCCTATGCCTGGCACCGCGGCGACGAGGGCAGCTTGTGCTGGCTGGGCGAGCTGATCTGGCGCGATTTCTACCAGCAGGTGCTGTGGCACCGGCCCGAGGTGGTCGAGCACGCGTTCCGGCCCGAGTACGACCGGCTGGCCTTCCCCAACGACCCGGCGCTGTTCGCGGCCTGGTGCGAGGGGCGCACCGGTTATCCACTGGTCGACGCCGCGATGCGCCAGCTCGAGCACACCGGCTATATGCACAACCGGCTGCGCATGGTGGCGGCCAGCTTCCTGGTCAAGGACCTGCTGGTGGACTGGCGCTGGGGCGAGCGGCACTTCGCCGCCAAGCTGATCGACTACGATCTGGCCGCCAACAACGGCGGCTGGCAATGGGCCGCCGGCACCGGCTGCGATGCGCAGCCCTACTTCCGCATCTTCAACCCGGTCACCCAGTCGGAGAAATTCGACCCGGCCGGCCGTTTCATCCGCCGCTACCTGCCCGAGCTGGCCAAGCTGCCCGACGCCGCCCTGCATGCGCCGTGGAAGGCCAAGCCGATCGAGCTGGCGGCGGCCGGCGTGCGGCTCGGCGTCGACTACCCGCTGCCGGTGGTCGACCACGCGGTCCAGCGCGAGCGCGCGCTGGCCTTGTTCAAGGCTGCGAAATAGAAGGACGGTCGAGGCGCCAGACCAGCTCGAGCTGGCGCAGCTGGAATTCGGCGCCGAGTGCGCCGAGGAAGGCCACCGCCGGGCTGCCGGCCTCGACGTTGATGAAGCGCAGCGGCTGGTGGCTGGCGGCGCGCAAGGCGCCGATCAGCGCGCGGCCCAGGCCCTGGCGGCGATAGCAGGGATGGACCGCGAACAGCGGCACCTCGCCGCTGCCCGGGCTGACCATGCCGATGGCGACCGGCGTGGCGCCGTTCAGCAGACGGATGCGGCGAAAGCGCTGCGGACTGCGCAGCAGCGACTGCGGGCTGTTCTGCCACGACGGCAGCCAGTCGAACCAGTGCAGGTATTCGTCGGGCCAGCGGTTGTCGTCGCGGCCGGCCGGCAGGATGTCGGCCGGCAATTCGGCGCTCAGCGGCAGGTTGAGCTGCAGGCATTCGAACTCGCGCACCGGCTCGAAGCCGACCGACTGGTAGCTGCGCCGCGCCGCTTCGTTGCGCTCGATCACCTCGAGCACGCATTGCTCGATGCCGGCTTCGCGCCAGCGCGGCCGCAGCCAGTCGAACAGGCGGCCGCTGAGGCCCTGGCCGCGCCGGTCGGGCATCACGCCGCTGGCGCAGTCGTAGGCGCTGACCGCGCCGCGCCATTCGCCGCGGCCGATCAGGTGGAAACCGACGATGCGCTCGTCCTCGCAGGCCATGGCCGACAGCGCCGGCTCGTAGCCACGCCGGCGCAGCATCGCGCCGAGGCCGGCGGCGTCGAGCCGCAGCGGCACCAGGTAATCGGCGAAGGCCTCGGCGAAGGCGCCGTGCAGGCATTCGAGCGAGACCTCGGCCAGGCTGGCGATGCGCAATTCGTTCATGGTTTCACGTGGCACTGCGTTCGAGCCAGCCGGCGAATTCCTGCCAGACCTGGGCGCGATTGGTTTCGTTGAACATCTCGTGGCGGCCGCGCGGATACAGCGTGACCTCGACCTTGCCCAGCCCGAGCGCGCGGTAGCGTTCGGCCAGCTGGCGGCAGCCGCGGCCGCCCATGCTGACCGGATCGTGCGTGCCGGCCAGCAGCCAGATCGGCAGCCCGGCCGGCAGCGTCGCCGCGCCGGCCTCGAGCCGCTCCATCTCGACGATGGCGCCGAACAGGTCCTGCCACAGCTGCGGCGTGCAGTCGAAACCGCAATCGCGGTCGGCGATGTAGGCATCGACCGTGGCCATGTCGCGGCTGAGCCAGTCGAACGGGGTGCGGGCCGGGATGAAGCGCAGGTTGAAGGTGCCGAACACCAGCCGCGCCATCAAGGGCGAAGGCGTGGCCATGCCGCGGCGGCGGCCGTCCCAGGCGGCGATCCTGCGCATCAGGCCGGCCAGCGGCGCCTGGCGGAAACCCGGCGCCGACAGCACCAGTCCATCGACCAGCTGCGGCTGGCGCAGCACCAGGAGGCGCGAGACGAAGGAACCCATGCTGTGGCCCAGCAGCACCAGCGGCAGCGACGGATCGGCCGCGCGCGCCTGATCGATCAGCGCGGCGAGGTCGTCCATCACGCGCTCGAAGCCGTCGCGGTCGGCGAAATGGCCGCGCTTGCCGTCCTGCACGCTGCCGCCGTGGCCGCGGTGGTCGAGCGCCCAGACCGTGCAGCCGCGGCCGTTGAGGAAGCGGGCGAATTCGTCGTAGCGGCCGGCGTGCTCGGCCATGCCGTGGGCGATCACCACGATGCGGCGCGGCGCTTCGGCCGGCCAGTGGTAGCGGGTCAGCATGGCGCCGTCGGCGGCGCGGAACGAGTCGATCTGCATGACGGTGGGGGCTGCCTTAGAATGGAACGGGTCTGCGGACTTGCCGGCGCGGCCGGCGGCAGATCGTCGTACAGGGGAGGATAAACCATGAGCTGGTGGCTCGTCGTGGGCGTCTTGGGCGCCGTGTTGCTGACCGTGGGCATCGGCGGCAGGCGTTGGGCGCAGGCCACGCTCAAGCTTCTGCGCCGGCACGCCGGCTATGTGCGCCACAGCATCGGCGTCGACGGCTTCGAGCTGGTCTACCAGGAGAGCGGCCGCCGCGACGCCCCGCCGCTGCTGCTCTTGCACGGCTTCGGCGGCGACAGCGACAACTGGGTCCGGCTGGTGCCGCTGCTGCGGCGGGACTTCCGCATCCTGGTGCCCGACCTGCCGGGCTTCGGCGAGACCGGCTTCCTGCCGGGCAAGTCGTATTCGCTCGAAGCCCAGGTCGCCCGCCTCAAGGATTTCGTCGAGATGCTGCACCTGGACCGTTTCCACGTGGTCGGCAACTCGATGGGGGCTACCTCGCCGCCGCCTTCGCCGCGACCTATCCGGAACGGATCGCCACGCTCGGCCTGTTCAATGCGGCCGGCGTCGACATGACCACCCGCAGCCCGTTCTACGACGCCGCGCTGGACGGCCGCAACCTGCTGCTGGTGCGCTCGCCGGCCGATTTCCACGGCGTGCTCGAGCTGGTCTACCACAAGCGGCCCTGGATGCCCGGCTATCTGCGGCGCTTCATGGCGGCCCACCGCATCCTGGTGTCCGACGACCAGGACGCGATCTTCCAGGAGATCTTCGGCGAACGCGTCTGGCTCGACGAGCACATGGCGCAGATCAAGGCGCCGACGCTGATCCTGTGGGGCGACGACGACCGCGTGCTCGACATCTCCTCGGTACAGCTGTTCAAGGCCGGCATCCCGCATGCCCAGGTCGCCATCCTGCCAGCGTGCGGCCACGTGCCGATGCTGGAGAAACCGGCGGAGACGGCGCGCGTCTACCGCGCCTTCCTGGCCGGCGTCGCCGACGGCAGCGTGCCGGCCGCGGCCGCGCCCGGCCCGGCGACCAAGGCGCCGGCAACGTCGAGCCACGACGTGCCGGCCTGAACCGCCGGGCGCGGGACGAGAAAAAGGCGGACCGCCATGGTCCGCCTTTTTACCGCCGATCGACCTACGCTGCTTCGCCGCGCCGGAAATCGCGCACCACGTGGGCCTGCCGGCGGCTGACCGGCAGCTTCTCGGGACATCCCTCGATCACCGCCAGCCAATGGCCGTCGCCCTCGTCCTGGCCGCGCTCGAAGCCGAGCAGCTTGTCGCGCGCCACCAGGCAGTTGCGGTGGATGCGCAGGAAGCGTTCGCCGAACTCGACCTCGAGCTGGGTCAGCGATTCCTCGAGCAGGAACTCGGCCTCGCGCGTGCGCAGCGTCACGTACTTGAGCTCGGCCTTGAGGTAGAGCACGGTCTCGACCGGCACCAGCCGCACCCGGCCGCGCTCGGCCACGCTGAAGTAGCGGCGCGCCTGCGACGACAGCGCGCCGAGCGTGTCCTGGCCCGGATGCACCAGCTGGCGCGCGCGCAGCAGCGCCGCTTCCAGCCGCTCCTGCCGGATCGGCTTGAGCAGGTAGTCGAGCGCGTGCACCTCGAAGGCCTGCACCGCGAACTCGTCGAAGGCGGTGCAGAAGATCACCGCCGGCCGATGGTGCAGGCGGCCCAGGTGGCGGGCCAGTTCGAGCCCGTTCATGCCGGGCATGTTGATGTCGGTCAGCACCAGGTCGGCCGGGTGCTGCACCAGCTTCTCGATGGCCTCGGGCCCGGTCTGGGCGGTGCCGACCAGCTCGTGCGGCACGGTGGCGCGGCAGTCGTTCAACAGGTCTTGCAGCCGGTTCAATGCCGGCGGTTCGTCATCGACCAGAAATACTCTGAGCGTGGCGGGCATGGCGGACGTCTCTCCCCGTCGTGTAGGGCAGCGTGATATGGACTTGATAATAGTCGCTACCGACCGTGGTTTTCAGGCTGGCCTCCGCGTCGAAATGCAGCATCAGGCGCTCGCGGATATTGCCCATGGCCATCTTGTTGCCGGCGTGGTGCCGCCCGCCCTCCCGGTAGTAGGGGTTGCGGATGTCGACGTGCACCTCGTCGCGCGCCCGGTAGATGTTGATGGTGATCACGCCGGGACTGATCGATGGCTCGATCCCATGATAGACGGCGTTTTCGAGAAGCGGCTGGAGCGTGAGCGGCGGAATCAGCGCGTCGTGCGGCATTTTCTCGGTATGCCACTCGACCCGCAGCCGTTCGCCGAGCCGCAGCGCCTCGATGCCGAGGTACTGGCCGGCCAGTTCCACCTCGCGGCCGAGCGGGCTCAATTCGAGGTTTTCGGCCATGAAGACGCGGAACAGGTCGGCCAGGTCCTCGAGTGCGCGCTCGGCCTTGCGCGGCTCGCCGCGGATCAGGCTGAGCACCGCGTTGAGGCTGTTGAACAGGAAATGCGGCCGGATGCGCGCCTGCAGGGCCTGCAGCCGCGCGATGGTGAGCAGCGGCGACAGCGCCCGGCTGCGCAGCCGGAAATAGCCGAGCAGCCCGGCCGCCAGCACTGCCGCGAAACCGGCTGCGCGCCAGGCCTGGCCGGGCTCGGCCGGGTAGAACGGCGACAGCATCGCACGCACCGCCAGCGCGCCGAGCGCGGCCAGCACCACGCAGGCCAGCGTGCCCTGCCGATAGGGCAGGCGCCGCAGGGGATCGCGCAGCAGCGCCAGCGCGGCCATCACCAGCAGCAGCGCCGGTTCGAGCAGCGCCGCGTCCTCGACGAAGCGCGCCAGCGCCGCGTCGAACTTCGGCACCGCCGCCAGCGCGATCAGCAGCGCCACCAGGTTGGCCGTCAGCAGCACGCGCAGCAGCACGCCCAGGTTGCGGGTATCGGGCAGTTGATCGGCGATGGCGGGCGGCAGCGGAGCGGTCATGGCGGCCATTATAGGGAGCGCCCCGATCGCGATGACAACCGCATGTTGCGCGCAACAGACAGCCTCGCCGGTGGCCGGGAGCCGCACAGCCAGGCGATGCCGGCGCAGCAGGGCGGACTGGGCGGCTGGCCGGCGGCAAGGGCGTGTCCCTTGCCCGCAACGGATCGCGGTGATCTACGATCAATGCGTGATAACGATATCAATCGAATGAACGGGGGGAGGCGATGTCGCTGGCCGTCCTGCACAGCCGCGCGCTCAACGGCGTGACGGCGCCCCAGGTGGTGGTCGAGGCCCACCTGGCCAACGGTTTGCCGGGCTTCACCGTGGTCGGCCTGCCCGACGCCGAGGTCAAGGAGGCGCGCGACCGCGTACGCGCCGCGATCCAGACCGCGCGCTTCGAATTCCCGGCCCGCCGCATCACCGTCAACCTGGCGCCGGCCGACCTGCCCAAGGATTCCGGCCGTTTCGACCTGCCGATCGCGCTCGGCATCCTGGCCGCCGCCGGCCAGATTCCGGCCGAGGCGCTGCAGCACTATGAATTCGCCGGCGAACTGGCGCTGACCGGCGAACTGCGGCCGGTGCGCGGCGCGCTGGCGATGTCGCTGGCCGCCAGCCGCGCCGGCCGCGGCTTCATCCTGCCGCAGGCCAGCGCGGCCGAAGCGGCGCTGATCGCCGACAGCCGCGTGCACGGCGCCGAAAGCCTGTCCGCGGTGTGCGCCCACCTGGCCGGCCATGTTTCGCTGCCGCGCAGCCTGCCGCAGCCGCTGCGCTGCGCCGACGACCATCCCGACCTGGCCGACGTGAAGGGCCAGCAGCCGGCCAAGCGCGCCCTCGAGATCGCCGCGGCCGGCGGCCACTCGCTGCTGATGGTCGGCCCGCCCGGCACCGGTAAATCGATGCTGGCGGCCCGCCTGCCGGGCCTCTTGCCGGCCATGGGCCAGGAGCAGGCGCTCGAAGCGGCGGCGCTGCAGTCGCTCGGTTCGCAGGGCTTCGACGCGGCGCGCTTCGGCCGCCGCAGCTTCCGCCAGCCGCATCACACCGCTTCGGCGGTGGCGCTGGTCGGCGGCGGTCCCGATCCGCGCCCCGGCGAGATCAGCCTGGCTCACCACGGCGTGCTGTTCCTCGACGAATTGCCCGAGTTCGACCGCAAGGTGCTCGAAGTGCTGCGCGAGCCGCTGGAGAACCGCCGCATCGTCATCTCGCGTGCCGCGCGGCAGGCCGAATTCCCGGCCGCCTTCCTGCTGGTGGCGGCGATGAACCCCTGCCCCTGCGGCTACCGCGGCCACCCGAGCGGCCGTTGCCGCTGCACGCCGGACCAGGTGGCGCGCTACGTCGGCAAGCTGTCCGGCCCGCTGCTCGACCGCATCGACCTGATCATCGAGGTGCCGGCGGTCGGCCCGGCCGAGCTGGCGGCGCCGGCAGCCGGCGAACCCAGCGCCAGGGTACGCGCCCGCGTCGACGCCGCGCGTGCGCGCCAGCTGGCCCGCCAGGGCAAGGACAACGCCCGGCTCGGCAGCCGCGAGCTCGACGCGCTGGCCGTGCTGGAGCCGGCCGGCCGGGCCTTGCTGGACCAGGCGATGCAACGGCTCGACCTGTCGGCCCGCGCCTATCACCGCATCCTGCGCGTGGCGCGCACCATCGCCGACCTGGCCGGCCAGGACGGCATCGGCGCAGCCCAGCTGGCCGAGGCGATCCAGTACCGCCGCACGCTCTAGCCGCGGCGGAAACGACGATGCCCCGGCTGGCCGGGGCATCGGTCCGAACTCGGCCGGCGGACTGGCCGGGCGGGATCAGAACAGCAGCGAAGCGTTCACGCCGACATGGTTGCCGTCGAACTCGGCGCCGTTCTCGGCCTCGTAGCGCTCGGCCACGTAGCGCAGCGTCAGCAGCAGCGAGTCCTGCACCGAGTAGCCCAGTTCGGCCACCGCGCCCGGCTTGCCGTCCATCTTGTACTCGACCTTGTTGCCGTCGATGTTGAAGCGCAGCTTGCCGCCGGTGCTGTAGCGCAACCCGCCGCCGGCGAAGAAGGCGTCGGCGAAGTGGTAGTGCGCGAGCAGCTCGATCGGATAGCGGTTGAACTCGATGCGGCCGTTCTCGCCCTGGGCCCAGTCGGAGTGGTAGTTGGCGGTCAACTGGGCCGACCAGCGCGACTCGGGCTTGCGCCAGCGCAGGCCGAAGCCGACCAGCGCCAGGTCGCCGGCCTGGATGTTGGCGTGGCTGCCGTCGGTGTACTGGGCCGTGGTCAGCTTGTCGCCGCCCTTCGAGACGCCGGCGGTCATCATGAAGCGCAGGCCGGGATGCGGTACGCCCGACGACTCGGCGTAGGCGGCCGGCACGGCCAGCAGCAGCGCGGTCGCGGCCAGCAGCGAGATGTTGCAGGACATGTTTTTCCCTCCCAGGAATTTTCGTATCGCCGCCCCCTGCGGCGAAGCCGCATTCTAGAGCGAATGGCGCCGGCTTGGCTTGCAGCGCGCGAAGGCGTTAGAATCTGCGGCCTCGAGCGGGCGTCGTATAATGGCAATACCCTAGCTTCCCAAGCTAGAGCCGTGGGTTCGATTCCCATCGCCCGCTCCACTGCAGCAATCCAAGGAATTCCACTGACGTCCAACAAGCGCTGCAAGTCACTGGTGTAAAGCAACTTTTCAGCGACTGCATGTTCCAGGGACGTCCACCGGAATCCACCGAAAGCCAGGACTTTTATGTCCATAAATGTGTCCATTTTTACGGGCACGGCGGCTTCCGGATTGTTGATAGAGGTGCACGGTCGATGAGGTAAGCATCCGGTTCCTGACTCTCAATCAGGAGCTTGAGATGGCACTCTCTGACCTGGCTGTCCGGCGCGCCAAGACCACCGGCAAGGCCTACACCCTCCCCGATGTGCTCGGCCTCTCCCTCGCGGTCACCGCCGAGGGCGGCAAGAGCTGGCACTTCCGCTACTACTGGCACAAAGAGCCGAAGCGCATGTCGCTCGGCACGTATCCAGAAGTCTCACTTCTCGAAGCCCGAGCGCTGCGCGATGAAGCGCGAGCACTGGTGGCAAAAGGCATCAATCCCCGCTGCCAGCGAAAGCAAACGCGTGCCGCGGCCAAGCTCGCGAGCGAATGTTCGTTCATGGCCGTATATGAGAAGTGGTTTGCGCACCGCGCGCTCAGCCTTCAAGAGGGGAGGCAGACCTCACGTTCGCTGATCCCGCGCATCTTCGAGAAGGACGTCTTGCCGTTGCTCGGCGAACGTTCGATCTACGACGTCAAGCGGCACGATCTCCTGGAGGTGATCGCGAGGATCGAGAAGCGGAAAGCGTTGTCCGTCGCTGAAAAGGTCAGGACGTGGCTCAACCAGCTCTTTCGATACGCGTTGGTCATCGTGCCGGGCTTGGAGCAGAACCCTGCGTCCGACCTCGACGTCGTCGCGCAGCCGTTGCCCCCGGTGAACCACAATCCGTTTCTGCGGATGGCGCAGCTGCCAAAGCTGTTGCAGCGGCTACGTGCGTATCGTGGCCGGGTGCAAACGCAGCTGGGGTTGCGGCTCCTGTTGCTGACGGGTGTGCGCACCAAAGAGCTGAGATGGGCGACGCCAGATCAGTTCGATTTGGAGCGTGGTCTCTGGATCATCCCACCGGAAACGGTGAAGCAACTTCAGGTGGACATGCGCCGGAAGCGTCAGAAGCCGCAGGACGTGCCGCCGTACATCGTGCCGCTTCCAGTTCAGGCGATCGAAATTGTTCGGCACCTGCTGGAGCAGTTCAAGCCTGCGCAGCGTCACCTCCTCAGAGGCGACGTCGACCTGAAGAAGCGGGTCAGCGAGAACACGTTCAATACCGCGTTGAAGCGGATGGGCTACCAGGACGTGCTGACCGGACACGGCATTCGGGGCACGCTCTCAACCGCGCTTCACGAGCTCGGCTATCCGAAGCCGTGGATCGATGCGCAGCTCTCTCACGTAGACCCCGACAAAGTGAGCGCGACGTACAACCATGCTGAGTACGTCGAGCAGCGGCGCCTCATGATGCAGAACTGGGCCGACCGACTCGACTTGTTCGAGCAGGATAAGGTGGATGAAGCCGCGCGGCCGTTGGTGGTACAGGTCGCAAACGTTCCGGCGGCGAATGGGGAGACGTCGCCAAGCACGACGGCGTCGCCGACGCTGTTCGTTACGCAGCCTAACGCAGCAATGCAGTCGATCGGCGAACACCGTCTGCCGGCTGTTCCAGTCCCGCCAATTTCGATGTCACCGCTACTTACAGCAGCACAGCGCCAAAGGATTGAACTGTTCGATCTCTTCGAGGCGCCGCACAACCTGCCCGTCGTGGAGTACGCGAAGATGGCCGGAAAGTCACGTCGGTGGATCAGCTACGAGATCAAAGCAGGGAACTTGCTTGCGATCAGCGTCGGTAACCGCGGGCAGCGTGTGCCCGATTGGCACCTCGATCCGGTGAAGCATGCCCTCATTCAGGCCGTCTTGAAGCTCAGTCGAGGAACGGACCCGTGGGTGATATACCACGCGCTCACGGTACCCCGACCGGAATTGCGTGAGCGTTCAGCGCTCGAAGTCGTGACCCACCGCAATCTGGATCAGATCATGATGACCGTGTGCGACTCGGTGAAAGAACAAGAATGGTCAACCCAGGTGGCATAGAGGATTCCTTCACTTTGCAGCATCAAGTCGCCAATTTAGTTGGCGACTTGATGCATACAAAGCAGTACCGCCGCTCGCTCCACCTCCTAAGCTCACGTCGAGCACCTGTCAATTATGCCTTCATTAAATCATCAAAAAGCTTTTTCAGATGCTCGTCATCTGGTTGCTCAGCTAGAATGCTCTCTCGATGCTTAATGTGATAGAACGCAGATGCGCGACCCGACGCCTGACGTGTTTCCTCACGCAGATAATCATGATTTGCGAGGATTTTGCTTAGCTTTGGCCAATTCGGATCATTAACAATCTTGCTCGCCTGCATATCCTCGTTGTCGGCGCGGAGCCAATATTGGCGCATGCGGGCCGCCCGGCTTAACAGAGCAAAGATCGGCTTTTTCCGGAGGGCCTGTGGTGCCAAACCGCTCAAGACGGTAGCTTCCGGGTCCACTCCTCGCGGCCCAAACCAAGCCGATACGTCGTCGCTCCCGGTAATTTGCTGACCACTTGCAAGCGAGATCTTTAAAGGAATCGGAAAAGACGGGGAAACTCGAATTGATTCGTCAGCAATAATGCTGCCCAGTTTACAATTGCTCCAATTGAGCTTTGACAGATCAGCTCCTCTGCAATCTAGCTGATTGATTTCAAAATCGATTAAGCTTGCCTGCGGACATACGCCACGAATCACAGCATCATCCACCTGAAAGGCCCGAAACGTGATTTCAGCCGGCTCTGCGAGTGCGGGAAGGGACGCTAGCAGCAAAGCGCCTACGTTTCTTAGTGCTCTGTCGGCGCTAGCATAGGAGAAAGACATTGAAGATGCCCGCGCACAAAAAGTCGAAAATTGTTGACTCGACGTTACAGCCGATTCCGCTGCCACGTCAGAAAAGACTGATAAGAATTCCGACCCGAGAAGGTTGCGCCGTACGAACTTAGGGACGTCACCCCTTGCAAGAGCATCTATTACCACTAGGGCGATGAAGTAGTTCAATAAATACGAATGCATAAATGTCTTATAGCCGGGCCTTTCATCATTAACGAAAAAGGCGACCACGCTCGCGCGATTCCTAATAAGCGAGATAACCTCTTGGGGTTTCTCATCACCCAAGGTTGCCTCGCTAATCCACGCAATTTCACTTGCCTCTAGCGACTCGGTCTGGAAATCCGCCATTTCCCGAGCTACTTCGCAAAGAAATTCCAGTACAAAGGCTTCGCGTTGTTGTTGATTCAGTACGCTCTCGACGGGCTTCCCAAAAAGCCCCGCCTCGCGATGAATCATCTGATTTACAAGCAGGGGCGTTAAATATCTCTCGTGTTTATCTTTTAGCTCCTTCGGCTTAACATGCTCGGCGAGTATCCGCAAGAAGACAGGACGCAAAGCAAAGGAGTGGTCTTCTAACAATACGGAGATTGAAGGTATGGCGAAATTCGCTTCGGTCCACTGATGCTTTTTCAGCCATTCCTTCGCCTGTTCAGGCTTTGCTGGGGCCAATGTTAGTCCATTGACAATATCTACATGCTCCCTTAGGGCTGGAACATCTTTAAGTAGCCTCGAACGACCGATAAACGTGTCTCGCCCCGCTAGAATCAGCGTCCCTTTCCCCTAACAAAAGCCACTAGTTCCCCCAGCTGCGCCCATGCCATTTCGTAGCCGTTTGGGTCAGCGAGTTCATCAAAACCGTCAATTGCGATTACCACCAAGCCGTGCCGAGCAAGCACAGGTATCTGGTCATAAGTGATTTGCGACCGAATCGTCTGCAAACTAAAGGCCATCAAGTCCTGTAGATTTGACAACACACGGCCGCGGCTTTTAACGTGAAGAATAAGGGGCCTTCCATTTGTTCGGTAGCTTTCCGCTCGACGAAGTGCCAGCTGCTCGATCAAGCTAGTCTTGCCAATGCCTGCAGGCCCGTCTATGAGCAAAATCTCCGTGGCATTGGGCTGTCGCTCGGCGGAACCCAACAATTGATCTACTTCATCGATCGCATGAATCTCCTTGAATTCATGAGTTACCCCGTGAATGGGCAATAGTTGCTCGGGGGCCGGAGCTTCCTTCTTTAGATATTCACGTTGCATATCCGACCAGCGTCGGAGATTTGTGAATACTTCAGACGCGAGCAATGCGGTGAGGTTCGCAAAGACCTTTGCTGGGGCGGTGCCCCAAGTGCTCTGTATTTTTCCTGTCTCTTGATCGATAACTAACTTGAGCGTGCGCGCCTCGCGGGTCAATCGCACCGAAATCTTCCCTTTTTGTTCGCTGATCTTTACTGCGTTGTCGCCGATGTCTGCGAACGGAGAAAGGTCATTTATTAGTTCGTCGCGATTCATAATTAGCCTGTCCGTAGAATGTCTTCGAGAATAAGCATGCCCATCTGCGCTCGTTTCCTGAGCAAAACGACCTTCGCCTCAGACCCGACCAATGCAGCTTCGGCGACATACACGGGAGGCACTAAGTCGTCGTCCTCCGTGACGACCACGATCCATTCGCCGGCATCCCTATATGCAGTAGCAACCAAATCAGCAGCAAGAGCGGTATCGACCATTTTCTCTTCAAGCTCTGTGCCGAATCTTCGGCGCACTGTATTTGGGAGATGTATAGCTAATTTTCTATGGAGTCGGCGATTAGTGGCGGCGATAAGCTTATCCCCGAACTCAACGTTGGGGGAAAATATGACGTTCGGTCGCTGGGACAGGGTCGCAAAATCGCTTTGAGCAATCACAATCTGGGCAGCCTTCCTGTTTACAGTGGGCTCATATCCCTGATGCCAACCATGATAAAGGCGCATAGCCACCCGAAATCGTTTGTTCTCATCGATTTCCGCTAGGCAGCGTGCAATTCGGCGGGTTGTTTGCCGAAATGCAGCCGTCGCCGCCTTTTGCGGCTCAGCTTCAAAATCAATTTTTGTCAATATCAGCTGAGCGTTCCAATCGACGAACGCAGACACATTGACAATTCGAGTGGCAGCCGAGGCAGTGTTCATGAGCGAACTTTAGCGTATTCATCGTCGTTGATGTGCGAATAAGTCGACCTTCAACGGCCAGGCGCAGCACCGCTATGGGTCGTTCTCTCGGTGGATCACAGGAGTGTCACAGAAGTGCCGACGTCCGGTCAGCAGTACAGGTAACTACGGCATCAATCGGAGGTGCGGGTTATTAGGTGGCAGAAGATTGAACAGTGCACACGGCTGGCACAGCAGGTATCCATGCAGTCGCCGTGACTTGCGTGGCCCAGTGACTTCGCATGTCCAAATGTTCAGGCCATTCGCTTGCTTCTGATGCTGACGCAGCCGCTCGAACTGCTTCTGCACCCATTGCCATTCAGCCATCTGTTCCTGCTTGGCCATCTTCGCGACTTGCAGATGCTCCTGCGCGTATCGCTGAAAGATGCCAGGGCTCACCAGATACGCCGTATCGGCAACGGTGTGCACGAGCGCTTTCGCGTCGTTGACGACGAGCTTCCGGCTCGCGATGTGCTGCTTCAACCAACGAAGGAAGTGCTCGCCGGAGGGATTGTTGTCCGTGGCCGGTAGCGCTTCCGCCGGCAACGCGGCCACGGCAACGGACGCAGTCGGGGCGGGCGGGGCCAGCGTAGTATCCGCGACAGGCTCTGGGCCGGCGAACAGCGAAAGCAACGCGTCGACGTTATCGACCGGCTCCGTGGCCGATACCGCTGCGGGCTGCGGCACGGCTGAGAGGGGGCCGTTGGAAGCATCAAGGGCGTCACCGCTCACGCCGTTGCCTGCCGGGACAGCTGCCGTGGCTTCCTGACCCTCTACGCAAACCGTACCGTCGAATGTTGCAGGACGTTGACCGTCCCACACTGCGGCAGGCGAGATCCGCAGGAATGTGAAGCTGTGCGACCAGCCAGTAGCACTCGTGACGGTCGCCTTCCAGATGGCCTTGCCGTCCGCAGTCGGCACGGCGATCCCGTGGTCCTGCAGCACGTTGAAGACCGCGCTGTTGCTCGTTGGGATGCCGTCGACGCCTTGGGACAGCAGATAGGCGCGCAGTTTGTCGGACACTGTCTTGCTGACGAGCCATAGCGCGTCATGCGTGAGCCAGCCATCGGACGCCTGCGGCTGATTCAACTTGAGTTCTTCCCGCAGCAGATAGCGGAGCCCGTCGAGCAGCTTGCGCTGCAGCGCGTTCCGCGGCGCGGTGAGCGCCTTCGCCGGATCGCCACCCAGGGCTTGTGCGACGGACGCCTGGTCGGCTTGCGTGACAAGGTCACCCAATATGCCGGCGCGCTCATGCTGGCCGGCAAGAAGGTAGAGCAGCGCGGTCCACAGCTCCGGGTAGCCCGCCAGCCAGTCCATGATGTCGCGGTCCAGCAGCGCGGCGTACAGCAGCCCGGTCGCCGCACAGTGCAAGCGGTATTCGCGATCCTGGCGGTATCGGAAGCGGTAAGGCCGGCGTAGTGCGCCATGCCACGGATGCCAGCGCGTGCCATCCGCATACTCGACGTGCACATCGACTGCGACCTTGCCGACGTCGTGTAGGAGCGCCGCATAGGCGACAGCGGCGGTCCACGCTTCGCCCTGTGCTGCTTGCGCTTCGGGTGTCGCCCCTGCCGGCAGCAGGTGGGATTGGCGCAGCTTCAGCGCGAACGCGACGACTTCCAGGCCATGATCGAGCATGCCGCCGAGGTGAGCGTGGTGGTGTCCCTCCGATGCCGGGAGCAGTTGGACCAGCTCGGCGTACCGCTCGAGCGGAGCCAGATACAGCGTGGCGAACTGCGCGCGCGAGAGCGAGGTGCGCTGCCAGATGTGCTCCAGCAGCTTCTGCCGACGCGGCGACGCGAGCAGCGTCGCAGCAGTTTCCGGATGCATCAGCCCCGACTGCGGCGGCACGGATGGCTGTGCTGCTACCGCAGGCGCCTTTTTGCGGAGCGAGAGTGCAGCGAGCCAAGCTGCAGGGTTCGCAAGGAAGCCTTTTGCCTTTTCGGGTAGGGCCTTTCCCCTTGCATCCATTCCATTACTCCTTTTTGCCCTTCGCCTTCACCGAACCCTTTGCGTTTGAAGCGGCCGAATGAGCGGCGGAAGCCGCCTGAATTGACCGCCGACAGGAGGGCTTGCCGGTAGCTGCGAAGCAGTATCCAATCGTCATGTCCGCGCCGACTTGGGCGTGAGGAGACCGACCATGAAGGCAACAGCGCATAACAACACTGCCGAACGTGCGGGCCGAGCCCTGGGACGCGCGGTGCGCGCCCTGTCGCGTCACGATCGCAATGCGCGCAGCTGGCTCATTACGCAGGGGTTGCAGCCTGGTGCAGCTCAAGTCCTGTCCTTGACCGCGAAGCTCGTGGTGATCGGCGTTTTGTTCTACGTCGCCTTTTGGTTGGCGTTGCTCGCCGCGTTCGCGCTTTTCGCAGCCTATGCGGGGAGGCATGCCGATCTCAGCGACATCGGAAAGAGCGAGTGGCGAAATGGCTGGGACGGGTACGGCCTCTATCGCGGCGAGGTCCGGATCGACTGTGGCAGCGTAGACAACGAGTGATCGTCTGGCGCCAGCGCTATTTCACGGCTTTCATGATCGCGTCTGCACCTTTGCCGCCTGCTGCTTTGACACCTTCTGTCCCAGCAGAGAGCATCTGAGCAACGTTCCCCGCTCGTACACCTACCCACGCGAGCGCTGCGATCCAAAATCCGGGTAGCACAACAAACATCGTGGCCATGACGAAGTTCAATGCCATGTCCCCGAATGCGTTGTTCAGGCCCATCAGCGGATCGAAATTGCTGTGCGGCCGGTCCCACCCGAAGCCCCAGCCGTACAGCGCATCGAGGATGGTGGAATCGATCCAGCGAGCCAGCTGGAACCAGAAGTCGACGAAGAACAGCGCGAACTCGACGCAGCTGATCGCGATGACCGCTTTGAGTTCGTAGGTACCGAACAGCAGCACGAGCGGGATGCACATCACGAGCGCCATCTTGAGGAACGACAGCACCATAGGCAGGGCCTGCCGCACGACGTCCATGGCCGGGAAAATACCCACCGATCCCAACGCCATGCCGACATCACCCGCGCCGCGCGTCACGACGTTCGGCAGCGTCTTTTCGATCTGGCCGCCGTAGTCGGTGTAGACGGCGCCCTGGTTCATCTTCTGCTGCCGGGGCGAGGCGACGGTGCGGATCACGCCATCGTCAATGTCCTGGCGGGACAAGGCAGCCCACCGACCAATGCGCGACAGAAGATCGGGATCGACCTGGGCCACCAGGCGAGCGCGGAGTCCCTTCCTGTCGTCCGACCACCATTGCCTGCAGGTTGGATACCCTCCGCCGCCATCGACCTGTGCCAACCCAGCGTCACGGTTCGCGTCGTACGGCCAAGCCGTTCGCGGCGTCTTTGAGTGGTAGCGGTCGTAGTAGCCGGGCGTGTCGACGAAGAAGCGCGAGCCGATCCAGGTCACGTCATTCATCTGCTCTTCGTCAAGCGCCGGCCGGCCCATGAACAGCCTCGCGCGCGCCGGCCCGTAGCAGTCGTGCGCGAAATCCGCGACCTCTTGTGCCAGCACCGGATCGTCGATGCGCTCTGCATCGACGTCCATGCGGATCTGCCGCAGGTCGGTGCCGCAGGGGATCGCGGCGACGGCGGCGGCCGTCACGGCTTTCGACAGTGCGTGCACGAAGAACCACCACACCGGCGCCATCGCGCTCTGGTTGTTGAGCGTGGTGTAGGCGTTGGACCAGCCCGTATCCGCCGGCTGCGGAACAGTGACCTGGCATTGCGCGGAACGGCTGCTGTCGAACTTGATCGTGGCGAAATCCACCGGCAGCAGCGGCATGCCGCCGAACATGATGACGACGATCGCTACCCACACGCGATTCTCGATCCGCAACGAGGAGAGCACACCCTTGTTGCCCTCGTCAGCGCCGTCGGTGCGTGCCTTCAGCCATTCCTGCACGATGATGGTCAGGAAGGGCAGCGCGAACACGCCGCTGGCCACCAGGATGTTCCAGATGCCGTTGTTGACCACCCAGCCCACCAGGGTCAGGTAGTACTCCAGGTAGTCCGTCGTGTAGAGCGTCATGGCGATGCCTGCCTCAGCGATGCAGTAGCAGTTGGCTGCCTTCGAGCAGCACGATGGCGATCAGGGCGGCGGCCTCGATCCGCACCAGGCGTAGATGCGTTTCAGCGCCGGGCTCGCGCTGCCGCAGGCGCCGGCGCATCCACCACCAGCCATAGGCAGTCGCTGCGTAGAGACCGAGCCGCCATGCGAAGAAGAGCAGCGCATGCGTCTGCAGCCAGCGCGCCCAGGCATCGACGCTGCCAACGACATGGATGCCGGCGACGTTCACGAGCGCGGCGGCGCCGACCACCAGCAGGGTCCACAGCAGCGCTGCGCCGACCTGACGATTGAGCAGCCACGAGAGATGCAACCACGTCCGCTTGGTCATGGCGTGCGGCTCCGCGGCTGCTCGATCTCCTTCTTGCGATCGCGCGTCGTCGTGCCTTCGAAGATGCCGCTCGATCCGGCCGCGCGCGTGCTGTGCCGCTGGATGATCGCGAGTGCCGAGTTGCCGGCGAGCGTGCGCCGCAGTTCGAGTTCGGTCTTGAGGTTGTCGATCTCCTGCGACAGCGCGTCGCTCTCCTGGTCGACGGCTTTCACGGCGAGTTCGTTGGCTGCGACATTCGGCTCCTTCTTGCCCGTCAGCAGTGTGCGCTGGAGCAGCAGTGCCTTCTCCAGCGTGCTGGCCAGCGCCACTTCCGAGGCCAAGCGCTGCCCGAGCACGTCTTGGTCCGGCTCGTCACGCAGCGCCTCGATCACGCCGCGCGTGATCGGCAGCGAGTTGCTGCTGGCGGCCTGCAGGTTGACGGCCGTCGTCGGCTTGGAGCCGCGCACCAGGTCTTGCAGCGCTTGCAGCTTGCTCTCGTATTCCTCCTGCACGATCGGCGTCAGCCCGACGCCCGGCGTCGTCTGCGTCTTGGTACAGCTCTGGCAGGTGCGCTGCTCGCGCTCGCCGAGCACGCGGGTCGCCCATGTCGCTGCGGCCTCCGGCGACGACCAGGTCTGGCAGGTCAAGCGATTGCCACAGGCATTGCGCGCGATCGACGAGGTGTCGGTCGCGCTCCGACCATTCAGCAGGTTGTACCCGGCACGGGTGACGTCGCCGACCACCTTGATCGGCGCTTGGCCGTTGCCGCCTGCGTTGCTGCCGCCGACCCACGGCACGCCGCTGTTGCCCTTGTTCAATTCGGCCTGCTCGATCGCCGACACCGCGTCGGTGCTGTTGACCGCGTCGCGCAGCGCCATGCCTTCGGCCAACTGATCCCAGCCGGCCTGTCCGCCGGCCATGTCCGCCATGCGGTTCGCCATCGCACGGCACGTCAGCTTGGAGCGGTCGAAATCCAGCCGCGCCTGCAGGATGCCGTTGGTGAGCAGGTTGTAGAGGCCGGGGTCGGCGCGCTGGATGATGAGCGCCGGCAGCGACGCGACCGCCGACGTGGCGCTCTGGATCACGTTCGACATGATCGACTGGAAGCCGTTGGTGATGCCGTTGAGTTGGTTCTGCAGCGTGGTCGTGATGCTCATGTCGCCGCAGATCAGATTGCTGTTCCAGCCCACGCCGACGCCGATGCTCTGCATGTTGCCGGCGCCGCTCATCGAGACCGCGCGGCCGCCGCCGATGCTGTAGAGCACGTCGTCGCCGATGACGCTGCCGCTCGTGCTGAAGCCATCGCCATCGAGGCGTGTCTGCGCCCATACCGCGCTGACGGCACCGCCCAGGACGACGGCGAGAAACAGGCGCTGCACGCGCGGCATGGCACGCAGGCACGGGAGAAATGCGTACATGGTGGGCCTCACTGGAAGTCGACGCTGCCGAGGAAGATCTGCCCGCGGCGCCGGCAGCAGGCGTAGGGCCGCCACAGCGCCCAGGTGTAGTCGCCGCGCTGCGCCTGGATGCGCGTGCCGCTGTGCGGGAACACGGCGCAGCTGTACGAGAGCGTCGGCGTCAGCTCTTGCCACTTCCCTGTCGTGGCGTCGCTCTCCATCAACTCACCGGCCGGCCAGTAGCCCGGGCGCGCGTTGGCCAGCAGCGGCTGGTAGACGTGGATCTGGCCGCGTCGAGTAACGACGTCGCCGGCACGCTGCGCGATCACCGCACCGCTCATGTAGTCGTCGGTCTGGTGCATCAGCCCGCCGCGCGGATAGACGTTGCCCCACAGGTTGAGCGTCAGGCGGGCGCCGACCTCGCGTAGGCCTGGGATCAGCGATTCGGGGTAGAACGATTCCGGGACGTTGTAGCGCCACGCCAGCGTGTCGAGCGTGCTGAGGAGGTAGGGCACGAACGGGGTGCCGGCGCCAGCGCAGGTGTAGCCGAACCCGCCGGCGTACTGACTGAACACGACGCCTGCCGGATGGCCGATCACGTCGGCGTTCTTGAACTTCGCGAGATTGTTTTCCGCGTCGTGATTCGTCGTCCCGTCCCCCCCGCCACGCGCAGATGAATTGGGCAGGCTCATCGCACGCACCTCCAGCCACGGGTTGTCGCCGGTGTTGGCGTAGCTCGACACGACCGCGTCTGGGACGTAGTGGCGGACCTTGACGGAGGTGCGCACGGTACAGCCGAAGTTGGTGCAGAGCAGCCAGTAGCAGATGCCCACGACCCGGTATTCCAGGCAATCCGCCGACAACGCCGACGACGTGATGGTGGCGGTGTTGAGCGCGAACGCCGAGCCGGCACCCATGAGCAGCATCGAAGCAGCGAGCCCGCGCAGGCGCCGCGACATGGCGAATCGAAGGCCGCTCATGGCTGCTCGCTCCGGTAGGCGCGGATACGCGCTACAGCGCGCGCGACGTCGGGCTCGCCGTAGATCACGTAGCGGCGGTCGACGACGACGGCGGGGATCTTCGATACGCCCAGTCCCCATGCGTCGGCTACGCCCTGATAGGCGTGCGCGATCCGGCGTTCCAGCGGTGTGCCACCATCGCGAAGGCGCTGCTGGACGATCGCGGCCGCGCGTTCCGCGTCGGCGGGCAAGCCCGCTGTGAGGTCTGCTTCGACACGCGCGTGCAGGTCCAGCTCAACGACGCGCACTCCGGCCATGTTGCGGACCGGGTGGCGGCTGTCGGTCACGACCAGCACATCGGCGATGGCGACGGTGCTGAGCAACACGGCACATACGCCGCTCAGCCATGCGGCGGTCAGCGTCGACCAACCACGAAGTGTGATGAGAAATGAGGTCGGCATGAGGACTCCACAAAATCGTTCAAGGCCGTAGTCGACTTCAAGTGCCGACGAAGAACGATCGAGAAACCGGAGCTGATGCAGCCCGCATTGACGGCCGACCAGAAGAAGAACGGGAGCCGAGGCTCCCGTGTCGATCATGCTCCCGCCGATTGAAGCGCCTGGTGCGCATGACACCGCCAGATGCGGTCGACCAGCCGCGGCAGATGACGACGAGTTGACGCTGGAACACATCCTCGCGGATGAAGGCGCCATCCCGATAAGGCGTGACGACGAAGGGAACGCCGTCGAAGTGGCAGATCTTCGGTGGCATGAAGCGCTCCCGAAAGCACGCGGGCGCCAAGGCCTTGCGGGCTTGAAGCCCGCAAGGGGTGAAGGAAGATCGTACGACCGGCGAATCGATGCGCTACAACAACCCGGCCTCAGCGAACGAGTAGGGATCTCCTTTGCCGATGATGAAATGGTCCAGCACCTTGATATCCACGCTGCCCAGCGCGGTTCTCAGCCGACCGGTGATTTCGTGATCGGCGGACGATGGCTCGGTGCAACCAGATGGATGCTGGTGCGCGAAGATCACCGCCGCAGCGTTGAGCACCAATGCACGTTGAACAACGACGCGCGGATACACGACGGTTGAGTTGACGGTGCCCCGAAACAGGGCTTCACAGGCGAGCACGTGATGCTTGTTGCTCAAGAACACGACGGAGAACACTTCGTTGGGCTCAGTGACGAGCTTCAGGCGTAGGTAGTCGCGTACAGCGCTCGGACTTCCCAGCACCGGGCCACCTCTGAATACCTCTTCCTCCAACAGACTGATCGCGTGCTGGACGAGCCAGCTTTTGTTCTGAGCAGCGAGCAGAGCGAGCGGCCCTGCGCCGGAGTCGGCGGCGATGTAAGACATGGCGAACCTCCAATTGGATGAGCGGAGGACGCACGCGCTCCCTTGGGGCGGAGCCCTCCAAGGGATGGGTGAAACAGGACAGGAAAGGGATCGTGCATCCACCACCGCCGAGGCGATGGGCGTTCGCATTGAAGGATGCGATGCGAACAGGACGATCAACGCGGCGAACCGCGCCGTAGCCTTGAAGATCGGCGGCTACCTGGGCATGCCGACGACGTCGGCAGGCATTCCTGTGGTGGGGAGAGGTTCGGTTTCAGCGGGGTTGGCGTTGAGCAAGTCGATGGCGGACAGCAAGGCGTCGCCCTCAACGGGGCCGTGCAGCACGATCGACTTGCCGGACGTGCGATCTCTCAGGCGCAGTGCCGGCGTCGCCGCAATGCCCGCCTGCGCAGCCTCGGCGGCCTGGCTGCGAATCACCGCGTCGGGCCGATCACTACCGAGGCACTGCTGCACGGCCGGCGACAGATCCGGATAGCGCGTGTCCTGGGGCGGACCTTGACCATTACCGCGGGTGTGCGCGTAGTACCACTCCAGGGCCTGCCAGAAAGCCGCATGGCCGCCAGTCTCACCGGCGCATTCGGCCAGTCGCGCACCGGCCGTCGCAGCCGGCTCGTGCATCGGCAGCGGCAGATGGTGCCACTGCCAGTTCACGTCGGGATTGACGTCGATCCAGCGTTTGAGAGCGGGGAAGTGCGTGCGGCAGTACGGGCATTCGAGGTCGGCGTATTCGATCACGGTGAACCGCGCATCGGCACGGCCATACAGCCACGGTGGACCGGCCGGCTTCGCGGTGCTCGACGCGGCGACGACGGGCGCCAGCGGATCGGCGGCATCATCAGGTGCACGTGTAAAGGTCCAGCCGATGACGCCGATCGCACCGGTGAGAAGCACTGCGATCACGAGACGAGGCCGGGTGAAGATGGGGTGGCGCATGGCGTTCTCCTCAGCCCAGCGCATCAAAGGGCAGCGGCTCGATGCCGCGAGCGCGATCAATCTTCGCTGCGACGTGGAACGCTGCGTCCAACTCGCTGATGCCATGCTGCTGCATCAGCTGGAAGCGCTCGGCCTTCTCCTCGGGCTCCGTCATCGCCATCGCCAAGTACAAGCTCGGCGGCACGGCACGGAACAGCACTTCCATCGACTTCGACAGGATCACGCCTTCGGTGTACTTGCCGGCCTCCTTACGCGCCGACAACATCAGCGCCTTCTGTGCCGACGTGAGTTCGCGGAAGCGGGCGATCTTCTCGACTTCATCGGGAGGCATCGAAAGGCAAATCCACCACTCGATCATGTTGAGCATGGGTTCTGCCGCCTTCGGCAGGTCGTCGAGGTTCTGCGTCGCCAGCCAGAACCACGCGCCGAGCTTGCGCCACATCTTGGTGATCTTCACCACGTAGGGCGCGAGCAGCGGATTCTTCGTGATGACGTGCCCCTCGTCGGTGACGTTGATGATCGGCCTGCCGAGGAACTGGTCGCGCTCGGCGATGTTGTTCACCGTGTTGATGAGGCTGATGTACGCGATCGAGAGCTGCGCGTTGTAGCCCTCGCGCGCAAAGGTCGCGAGGTCGACGATGGTGATGTCGGCCTCGGGCCACGGCGTGCCGGGCCTGTCGAACATCTCGCCGTCGACGCCCTGGCAGAACATATCCATCGCGTCCGCCATCTCCAGCAGTCGCGTGCGCCGCGCTTCCGGCAACGTCGAATCGCGGCCGCGATCACGCAGCGCGTCGCGCACGTCGCGGGTCAGCACGGTGCGCTGCGCCGCCACGCAGCGCTGTGCCGCATCGAGGATGCACTGGCGGATCAGGCTGCGGTCGGCGCGCGTCATGCGCGCTTCCTCCTTGTCCTCGCCGCCAGTAATCATCAACCTCGCGGTGATCTCCAGTTCGCCGAGCACATCGCGCTGCTCGTCACCACCCACAGCCGCAGCTGCATCGACGCGATCCTCGTCGAGCGCATCGGCGTCGAGCGTTTGCACCTGGCTAGGCGTGTCGACCAGGCGCCACGCATCGGCGAACGGTGCCAGCCGCACGCCCGAGCCGGGCGCGAGCCGGACGCGATGCACGCTCAGGCCAAGCCGCGCGGCGAAGTCGCCGAACAAGCCGAAGCTGTTGCCTGCTTCGACGACGAACAGTCGCGGCCGATAGATCGCGGTGACCTGGTTGAGGATGTTGTTGAGCGTCGCGCTCTTGCCCGAGCCGGTCGGACCGAACAGGAACAGGTGCGCGTTCATCTGACGGTCCAGCCGATTCAGGGGATCGAAGGTGATCGTGCCGCCGCCGCGATTGAAGAAGGTGATGCCGGGATGGCCCGTGCCGGCGCTGCGGCCCCACACGGGCGCCAGATTGGCCGCGTGCTGGACGAACATCAGCTGGCTGTACCACTGGCGCGTGTCGGCGGCCGGATCGAAGACGCAGGGCAACCAACGCAGGTAGCTGTTGAGCGGTGCGACCTCGTCGTCTTCGCGTACCGGCTGCAGGCCCGCGGCGAGCATGACGTTCGCAAGCTGCAGTCCGCGCGCGTCGAGCTGGGCCATGTCGCGACCACGCAGGTAGAACGCCAGCGCGCCGCGGTACAGCTTGTGTGCACTGCCGATCAGGCTGCGCGCTTCCTGCACATCCTCGCGCGTCTGCTCGGAGGCCAGCGTTTCACCGACCGCCTTCTTGGCGAGGTGATTGAGGCGTGCCTCCAGCACATCCTGCGGCGTGGCAACGAGCGTCAGACACATCGCCGTGTCTTCGGGGATCTGGTCGAACAGCGCATTGCAGGCGTCGCCGCCCTTGCGCGTTTCGCCGGTCAAGTGCCCAGTCGTTGGTGGCATGCGCAGGCGATCCATCACCATTACGCGGTGCGGCATGCCATCGAAGCGCCACACGCCACTGGCGGCATCCGAGTGCGGTTGCGAGAAGAACAGCCGTTGCGCGAAATCGCCGCTGGCGAGTTCGATTTCGCCTTCCTCGCATTCATCGGGATAGCGCGTCAGCGCATAGAACCGTTCGCGATCCTCGACGGTGGAACCGAGCATGGTCGGGTGCGGGTTGAACCAGCGCAGCAGCCAGGCGTGAATGTCGGCGGCGGCCAGGCGCTGCGCCTTGACGCCGGCATTCGCCAGCCCGCCGATGAGACGGTCACAGACCACCGCCAGCGCCTGCTCGGGCGATTGGCCGCGCCGCGATGCGGCAGCGCTGGACACGCGGCGATAGACCACCATGCGCACGCGCCGGACCTGGCCGCGCCACGGCAGGCGCGTCACGGTCGTGTCCTCGAACAAGCCGCCAGGCTTGGCGATGGCGCGCAGATGGTGCGCGAAGAAGCGCAGGTAGAACGCACTGAATGCGCTGTCGCGTGCACGCGGCTGCAGGTAGTCCGTCAGCGACCGCAGGTAGTCGTCCCAGGCTGCTTCGTCCTGCGCGTAGAGCTGGACCACCCACGGGTTGTCGTCGAGTTCGTCGAAGGCATCCTGCAGTGCGTGTTCGAGCGCATCGCGGGCTTGCCACAGCCACGTCATCTCGCGACCTTCGGTGCCGATCGGCACCAGCTCGAAGAACGCCGCGACCGACTGGCCGTCGTCCAGCAGCATGCACTTCGGGCCGGGCAGGTATTCGACCCAGGGCAACCGATCGGCGAACGATGGTGCGACTTCGTAGAGCGCGGCGTTGTCGGCCTGCGTGGCCGGACGCCTGCCGTGATCCAGTGCTTGCCCCGGCTCGGCGATGCCGTGGGCCGCGAGTTGCGCCGCGTGCTGCTGCCAGGCATCGGAGGCGTCGTCGTCACCGGGCGGCAGCGTTGCCGTCGCCTTCCGCCAGGGAATCGACCAGGCCATCAGTAGTCCTCCAGCCGCTCGCCCGGCATCGCGTACTGGACGCGCGGGTAGAACGGGAAAACGGTGCTGTAGCCCGGCACCGGTACCTGTTCGGTACCGGTCAGGTGCGGGAACACGTACATCACGAGGTCGGGGTTCGGCAGTCGGTGGAACTGCCGCGCGATCTCGGTGCGTGCGGTGCGCGTGTACGACCTCAGGCCCGCAGCGTCCAACCGCGCATTGCTTTCGGTCAGCGGCCGGCGCAGAGCCTGGCGCGCATCGAGCAACTGCCGGGCGGCGAGCCCGCCGTTTGCACCGCCGCCCGTCTCCTGCTGCCAGACGTCGAGCATGGTGCGTTCGCCGTGAGGCAGCAGTTGCTCCTTGCTGGTTGCGCAGCCGCCCAGCATAGCCATCGCCGTCAGCGCGGCGACCGCCTTAATCCAGATCCGAGGCATAGGGTGCTCCAGTGCGATGTTGAACCCGGCGCCCGTGGGCGTCGTAGTCGATGTTCAGGGCCTGCTCCAGATGCACGGCCACGCGAGCGCCAGGCGGAACGTAGATCGCCGCGAACGCCTGCCCGTAGAGCTTGTTGACCCAGTCGGCCATGTCGCTCACGCCGCTGGCCAGGACGCGCCCCACGGCTTCGTTGCCGCTGATGCCGACGGTGCCGAGCGCGCCGCTGCCGTTGCCGACGACGGCGACGCTGCCGTTGTCGGACTGGATCAGCGACGCCGCGCCAGCGCCGGCCGCGGTGATGAGCGCCTGGGTGCCGAGGTATTGCTGAGCATTGCTGCGACGCTCGCCGCTCACGCACGGCACGCCGTGGGGATCGCTGATCCAACCGAGGCCGCCGCGGATGCCGGCACCGCTGGCATCGCTCTGGTTATCGCCTCCGTTCGCGTTGCCACGCGCCTCCGGCACGGTGCGGATCGTGCCGTCGGCGAATACGAAGGTGACCGAGCGGATCTGTCCACGCACACACGACAGCGTCCAATCGCCCGACGCGGTGCCACTGACTACGGCGCCGGCCACGTCGGGCAGGTCGATGCCATTCGCCGTCAGGTTGTCCGGGCCGATCAGCACCTTGAACGGATAGGGATCGTTGACGGTCCCGTCGATCGGCACGCGGCCGATCAGCGCGGTCATCGCGATCGAGCCCATCAGCGTCGAATTCGCGGGCACCGTGTAGACGGGCTTGGACAAGGCGCCGACGACGCGACTGCCGGCATCGGTAACCGATTCCGCGGCGGCCGCCAGGTTTTGCTGTGCAGGCCCGAAGCTCGTTGGGAAGGCCGACGGCACGCTGCCGCTGGTGCGCGATGCGTCGGAGCGCATGTCGTCCGGTTCGACCCAGCGCATGCCGCCGACGGCGCCGCTGCGGCCGAAGTCCTTCCCGTCGCCCTCCTCCAGGCCGAGGCCGATCGGTAGATCGGCGCCTTGTCCGCTCTTACTTGAGAGCCCGTCCAGACGACGCTGCAGATCCTGCAGCAGCCCCTCCGTTTGCTCCCGCTCACCCGAAACCTGTTCGCGCTCCTGCTGCAAGCGCTCGCGCTCGCCTTCCAATGCGGCCTGGATGCGTTGGTCGACCGCAGTCTCGCGCTCGCGCAGGCGCTGGGTCTCGGCTTCCTGCTGGGCGTTGTCGTCGAGCGCGGTCTTCAGTTCGCCGCGCAGCTGCTTCACCTGGGCCACGAGCGTGGCCACGGTGTCGTTCGGCGTATCACCTTCGATGCCGAGGGCTTTCATCTCGTCGGGTGTGAGCGGCGTTGCGGCCGGCGCGGATGCCGCAGTGCGCGCCGAATTGCCGGAAAACAGCTTGAGGCCGACGAAGACCAGCATCAGCACCATCGGGATCAGCAGCCATTTGAGCAGCGGATTACTTTTCATCACGCGCTCCTTCGACTTGGCCAGCCGCAGCGGCTGGCGGCAGGTTCATGGCAGCGTCGAAGCGGCTCAGTGCCGGCAGCAGCGACTCGGCCAAGCCGTGGCCGCGTGTGACCAGGTACAGCATCGTGGTGTCGGTGGAGTCGCCGACGGGGCCGAGGTCCGGATGCTGGAACGTCGCGGTGAGGAAATCGCCCTGCAACACCCGCGGATCGAGCTCGATCCAGCGCGACGACGTGTTGCTCAGCCGGATCGCCGTCACCCACTGGTCTTCGAGACGCCACGCGGCCAACGCCCGTGCGCGCACCGGCAGCGTCGGCAGAAGACTTTCGAGATCGAGCTCGCGCTGCAGATTCACACGCCCGATTCCTGCCACCGGCTCGACGGTGCGCAGCGGCGCATAGAGGTTCTGCGCGGCGTAGCGCGTCAGCACGATCGGAATCGGCGTTGCGCCCGGTGCGTCCGACGTGCGCTGCTCGGCATCCGGCATACCCGCTGACGCATCGATATCGCGAGCGGCCGCGGTGTTGCGACTTTGGGGCAACGCATCGGCGAACACGATGCGGATCGGCTCAAGCGGCGGCTGGCCTGCCTTCGCCGACGTCGCCGCGATGTCCAGCAGAACCAGTGCGCCGGTCTCGACGTCCTGCAGTTGCAGCCGTGTTGGTGGGACAGGCGCATTCGCCAGCAGGTAGATCGCGCCGGCCGCGCTCTGCACGCGGAGCTGATCGCCCAGCTCCGCCGGCACACCGATACGCACATTGCGCTCGATGAAGACCACACGTTCCTGGCCGACCATCAGCGGCACCGCCAACGGCAGGCGCTCCCAGCGCAGGATTTCCACTGCGTGAGCCGGCGCGATACAAAGGATCAGCACGATGCCGACAAGAGCCGGCAAAGCCATACGCTTCATGGGGTTTCTCCAGCAGTATCGGCAGAGGTACTGCGCGCAGCGGGCATCGGCGCAGCCTCGATGCGCAGCGGCGGACTCGCATAGCAGTCCAGCGCGAGGCCGAAGGGATTGCGCTCCGGATCGACGTCTTGTCGAACGACCTTGATCGCGTAGCGCACGAGCGCGCGCTTGACCTGTTCGGAGCCGTAATACTCGTCGGCGCTGAGGTCGAGCTTCACGATCCAGTCGCGATCTGTTACGACCTGGACGCGCGCGGCCGGATCGTCGCCGTAGCCGCGGCCGGGGATCTCGTAGACACCGCGCACGCGCTGACGCAGTTCGCCGCTGTTGCGCCGACGCATGAAGTCCTGCTGCAGGAACGCTTGGCATGCGGGCGTCAGGTAGGCCGAAAGCGCCTGCAGATTGCGCGGGTAGTCGTCTTCGCCATTGGTGGGCCAGCGTTGGAGCTGCTGCCAGATGTAGATCGTGAAGGCGTAGACGCTTTCGGGCGGCACGTCCCACCACTTGCGCGTGCTGCCAGAACGCAGGTCCGGCGGCACATGGACGGTGAGCTGCTTCGGCGCGCTCCACCAACCGGCGCCGAGCAGCAACGCGATCACGAACAGCGCACCTGCGGCCATGCGCAACGTCTTGACGTGCGCCTGCAGGTGCGCGACTTCGTTCTTGAAGCGGCTCATGCGGTCCTCCGCGCGGAGGTGCGCCGCGTGGTCCAGTAGCCGGAGCGCGTAATCAAGCCACGGCCGCCGAGGCGCGCGGCCAGCGGCGGATAGCGCAGGGCCAGCCGCCATTGCAGATGCCGGTACAGCCAGGTATCGGGCCGACCGCGCTTCTGCCGGCGGAGGAAACCACCGCCGACGAAGACGCCGAGCGCGATGCCGGCGACGACCGAGGTGGGTACCATGGCCACGCTGCTGGTGAGCCAGGCCAACGGCAGACCGAACACGAGTCCAGCCGCGGCCGACAGGCCTGCGCAGATCCACAACTCGTCGGCGGTCAGGCCGCGTACGACCACGGGCTGGCGGTTCAGCCTGTGCGGCAAGAACGTCACCAGCGCGTCGCGCTGATTCTCGAAGGAAGCGGCCATCGGTCGCTCCTACAGCACGCCCGTGGCCTTGGTCAGCATCCAGATGCCCACGACCAGCAAGAGAGCGCCGACCGCGACGGTCAGGCCGAACTGGCCCCAGGTGGCGCGGCCGGTATGGATCTCCGAGTAGCGGGTATAGGCGTGATACGCGACACCGACGAACATCGACGAAACCACGAGCAGCGCGACGAGCATCACGATGTCGTAGCCGTAATTCTGGATGGTCTGAAGAATCCCGTTGCCCTGGCCGCGCGACGGGTCTTCTGCAGTGGGCAGGCCGGCCGACAGCGCCGGCAGCGGCATGCTCGCGAGGAGCGGAATCAGCAGCGCGATGCGCGACGGCATGCGACGCGCGTTCGAGGGCTTATGCATGGCGGATGGCCTTTCGTCAGGACAGCAGGAAGAAAGTCAGCACCAGGTACATCGCGACGAAGCGGACGACGACACTGAGGAACTGACGCTGGGTGATGCGGTGCTCGGCCCAGCCGACGTAGGCGGCGCGCATCGCCCACGCGCCCCACAGCAGGAGCACGGCGAAAACGAAGCCGAGAACGGCGGTGGAAACGGCAGCAGATGAAAAGCCGCTGGTGGCCTGGAAAGCCGCGAGTTGGTCGGCGGTCGGCCTCATCGCGGGGCCTCGGCCTTCGCGTCAACGCGTGTGTAGTCGCCGGTGATTGAAGCGGGATCGCGTGGCTGAGCGCGCTGCGGCGCGAGTTGGTTTTGAATCCCGACGCGGACGAGCGTCAGGTCTGCGCGCAGGCGGTCGTAGTCGAAGTAATAGCGGACGTGTGCGCGCGGCGCGGTCGTTGCTGCCTGCTCGACCAGCCGATCGATCAGATCGAGCTGGCGAGTGATCGCAGCAAGCCGCTCGCGCTCCAACGCGTCATCGGCTGCGTAGCTTGGGTGCAGCCCAGCGAACCACATGAGCAGCGATGCGGCCGCGATGCGACAGCATGTGAAAGCATGGCTGCGGTGCAGTTGCATCGTGTCATTCCCGTTGAAGCGAATGACTCGATGCTGGGGAGACGCGTCACTGCACGCCGCAATGAATAGGATTCAGCGGCGTCCCGCATTGATGAAGCGCGCAGTGGTATCTAGCTGCAGAACACGCGAGACTGATGGCGTTTCGCCTGCTCAATTGCGCGGATGAGCGGCGCCGTCACCTCGCTATCGCTGAGGTGCAGGGCGTGTTCTACAAGCTGATCGATCGGCGTGCAGCGCTTTGCGAGAGCACCAGGGAGTGGGTCGAGTGGTTTCGTGTTGCCGATCGCGTCGTTGCCAAAACACAGATTGATGATGTCGTGATTTCGACGATGTTCTTGAGCATCGATCACAACCACGTTGGAGTGGGAGATCCGCTGTTGCTTGAGACAATGACCTCCATCGCAGGCGAAGGCGACCTTGGTACTATGCGGCGCTACTTTATTTGGGAAAAAGCCGAGGCTGGACACACTGAACTGGTTCAGCTCGTGCGCTTCGAAATGAAGACAGCGAGGCTTAAGGCGGCGGCAGCGTGTTCGACGCTGCTGCAACGCTTCAAGACTGCATAGGAGGCATACATTCCGTGCCAGGGTGCAGCAGTGCGGCTATCGGGAATGAGCGACGCATGTTGCGCGACTACGTTCTCATCTTATTCTGCTCAGCCCGAACATCTTCTTGGTCCGCGCTGCGGGTCCAACTATCGGAGATGTTCGACAGCATTTCCGAAGTTCGGGGGTACATCAACACAGTCGCATCTGCCCAGGCCTTATAGCGTGTTGCGAACTCGCGCTCTTGCCGGCCCCCTTCGTTGATGCCTTTGCTGTAGACGCCCCGCCTGTTGAAACACTCGATTGCGAACCCGCGTTCGATATGCTCTGAAGCCATCGCATCGATAACTTGGCAAACTGCTGATGGTGGCCAGAACAGTTCATCGGGATTTTGAGGCGCATTAGCCAGAATAAAGCCAATACGCTGGTCTCCAATGGCTCCAAGGCCTTTCGCGCTGGCTAGGAGGCGCACTTGGATTACCCAATTGGACAGTGCACTCGCGTCGATCTTTTCATCGCATTGGCCGGGTACATCCTTGAACGCCGATAACAAGCCGTATGAGATATTTGCACGCACCTTCATCTCATCAGTCAGGACTCGATCATCCGGCTCGTTATCTCCCCTGAAAACGTGGGATAGTACCTCGACAAACATTTCAGGGTGTGAGGCCAACAGGCTATATATGGTCAGCGGTTCGCCCTCACGACGCAGAAGTGGCAAGTAGGCATATTCCAAACTTGCGACCTGCACCTTCTCAATATCGTGGCGAGTTCGCAGTTCCTTCAGTGCTAGTACGATACAGTAGGAAAGCATGTTGCCGAGGCGCTCGATGCCGTCGTCTACTTGGCGAGCGCCGTTGATGAGCAAGTCCACTAATAGGCTCGACGGTAGCTCAACGCTCCGCTTGCGCAGCAAGCCCAAGACATCGATGTCCCGCGCCACGCTTTGGAACTGGTTGATCGCGAATATGAGATCGTCAATCGAACCTTCAAGCGGCAACAAACCTACATGGTGCCAATACTCGTCGCGCACCTCACTGCCGAGACCCTCTACATAGGTCCAGGTCGAGCGAGTAGACGGCCACCCGAGCAAGAGCTTGGCCTTCGCGGTGTTGTTTTCGACTTGGGATAGGATGCGATCCTGAAAAACCTCCTTCCATTGTTCGCCGAATTTTTCGAAACCGACTGCTGAGACATAATACGAAAGGCTGGGTGGTGCAGTAGGATCCAGTGCGCCCTGCATCAGCTCGAACATCTCATTCAAAGAGAAGGAAATCTGGCTCAACGCCTGGCCGAGAAGCTCAGGCAATTTGACCATTCTCGCGAGTTTCAAGATGCCTGCGACGCCGTCTCGTTGCAGCACACGCTGAAGGACTTCCTTGCGCAGGTCAGTGGCATCACCGAGACCTTCGCCATCGCTGTCGTACTCGCCGATATGCGGCGTCCACTCATCGAACACATAACGTTCGGACGCGAGGGGGTCGGTCGGTCGATGTCGTTCGACCACGTCCTTCATCGCGGCCAGCTCGTCGTCGCTCAACGCCCAGTCTGAGTCGCCAAAATACTCGTTGCGAGCCAATTCATCTTTGAGCGCATGCCAAATTAAGTTGCCTTCACATGTTTGGTGAGCGGTTAGATAGCCGTCGATGCGAGCGAGTACCTTTGCGCGGTTTTGCGGCTGCAGCAGCCCTACCTTTTCGACGAAGACGCCAAGGCGGTTCTGGTCGTCTCCGGCCCTAACAAGTGCGCGTTCGACGACTGCGGTTTCAAAATCCCATACCAGGCCGAAAGTGATTTCCTCGGACTTCTCTGGCGCTAAATCACGCAGCTTAGGATGCTGCGTGGAGGATGATGAGTCCATGTGGGAGGGCAGAAGTTTTTTGAGCAACTGCCATCCAACGTCAGGGCATGCAACCAAGATGGCATCAAGGCATGCGATGCGTTGAGGCTGCGGGGCATACGTATTGGGCGACCAGCTCAGCAATATTTCGCGTAGGCTATTGATTGGCCGATTGACGTGATTAGAATCCGGTTCCGGATCCAGTTCGCCAAGCTTGGCCAAGGCCATAGCTGCACGGTTCAGATATCGCGGATCCCAGGCAATCGTCTCCAACGCCCAAAGAAAGTGCACATGCGGGCTCGACGGACCAAAAATGTGATCCCGCTCCGACTCGAAAATCTGTGCAACTTGCTCAGGGGCGCCCTCGAGCATAGACTCGAGGGCCTTCAAAAAAGGGTTAGGTGCAGCCTCCGCGAGCAGTGCAGTCTGATCGCTTAGGCGCAAAATTGAGTGGTGGGATTTGCCCCACTCCGGCAATGCATTGATTACTTCGTCGACATATTGCTGTGGAGACTTGCCCCTGACATGCAAGTCCGCAACTTTATGCATCGACGCGATAATGAGCAGTGTTAGCGCCAGCCCATCACGTAGCCATCGGCTGTAGTCCTGTGGCGCGGCCTTAGCCGGGTTAAATTTCTGGTCTCGGGATGGCTGTTCTGGCTGCTTGCCGAAGACCTTGACGATGGCATCCCGTAACCGGGATAAATCGTCGTCGGTGAGCTGATGACCGTAGAAGTAGAAGGCGTCCACAGGTGCGCGCACCTGCCAGACGTCAGCTTCCTTGTCGATCGGGCGATCTGGCATGCCGAGCGTCGGCATAAGAATGCCTTCAAGGGCGCCGTAGGTGGAGTAGCCACCGAGTTCTTTCAAAACATCACAATCGGCCACAAGATCGCTTGACCACCCACCCGCGAGAAGCGCTGGCTTCAACGCGCTTGCCTGACTTACCCAAGCAGGGTTGGCGACGGGGGCGTTTTTGATGAGTCGTTTCAAAATGGTCAGGCTTCGCCCGCACCGATGTGCCAGCTCGTAGCCCACGCCGTGATCAAGCCCCATTTCAACAAATCCGGCCACCATGCCCGAGGCTGTTGGGCGCTTTAACATCGGTCCACGTTTGGCATGTGCGCCTGTCGCGGCCGACAGCGTGGGACAATTTTTTCCGAGCACTCCTGCCAATGATTCAGCGGCGCCCGTAGTGATGAATACCATCTTCGTGCGCATTGCCAGGAAGCGAGCCGCCGCCTCGGTGCGGACGATCAGCGTTCTGGACTCCAAAGATTGGCGAATGGAAGACTCCGCGCTCCGTATTGCTGCAACCGTGAAGGCTATGACCTCTTCTGACGTTTCGGCGCCGAGCATGAAGGAGTCCGCCGTTCCGAGAAGCTTGGCAATCAACGCATCAGCCTCTTGCTGTCGATCAGCAATGACAAGTTTCTCACTCAGCTGCGGCTTAAACTGCGTGCTAAATTCGTCCCAGTATTCGTCAGTGCTAAGCGCGCCCTCCTTAGGTGATAACCCGAGGACATTCCGGGCGTAGCGAGCGGCAATTGCCGGATAGTCCTTCAGCCATTGGACCAGTGACACGGCGTCGATGTACCGAACGTCCTTCCACTTCCCTTCATTGCGACGATCATCCTCCCACTCCGGGAGCTTCTTGGCCGGCGTGTCCCAACGCCTAAGATTGACCAAGACCAGTGTGTTCTCGGCCATTTCGACAGAAGAAGTCTGATCGGTTCGCTTGTTGTAATCAGCGGTTGCCTTCCGAGCGCCGGGGCCGGTACCGAACTCCCATTTGGACTTTCCCTCTGGAACGAACCCCCTAGCCTCATCTGTTTCCAGATCGCCATCCCAACCGCGCAACTGGCCAACCTCTCCACTCGGAAAGCGAAATCGTTTCGCATCATCGATGGTCAGGCGAATCAAGTCCGCCAACATGGCCATCACCATCTCGCGGGCATTCAGTCGGCTGGCCCACGCCTCAAGGTTCGTTTCATCGATCCACTGCATGTTGTCCCCTCACCAATTGGTGCGCCGCGCTGGCAGGCGCTAGAAATCAAAGCTGGCGTGGCTGTTCCCTGTTCTGCCTGTAGATCTACTGCAGACTCCGGTTAAGTTGATCACCAGCTCCGGAGATGGCTCACAAGGGCGGTGGTGCTGATCAGACGTCAGGTCCGCTTTCGGACAGGAGCGGTTGGTCCCGAAGCTCGGAAGATTACATCCCTGATACAAAAGATCGGCACGCCTCTACAGAGATGTTCGTCCTGGACCGGACACCTACGTAGGGATAAAACCCATACGTCCTTGTTCGTTGCCGGTGAACAGCTCGACCCTCACTCCATCGAGCGTTCCGTCGCCCGGAAGCTGGTGGCTGTTCTCGATGATGATGACCTGCGCGTCGACGAAAGACGACTTCACGCTCTCCCAGAAGTGCTTCTTGATATCGTGCGGAAACGACGACTCGCTAGCGTCTGGCTCCTCGTAAACAAGCAGCGGAGAGTCGATCAGGACGAAGTTCGGGAACGGACGCTCGTCTTCGATGCAGAGGCGAAGGAGCGCGAGATTGAACGCCGCCCGCGTGATTGCCCGCACGCCCTTGCCATGGCTCTTGCGGGCGCGACCGGAGATCACGACATCTTGGTCGTTCTCGCTGAACGAGACACGGTCGAGATCGGGGAAGTGCCACGCCCTCAGGAGCGCCTCGACCTCCCTGCTAAACGGATCGGCTTGCGCTGCGCTCACCGCTGCTCCGGCCACCTCGGTCTTCTGCTTCTTTTTCAGCTTGTTGGCATCTTCCAGGAGCGCCTCAAGCTCCTGAATTCGTTCGAGGTGCTCGATCATCTTGCGACACGTCTCCGCGTAAGCACGAAGCTCATCGACCTTCTTCGAGGCAACGTCGACGTGCCGTTCCATCAAACCTTTCAGTGCTGACGCGATCGCGTCGAACTCGGTCTGGCGAGTGTCCCGAACCGCTTGAAGCCGCTCGACTTCGGCTGCGTTGGCGGCTCGCGTCGTCTGAAGGTCCTGTAGCAACTTCCAGGTCTTGGCTGCCTCCGCCCTGCAAGCTTGAGACACATCCGCCGGTGCGGGGCCCGCCTTGCGATGCTCGTGGTGTTGATATTCGGCGAGCGCGCCACACATTGGGCACCGCTCCTCCTTAAGCTGATCTAGCCGAGCACCAGCCTCAGCGATCGCTTCCAACCGTCGCAGGTCGGACTCGTACTGTTGCCCTAGCAAGTCGAACCGGGTACGCAACTCCGACAGGACTACGAACTTGGACTCGGCTGCCGTCAATGCCGTCCATGCGGCGCTGCGCTTCGTCTGGAGCGGCACTACGATTGCCTGTGCGGCGCTTCGTTCGAAGAGGGCCGCCTGAATCGAAGCCTCGATTCGGGTCAGGCGGTCTTGCTCTTCGGCGAGCGTGCTCACCACGCCAAGCTCGGCGAGTCGCTCCCGCGTCGCCTTCAGCAGGCCATCGAGTAGCTCGACCTTGCCAGCCTGGCGTCCCTTCGCGACTTTCGGATCTTCCTTCGCGATGAGAGAAGAGTCGTCGGTGCCCGTAAGCAAGAGGCGAAACACGCCGCTCTCAATTGTCTTCGACGTGAACTGCCCGCTGAGAACCGGTGAGTCCTCCTTGATGATTGTCTCTTCGTCGATGATGACGAGCCGAGCGATGTCGCGAAAACTGAGCGGGCGCGTCTTGCCCTGTTCGTTGGTTCGGATCTTCTTCGTGCCCAGCCCCGACAGATCGAGGAGAAACTGTGAGACGGTATCCTCTTTGCCCTGATGGTGCTTCGCCGCTAGTACGCGATCTGGCTGCCCGTCGGTCTTGCAGAGTACTTCGCCGCCACGCAGGCTTCTCTCCAGCGAGTAGACGCGCCCGTCACCGTTGGCCTCGATGTCGATGACGATGGAGCTGTAGCCCTCCGCTTCGGGGATCTCCTTTGGCGCGGCACCACTACCAAGCGCGTAGTCCAGGCACTGCGCAATGAAGCTCTTGCCGGAGTCTGAAGGCCCCGCGATGACGTTCAGGCCACGCGCAAAATTGACCTCAGCGGGTGCCTTCCCCGGTCCAGTAAGCGAGAGACGCAGAAGTGCGAAGCCAAACTTCATGTCGCCTCCTCGGTCCAAAGTACGGACTCCATCGAGAACTCGGCGCCCCACGTACCGATCCGCTCACGAACCAGCATGTCGAGATCCGCGTCGTCGAGGGCATCGAAGTTTTCCACGACCCAATCGGCGCGCTCCCGCAGGCCGGTGACATACTCAGTGCTGAGCGTGCCTAGGAAGTCGGCCGACTTGTCGGTCGCCGCGAAAAAGATACCGCCGTCCTTGTAGACGCGCTCAATGAGGCCACGGCTCTCGTAGAGCGTGAGGCCATCTTGAATCACGCCGCGTCGAACGAGGATCTCACCGCCACGATGCGGGGTTCTTGGATGCATTCCCTCTGGGCCGCCGTCGATATCGTCGGAGTGAACGAGTAGGTAGTCGAAGACAACCAGCCGCTGGAGCGCGTACGCAGCAGGGAACGCGGTGGTCAGCACGCAGAGCGCACGCAGGCCGATCTCGACAGGCCCGTTGAACGGCGAGACAAAGTAGGTGGACATCTCGGCTGTCACTTGACCCACCGAACCTTTCCATCATTCGCGAGCTGGTGGCAGATGCCGCCCCGATCACGGGTATGGATGCGCGTGGTGAGTGGGTTGCTCGTGAGCTGCAGCGCTCGGGCCGTCTTCACCACCGCGAGGACGCAGCGGTAGCCATCGTCGTACTCGCCGCGCACATCGTCCTTGATGCCGGAGTGAATCTCATCTTGTAGTTTCTCGAACTCGCCTGGCGGCAGCGTGTCGCGCGAGAAGGTTCGCAGCCCTTCAGCGCTGTAAAACTCGACACGGGCATCATGGAAGTGCTCGCGGAGACTCGCGTGAGCCGCGAGCCCCGCATCAAGATCCTTGACGTCCTGTTTGAGATGCTGCGCGTACGCGCGCCGAAGTTCTCCGACGAATATGGCCTCGTTGTCGGCGGGCAGGCTTGGCGGAGCCATCGGGTCAGGGCGCTGGGGAAGTCCTCCCCAAACCTTGCCGCGTGCCAGCGCGTCTTGGCGTGTCCCTCAATGATGCGAAGAACCGGCGTCGCCTGGAAGATCGAAAAGTCGAGGCTCTCGATGTGGGCCTTCATCGCGGCGTCGCATTCGACCTTCTCGGTGGTGGTGATGCCCTCCCTGCAGTGGGCGTCCCACTGCTTCAGGAGTTCGCTCTTGAGCTCCTCCGGCTTCCTCAGAAGGTTCGATAGCTTCGTACCCACGCCCTTTGGGGCGATGAAGTAGTAACGGCGCGGGCGCTCGTAGTCGCCACGCTTCGTGTAGTACGCAAGTTTTCCCAGTTCGACCCAGATGTCGCTGGGCTTCAGTGAGTCGCCATAGTGCTTGCATTGGTAGTTGTCCCACACGCCGCTCCCACCCTTTACCATCGCAATGACGTCGCGACCCATGTCGCCTGCCCCACCGCAACGTTCGACCAAGTCGTAATCGTCGCGCAGCGAGTCCACCCACTCTTGGATGAACACCTCCCACTGCCTATCGCTGAACAGCTTGATGCGGTCCTCGGGATGGACAGGCTGCCCGGACGCTACGACGTCCGCGGCCAAGCCGGGCGGCGGCTCAGGAGGCTGTGGAATCGGAACGGGCGGCGGGACCGTTTTTTTCATCGGGAGAACTTTCGGTTGCCAACTTAGAGACAGGCTCGAACTCTCGTTGTTGTGAGCGAAGGTAAACCATTCTGACGTCTTTGAATGGCTGCTTCGGGTCGGAAGCGGACGTAGTCAACACCAGCGCACCGATCAGCTCAAGCCGGAACAGCGATCAACACAGACCAGTACCTGCAATCTAACTCAAGCAAAGTAGATAAGCGGCTGCACGTCAGTCGACGCGACTTGTTCGCCTAAGCAGGAGGATAGCCCGTCACGGAGCGAAGAATGATCTTCGGCCAGCATGCCGCCCCGTTCTTCGAACACCGACGACCACCCGCAGACTCCAAGCTCGAGATGTGCTTTGCTCTGCACGCAGGACTAAGGTGGCTGCAAGTGTGCGACCTAAGTTCACGGTGTGGCGCCTTCCTCGGAGACACGGGCTCTCGCTCATAGATATTTCTTGAAAGTCGCCGCAGCGATAGCGACGGACAGCCCCAGCAAGGTTGCACAGGGGAGCGCTACGAGTAGCGGATGAACGCTCACGGGCAAGGCCAAGTACGTCACCCAGGGCAGTGTCAGCAGCGGAAGCATGCAGCCCCTGGCACGGTGATAGATGAAGCCCGATTCACGACCTGCACCAAACCGGCGAATATCTCGGCGCACCAAACCGTCGACCAGGCCGACGAATGTGGCCAGCAGGAAGAGCGGCAGCGTGAGGCACAGCACCAGCAGCCGCACGAGGAAGACGAGCACCGTGTAGGCGGACGCGATCAGGTAGCTCTCCACGTGCGCGTAGACCACGCCCGTGTAGTAGCGGAAATCCTTCGTCGTCCGATCGCCGCCGACGCGGGCCTGCGCCGCAGCGTCGCGAATCCAGTCCAGCAGCCCGCTCTTGATGAACAGCCAGTCGTACCCGTGTTCGACCAGGCGATGCGCCGTACGTCCAGGTTCTTGCACGAGCGCGCTGCGGGTGAAGTGCGTCGAGAGCTGTTCCAGCTCGTCGTGAAGCATGCCTTGTGCATGCCGCCAGCCCTGCTCGGGCCAGAAGAAGTGCATACCCATGCATTCAATCACGATGCACAGCAGCAGCGACCCGCACAGCACACCGACGAAGCGGATTGGCAGCGTGACCAATCCGGCGATCAGGCCCTGCTGTTGCTGCTGCTGACGTTGCGCCGCGGCCGCCGGATCGCTCATGCCGCAATCCGCTCTTCAACAGCGGCCATCTGCTTGAAATCGTCCAGCAGCTCGGCGGGCAGCGCATCGTCGCGCAACCCCGGCAGTCCTGTGCTTTCCCACCAGTCGCCAGCTTCAACGTAGTGCCGCCGCATGTAGCCGGCCAGCTCCTGCAGATCCTTCGGCATCACTTCATCGGGGTCGGGCGCCGGAAGCGGCATGCGGACCTTCCAGAGATTGCCGCCCTCAAGCAACGCGAAGCATTGGCCCTTCGGCAGCGCGACCACATGCGCAGGTTCGATCAGCGGCACGCTCGTACTGGTGACGCGGTCCTGCGTACTGGAGGTGAAGGCCGTGTTGCCGCGTGGGTCCGAGCTGTCGGTGGCGCCGCTCATTACGCTGGTGGCGTACACGTCTACCTTCGGCAGTTGGCGCGTGAGCAGTTCTGCCGTCGCGGTTTCGCGCACGCGCAGCATGAACAGGTTGTTGAAGTTGCCGACCACCTGGCCGGCCTTGGCGCGATTGCCGATGCGCGCCTCGATGTCGCTGAGGGTCTGCGTGTAAGCCGTCACTTGCACGCCGGCCCCACCGCCCTTATTGACGAGCGGCACGAATTCATCCCCCATCAACTCGTTGAACTCGTCGGCATGCACATTGATCGACACCTTCGCGCCGCTCGCCGCGCCGGGCAGCCCGTCGTCGATGCCGAACTTGTAGATGTGACCAGCTACGGACACGAGGTCTGCGAACATCGAATTGCCGACCGCCGCGCTCACCTCGGCGTCGGACAGTGCATCCAGCCCGACATAGACGATCGCGCGCTTCCGGATGATTTGCATCCAGTCGAAGATCGGCCTCGGGTCGGCCAGATCCGAATAGTTCGGCGCGAGCAGCTGTGCGATCTTGCCGGTGGTGAGCTTCTCCAACAGCGGCAGCAACGAAGCGACGATCTTGTCGAAATACGTCCGGTCGTACCTCACCGCGCTACGCAAGCCATCGAGCACTGGGTCATAGACGCGCACCTGCGACAGGTACTGGTCGAGCGCGACCACGCGTTTCTCGCGCCCGATCATGTTGCGCGGCGTGTTCTTTTCGTTGAGCTTCGCCTCGAGCTGGACGATGACTTCCCAGGCCTTCGGGTCGTGCTGTGCGAAGTAGCGCTGCGCGTATTCGATGAATAGCGCGTCGATGTTGATGACGTGGCGCTGGATCAGCAGGTAGTCCGGCCGCTGTCCCAGCTCGACCAGGGCGCGCGCGATGATGTTCACGAATCGCCAGGCGAATTCCTTGAAGGCGGCGCTGTTGCCTTCGCTGGAGAGCTGGCCGGCGATGCGCGTCGCGACCTCGGAGATGCGGCCGAACCGGCCCACGGCGTTGTAGCGCGCGCTGATGTCTGGCCAGCCGAGGTGGAAGACATAGAACTCGCCGCCACGGCCAGCGCGCTCGGCCTCCACGTACATGCGCTTCAACAGGTCGGCATCGCCCTTCGGGTCGAAGACGATCACGACCTCGTGCTGGCCATTGACCTTGCGGCGGATGTCCTGGGTGATGAACAGCTCGGCCAGTCGCGTCTTGCCGCAGCGGGTCGTGCCCAGCACCAGCGTGTGTCCAACACGCTCGCCCAGTGGCAACGTGACGTCGATCTCGTGCGGCTCGATACCGTGCAGCCGCGGTAGTCCACCAACTGGCGGCAACGGCCGCGCCGGATTGAGCGGGCTGTCCCACGCCAGCGCGCGCGCCATCTTCGGCAATGGCGCCGGTGCGAACTCCAGCCGTTCCTCCAGTCGCCGCGCGATCCGGTAGACCGCCGTCGGCTCGACGAAGCGCCGGAATTCGGGTCGATAGGTCTGCATCAGCCGGTGGGTATGCCGCTGCTCCCAACGAAAGCCGCGACCGATGAACAAGCGGTGCTGGCTCACCGGCACGTCGCGGCTCGTCATCACGTAGCGTGGTAGACGTCGGATGTTTCGCCGGTAGCGCAGGATCGCGAGGGCATCGCGCAGGCGCAGCGCGCCGAATGCCGCGAACGCGGCGGCCGAGCAACGGCCGAGCAGTGGATCGAGCGCGAGCGACCACGGCGCCGCGAGGCATAGCACGACAGCGCCCGCGCACACCGCCAGGCTGTATAGCTCGACCGCGGGGCGCAGCAGCACCTCGACCGCATGCGACTGCGTCATCGCATCGCCTACGGCTCGATGCCGGAGGCCGTAATCAGCACCGGATAGTGGCGAATGCCCAGCCTTTGAGCGAGGTCGTCACCCGACACGGGCGAGAGCACCAGGCCGGGCGCGAGCAGCCGCAGCGAGGACAGTGCATCCGCTGTGGCGACATTCACCACCAGCCCGACCGCGTTCGCGTCGCGCAGCGCTGCCTGCCGGCGCTGCAGCCAGGCACGGGAGCGGTCGTCGTCGCCGATCAGGAACAGCGGCGTCAGCCCAGGCGCACGGATCGCGCGGCGAGGTTCGGCCCCTGGCGAGAGGCGTGCCGAGCGCACCGGCAGCATGGCTGCCTCGGCATCGGCTGCATTCCCGATGCGCGGCTGCGTCGACGACGGCGCGGCCGGTTCGGCCTGCGGATTGAGTGCCTCGTAGTAAGGCATCGCGGACACGCCGCCACGGTCGTCCACGACGATCAGCGGCGGATGGGTGTGTGCTGCGGCAGGCGAAAGCTGCAGCAGCCCCAGGACGGCGAGTAGGACGGTGCGGTTCATGGCGGAGCCACCTGTTGGATCGATGGGGATGAAGCGGGACCGAGCACACGGGTCAGATGCCGATGCACGCTGCGCCGATAGCGCGCAGCGGGCGTGCCGCCCGCGGGTCGGTGATAGCGACCGATGGCGAGCAGCCAGTCCTCGCCAGGCGTGTATTGCTCGTGGAGGATTTCGGCGGCGGTGGCGAGATTGCGGTAGGGGTCGAGCAGTTCGCAGGGATGCGAATAGCGGTGCGCCTGATAGCCGAGATTGACCTGGCCGAGGCCGACGTCGATCCGGGTCGCACTGGTGCGGCCGAGCGCCTGCTGTAGCTCACGGCACGCTTCGGCACGGGTGGCATAGCGTCGCGGCATACCGGCGACGTTGAGGGTCCACGGCCACGGCGCGAGCCGGCCGCGCCGCTGGATGCCGCTCTCCTGCAGTGCGACCGCATACAGCACTGGCGACGGCACGCCCGCTTGGCGCGCCGCGAGTTGGTAGGCCGGGGCGGCGCCTCCTGCGCATGTGCGCACAGCGCCGCTGCAAGCAGCAGAGCGCCAGCACGACGCGCATAGGGGACTGCCCACGCGGTCGCGCGCTCGGTCATTGCTGCCGCTGCCATTGCCCATTCACTTCGCGCACCACGGCCGGCAGCTCGCCGGGCAGGCCGAGCGACAGCCAGCGCCCGGCGTCGTGATTGAGTGTGATCGCCCGGGCGCGCACCTTGGCCGGGTCGACACCTGCGTGTGCCGCCCATTGCCGGATTTGCGCATCGTCCTGGCGGCTCCCGACCAGGTAGAGGTCGAATGCGGTACCGGTGGCCTGTAGCTGCCGCACGCGCTGCGTGCAGGGCGCACAGTCGGCTTTCACGAACACGGCCAAGCGTCCGGAGCCTGTGTTGCCGGCAATCGGCGCCTTGGCGTCCGGCATGTTCACGCGCCGTTGGCCGGGAAACAGGCGCTGCCAGGCTGCATCGTAGGCGCGCTGGTAGGTCAGCAGCTTCTCGACACGCTGCGCCTCGATGCGCACCTGCAACTCGGCGTAGCGCCTGCGTTCCTCGTCGCTGCGAGCCTCAATGCCGAGCGCGGTCAGCGGATCGAGATTCGGCGAGTAGATGCCGAGCGGTCCCCGCATCACTTGCCGGTAGCGCGTCCATTCCTCGGCGCGCAGGCCCCAATCGCGCGCCTGGCTCGCATCGAGCGCGGCGTTGATGCTCGCCTGCGCCTGACTGTTCGCCGTACGGGCGTCGGCCGTCGACACGGGCTGCGCGGAAGCGGTGAGAGCGGCAGCGGCAAGGACGGCAATGATGCACAGGCTGACCTGAAAACGCGTCATCACCGGCTCCTACGGCATCGCCACGCGCAGGATCTGGCCGGCCACGCGGAACACCGCGGCGTTCGCTCCGATCGACTGCAGATGCCACGCGCCTTCGTGGTCGCCTTCGTGCAGCAGGCGAGCGTGCGCGAGCGCGGCTGCGCCCTGCGGAAGGATCGAGAGGAAGCGCGTTCCCGCCCGTTGCTGCAGCCCTATGACCCGGAACGGGGGAACAGGCGTGGCCGGCGCTTCCGTCGTGGCGACGCGACGCCGCGTTGTCGCGGTGAGCCGCGACCGCTGTTGCGCCTTGACCAGCTGCGCCTCGGCTCGATCCAGCCGGGCTTGCAGCACCTGCACATCGGCAGCCTGGGCGACGCCTTCGCGTGCTCGCTCGATCGCGGTAAGCCGGGCTTCGAGCGCTTGCCGATCAAGCTCGAAGTCGACTTGCTTCACGCCCACGGGCTGTCGCGCCATGCCGTCGACCTGCCGTTCGAGCGCGGCGACGCGGGCAGACAGCGCGTTGAACTGCGCCGCGTAAGGATCGGCCTGTGCCTGATCGGCCAGGCGCGAGAGTTTGATGCTGTTCACCGCCGTGATCGCACCGATGACGAGCACGACAGCCATCGCTACCCGTTGCATCAGGCGGGCACGCCGGTCCGTCTCCGAAGCGATGCGGAAATCCGTCATGGTTCCGCTCCTTTGGTCGAAGGGTCAGCGGCAGGCGCGGCGACGGCGTTCGGCGCGGCGCGCCTGCTGAAGCAGACGTACCGTGCCACGTCATCGACCGACAGCTCCCAGGCCGGCCCGGCCAGGACCAGCAGGATGCCTCGAAGCGGCAAGGGCCTAGGTCCAAGTGCGCGGCCGGTAGGGGAAGGTCATGCAGCGCCGACATATCCTGGGAGTCGCAGAGCCGGTATCCGGTGCGGAGCAGGACATGGCGCAGCGCATCGCCGACGTTGGCGTCGATCGCGGCAGGGATCGAGATCGTCACGACTTGCTGCAGCAGATCACGCTGGTCTTGCGCCGGGACCATCTCGACCAGGGTGTAGCGCCCCTGACGCACCACGGGCACCGGCGTATCAGGCGCCGAGGGAGCGGCCGTGTGCGCTGCAAGCGGCGGCGGGTCCGGCGGCGCGATCGGTTGGGTTGCGCAACCGGGCAGCAATGCATCGATCGCGAGGAGAAGGCTGAAACGTTGGAACGGTGGCATGCGGCACCTCTTTGGAAGCGATGCCGTCAACATTTCAGAAATCAGCAGCGTGGAAACGCGGGAATCCGGCACGTTCCACGACCCGTTTCAGGTCGACACGCCGGATGGGCATGGGCGCGGGTGCCGGCACAGGCTGGCAGACATTTCATGTTTTGGCATTTTCCGAATATCGGAATGCGCGAATAGCGTGTGGGGCCGTTCAAGTGCCACGGCCCATGCCCAAGTCCATCTACCGCGAGGAATACCGCGTCCTGGTCGATTTGCTGCGCGAAGCCCGCGAGCGGACAGGCATCACGCAGGGCACCCTTGCAGATGCGTTCGGCTGGCCGCAGTCCACGCTGAGCCATCTCGAACGGGGTTCCCGGCGCATCGACGTCGTCGAGTTCATCGATTACTGCCGATACGTCGGCATCGATCCACAGGCAACATTCGCCGAGTTTCTGCATCGCAGCGAGAAGCCGGTCAAGCGCGCGCGAAAGTCCTAGGCCGCGAAACTGAGCGAAGACGCGACGACGCCCAGCGGCTCGCCGGGCATCGCTCCAACGACCGGAAGGGTCTGCTCAGCGAGCGGCGGCAAGATCACCGACGAGCCGGCAGTCGATCCGCAGTGGCGGGGGCGGATCCATGTCCAGGGCCTCGTCGACGTACTTGCTGCTGCCGTCGTACTCGATGGAGAACAGGAACCCCTGGTGCACCACACACGCGCCGCGAGCTCGGAAGGCCACGGTGCCTGATCGAGCACGATGCTAACGATCGCGAGGAGCAATTCGCCCTCGCGGTTCGGGAATGCCAACGCCTCGTCGAAGCTCGGTCGCCCCTGCTTCATCCGATAGAAATCGACTTCCACCCCGTCGGGCAGACGTTGGACCTTGTTGATGGTCCGCACCTGTTCGTCCCACTGACAGGCCTGTGGCGCAGGCAGCAGCGCGCGTACGGCATCCAGCACGCGCAGTTCCAGACCGGACAGACCGCGGCTACGCCCGAGCAACTTGCCCAGCAGTTCGGTCAACGGTGGCATGGCCTACCCGATGATGCTGCACTTGCACCTGACATGCCGATGTTTGCCTCACCGCGCATAGGTCTCCATCTTCACAGCATCCATCCATTCGCCTAGCTTGTAGTCGCGACGAATGAGTTCCTCGACAAACACTGAGAAGTTCTCGGCCACGACCGTGAACGCAGGCTCGGACCGAGCCAGGAAATAGATGCGCCCCGCCGCGTCGAATGCATAGAAGTTGCCAAGAGTGTCCTGCGCGAAAGTGGCGCTGCCTTGCAATGGCCCAGTCTCAAGGGCAGCAAACCATGCCTCTCGGAAGCTCAGCTCGTCGTCGATATCGCCGTATCCGACCGCGAGCAGCCAATCGCGTAGCGCCGCAGGGAGCGCTGTCCCGACCTTGCTGTCTAGGTACCGTAATTCGTCCGGCGAAACGACAGCATGCGCATCAAAAATGGGTGCGCTCCGGAACAGCTTCCGCCGTCTGGCCGCGAGGATGATCTTTGCAAGTGAACCAATGTCGACATTCATCAGCAGCTTTCCAACGTGGCCGGGACGTATCCGGCGAAAAGCCGACCACGCGCACGAGAAATATCGAGGAATGTCTCCATGCAACGACGCCCAGCTCTCCGCTGGGCGTCGTCGTCCATCTACGACCGCGCTGCGCACTAACCGGTAGCGGCAAGGTCAGCCTTGAGCTGGCACTCGATCTTCAACTGCGGCGCGGGGTCCATGCCTAGCGCTTCCTCGACGTACTTGCTGCTGCCTGCGTATTCGATGGAGAACAGAAATCCCTTGACGCACCACACCCGCGCCGAAAGTTTGGCGTGCCGAGGCAGAAGATCAAGCTCGATACGGACTTCCGCGATGAGCAGTTCTTCCGTACGGTTTGGAAATGCCAGTGCCTCGTCCAAGCTCGGGCGCCCGTCCTTCATGCGATAAAAGTTCACCTCTACGCCGTCGGGCAGGCGCTGGACCTTGTTGATGGTACGTACCTGCTCGTCCCACCGCACAGACAGCGGCTCCGGCAATCGTGCACGGACGGCATCCAGGACGAGTTGTTCGAGACTGGAAAGGCTCGTACCCCGGCGGAGCAGCTTCAGCAACAGATCGATCAACGACATGGGCACCCCGACAGTTCAGCCCCCGCAGCGCCATAGGCGGCACCCGCCGCAGTTCCCTTGATTGCGTTCGGTACCCGGACCCACTGTTGGAATAGGACGTTCGGCATTGGATTCTCGAGCTTCCATGCTTTTGCCATGAAACGATAACGGAATGGGTCGGACAGGGCGTGAACTTCCCTTGGAACATAGTTTCCATTCCACAGGGACCGAGGTCCACCCATGCGGTTCGGAATCCAATGGGAGAACTCCTTGCCCAGACCTCGCGTGCCAGCAGCGCGAAGTCCACTGTAGCCGCCCGCCGCGAGCGATACCCCGATCCCCGCCCATTCGCCATAACTGTATGCGTCAGAGCACGGGTCGACACCGCCATCGATCCCGGCCACCTCACGCAGTTCGTCACCAAACCCAGCAGCAGCGCGTCACCCATCCCCGCGGAGAAGTCGACCAGCCCTTGCGGCAACGGGTCGCCGAAAGCCCACAAGCCGTAAGGATCGACGAACGCGATTGGGTTTCCGGAGACGTAGGCATAGCCATTGATTCCGCCCAACAAGCCGATGGGATCGGGCTGCGTATAGCTGCCCGTGCTTGGGTCGTAGTAGCGGTGCCAGTTGTAGTACAGGTTCGATTCGGCGTCATAGTAGTGGCCCGCGAAGCCCAAGTTGAGGTCGCCGAACACTGCGTTGCGCTGCGTCACTTCACGATGGTAGGCGAGGTTGCGCGCGCGCCAGACCACGTTCTGCGCTGCGTTCGTCACCACTTCCGGCCGGCCGAGGTGATCCCCCGCGATGTGATGCAGCTGCCCATCGCGGATCACGCCGACCGGCATGCTGCCGAGGTAGACGTAGTTCGACGACGACACGATCGTATCGTCGCGCAGCGCGCTCTGTTCGGCCAGCAAGGTGCCGTCCTCGCCGTAGAGATAGAGGCTCAAGCCGACCCGCGACACGTTCGTCGGGAAGCATCCCGGAACGTAGCCGCCCCGCCGGCACTCCGCAGTCAGACCGGCGAACTGCAGCGTGGCCTTGTATGTGCGCTGTCCGCGATGGTTGCTACCGTACTCGACCACCGCCGGCGCACGTTGGGTGCAGCGCGACGGATCGGTCGGTTCGCAGACCGTGCCGACATCGTATGGGCGGAACAGGAAGCGCTGGACGCCCCACGGGTCGTAGTCGAACAGCGTACTTTCGCCATTGTCGAACTGCTCGCTGCGGCGACCGACCAGGTCGTAGGCGTACATCCGGTTCGACGCGCCTGCGATCTCGGTCAGATGACCATCCGAGTAGACGAAGTCGTGACCACGGCCGGCGCGGTCGTAATACTCGCGGTTGCCGATCGCGTCGTAACTCCAGGTCTCCGCGACACCGCTGCGCGTGCTGCTGGTGAGCTGCGACATCGCATCGTATCCGTACGTCTGCGACGCCGCCGTATCCTGGCTGTGGCCGACGCTGGACATGCGGCCGACCTGGTCGTAGGCGTAGCTCAGTGTCTGAACGGCACCGAGGCCAATCTGTGTCGACCGGCCGTTCAAGTCGGTTGCCCTCGTCCACTCCAGGCCATTGCCAGCGATATAGCGGGAAACAGTCCCGTCGCTGCCGTAGCCGATCTGGTCGACAACATTGCGGCGCAGGCCGCCGATCAGGGCGTCGACCTTCTCGACGCGCCCGCCCACGTAGCCATATTCGATCGCGTCGCCGTTGGGGTAGTCGAGCGCGAACGGACGGCCGTAGCTGTCGTAGCGGTAGCCCACACGCTGGGACCAGTTGGCCACCAGACTGTTCTCGGTCCGCGACAGCGGACGGCCGTAGTCGCCGTAGGTGTAGCTGGTCTTCCAGGCGGACGGGCCATACACCGCGCTGCACAGGCGGCCGACGCCGCCCGAACAGGTGTCGTACACGAAGGTCTCGGCCTTCTCGTCGAACGTCTGGACACCGGACGGCGATGGCGAGATCGGCTGGGTGGCGTACGGCGCGCGGATGACCCGCATCAGCTGATAGCCGTTGCGCGCCTGTGCCGACAGCTTGCCGGCGGCGATCTTCGTCACCCGACCAAGGGTGTCGTAGGTGTAAACGCGCGCGCTGCGATCCGCCGAGGTGACCATGTCGAGCTGACCGGCCGCGGTATACGAATACTCGGTGGCGCCGGAGTCGGGGTTTTCCTGCAGCAGCAGATTGCCCAAGCCGTCGAACGACTGAACGGTCATGCCGCCGACGGGCGGCGCCACCGTGACGCGCAGCGCGTAGTTCGCATCGGCATCCGCAAAGGCGTAGCTGACGCTCGTGCGCCCGTTCGCGTCGTTGGTCGCGATCCTGCGTCCGATACTGTCGTACTCGAAAGTCGTGGACTGCAGGAGCGGGTCCATGACCGAGGTCAACTGGCCGTTCGCGTCATAGCCGAACGTCGTCGTGGCATCGCGTTCGAGCGGCGGCTCGTACAGCGAACTGCTCGGCCACGGTGCGAATTTCGCACCGCTGACGGCCACTAGGCGGCCGCTCTGGTCGTAGCGGCGGAATTCGCCGCGCTCGGTGCCGCCGGGTGCATAGATCGGGCTCGTGCAAAGCAGCGTGCCATCAGGCTGGGTGGTGCAGCTCCCCTCGATGACTTGGGCAGTGGAAGAGCGGCGCTCGACCGGCAGCGACAACGCGTTGTACGCGATCGATGTCGTCTGCTCGGTGTAGCGCCCAGGCGCCGACGCAGCATAGCGCAGCACCTGCGACGTCAGCCTGCCTGCCTCATCGTATCGCTGGCGCAGTTCGGGCTTGCCTGGTTCGCGCAGAACGCTGAGGTTGCCGAACCGGTCGTACTCGAAAACGCTCGTTTGCGCGGAGCCGGCGTAGTAACGGGTCGACGTACTCACTCGCCCGCGCGCGTCATAGCTGAAGTCGGTCTTTGCGCTATTGGGATCGGTGACCTGCGTGGGAAGACCTGCGGCGTTGTAGCTATAGCTCGTCCGGTGATTCTTCGAATTGGCGACGGACAGCACGTCACCGTGGCCATTGAGGGTCGTGACGACGCGATCACCGGTGCCCGCGACCGGGCCGTCTTCGGCAATCGTCTGGATTCTCGGATCGCCGCTGGCGAACAGCGTGTACAGGTAGGTCGTCTTCTCTTCGACCAGGCGACCGACATGGCTGGTGACGGTGACCGACTTCAGGCGGTTCTTCACATCACCACCGACGCTGCCGGCGCCGACCGTCGCGGTCGTGCTGTCGGCATAGGCGTAAGTCGTGGTTCGGATCGGCCGATCGGCGTTGCGCGCCGCGGCGTCGACCTCGCCTTCGGTGATCGACAGCAGTCGATTGTTCACCGTGTCCCACTCCAGCGTCGTGTAGCGAAGCCCGGACGGCGTCGCGCTGCTGATGCCTTCGCGCTTGCTGCGCAGACGGCCGGCGCTGTCGTACTGGAAACGCGACTCGATGCCGTTCCAGTCGAACGTGTTGGAGACGCGGCCGCTGCCGTCGTATACGTACGACGCTGCGGCCTGCGGGCAGCCGTCGAACGCCGGGCGATCGACTTGGGTCAGCTTGCGCGCACCACCGTACAACCCATAGCGATAGCGGCTGGTCAGACCCAGGGCATTGGTCACATCGGTATAGGTGCCGGCCGAATCGGCACCGTAACTCAGGGTTACCTTCTCCGCACCGCCGGCATGCGCGGTGCTCTTGCCCCAGCCGTTCGGGTGATAGTCGAACGTCGCATAGCGAACTCCACCGATGGAAACGCCGGTGAGCCGGTTGAGAAAGCCTGTGTTCTCGTAGTGGTAAGTGCGCGAGTCCGCTGCCGTTCCGGGATAGTCGACTGTGGAGAGCCGATCCGCCGTCGCGCCCTCGTAAGGACTGGTGTAGCTGTACGCATAGACGTTGCCGGCCGGATCGGTGACTGACGTGGCCAACGCGCGCGCGGGATCGAAGGTGATCGTCACTGCGCGTCCGCCGCTCCGCTGGATAGTGATGCGGTCCGTGGCGTAGGTGTAGGTCCACGCGATTCCGAATTCGTCGGTCATGCGGCTGACGCGCCCGCCGAGGTCGAAATCCATGGAGGAACCACCATCGCGCCGCAGCGAGTAGCCGATGCCAGGCACCTTCACGATCGACGTGAGCGGATCGGCACTGCTCTTGAACTTGCCCGCCTCGGCATTCCAGTTGTAGCGATATTCGCGGCCGGATTCCGTCCGCACCACGAGCGACGTCGGGTTCGTGACGCGCGAACATTCCCCGCCGCCTGCGAGCCGCGCTTCGCATTCGAGCACGGGATTCGAGAGAGTGCCCGAGTAGAACGCGAGCGTGTGTTCGACATTGCTGCTCCAGCCCGCACCGAACAGGCCTCGCTCGTGGTCGGAAGCCGCCGAATAGGTGCGCACCAGCTCAAGCGGCATTTCGCCGGTACCGCCGAAATCGGCGTCGATCTGGACCTTGTTGCCGCTCTGCACCACGATCGGATTGCCCGCGACCGCGCTGGTGCCGGGCACGGTGCTCACGCAAGGATCGGAGGGCAGCTCGTTCTCGTTGTCCGCGATCGGCGCCAGCACAAGCTGACGCGTCCGGCTATCGACGGTTCGGAAGATGCGCGCGAAGCCGCCTTGCCGTATCGGCTGCAACGGTAACGGGTAACCGATCACGGTATGGCCGGGCAACTGGCGCTGAGCAAATGCCTCGGTGGGCACTGACAGCGCGGCCGACGCAGCCAGGGCGGAGATGGCGGCAGGAAGAAGGGAAAGCGGTGAACGTGCGAGCGATCGGAACAATTGCTTCATGGGGTCACGTAGCTCTTGAGGGGGCGGTTCGCGAGCACAGGTACTGCCTGTGCCGTATGGGGACGGGCGGGTCGGTGGTCGGGGTGGGGCTGTGCTCCCGCTTCGGTCCATGGTCAGCGAGTGGAGTGTCGCGATCGCGTCCGTCCTCGCAGCCCGGCTGATGCCTTCGGCGGGATGGCCGGACGAGAATCTGGCGGCAACGTCAAGCGGACCGACAGGGAGATGCGTTTTGGGGGAAGCGGCATGGTGCGCTGCGGTCGTCGCATCGATTGCGACTGCGCAGTCAGCCGCCAGGGCGATCGAGTCGACCCCGGCATCGCGCTTCCGCCTGTTTCATGTTTTGGCAATATCGAAAAGCAGATCGATACGACACCATAGAAAAAGGCGTCGCGCCTCTATCTCCTGGTAGGGGTCGGGCCGCAGTCGATTGGGTAAGGGTCAGCTGCTCGCCGCGTACCAAGGAACTGGATCGGTGATCGTGGCCTGGGCTGATGGATTCCCAGACCGTGCTGGCCGCGCGTTCGATTCATCAAGAGAATGGCCCCCGAAGGGGCCATCCAAGCTCAATGCACCAACTGCCGTGCCAGCGCCACCTCCACCGAGTCACCGTCCTGGTTCAGGACGTCGAGCCCGGATTCCGGTACGTCGCCCGACGTGCTCTGCGACACCATGATCTTCCTCGCCATCAGCGACAGGCACGTCATCTGCGACGTGCCCGCATAGCCGAGGAAGATCACCTTCACCGACTGCTTCTGCCCAATGCGCCATGAGCGCCGAGCGGCCTGTTGCAGGCTGTAGACGTTGTAGCCCGACTGCATGAACACGATCGTTGGGAAGTCGAGCAAATCGAGGCCAGTCTTCACCAGCTCCGGATTGGTGATGAGGACATCGATGCCGCGATCGAGCTGCTCGGCAATCCAGTCCTCGCGGCGTGCCGCATCCACGCTCGCGCGCAGTACCGCGACCTTGAGGCCGTGTTGCTCCAGCAGCACCTTCAAACGCGACGTCGTATCGCGCGTGCCGGTGTAGACGCTGTAGACCAGGGTCTTGCGACCTGCTGCCTTCTCCTGCCGGCAGATCTCGATCAGCTCGCGTTCCTTCGGCATGACCTGCATGTCGTGGAACTGAGCCGGGACGAACGCCAAGGTCTGACGTGTACGCGGGTGCGTCACCACTTCGGAACGGAAACAGCAGTCCGGCCAGGCCAGCAGCACGTTGAGGACCACACCGAGAAGCGTCGTGTCCCGCTTCGCCAGCGCTTGCCGCAGCTCCGCGTTGAGCCTGCCCGCCAGATCGCGATAGGCCGCGGCTTGCGCCGCATCCATCGCGACCTCGCGAAACTCCTCGTCGTACGGCGGCAGCACATTGCCGCCGATGTCCCGCAGCTTGAGGAACACCGTGAAGGGCAACACACAACGCAGCACGCCCTTCGGCCCGAAGCCCGGCGCCTTGACAGTGCGCACCGAGACCTTGGTGCCCTTGGCCGTCTTGTGCGCCGTGCCGGTGCTCTCGGAATAGATGTCCTTGAGGACACCGTGATCGCGCATGAACGCCATCGCGGCCGACGTCATGCTGCCGCTCTTGGTGGGACGGTAGCCGTCTTCGATCATTCGCCCAGGCAAGGCACGGAACAGCAGGTGGAACAGGTCGTCGCCGTACCCGCCCATCAGCGTGCCAGTGAGCAGCAGCGTTCTGCGTGCCTTCGCCGCGAGTACCCCCATGGCCTGGCCCTGTGCACTACCACCGTTCTTGTACTCATGCGCCTCGTCGGCGATGAGCAGGTCGAACGTGCCTTGCGGCAAGTAGCGCTTGATGTACTCGCTGGGCTGGTAGCCGCCCTCACCAAAGCCGAACTCCATGTTCGCCATCGCGCGCTCCATGCGGTGCGCTTGACGGTCGGAGAAGACCAGATCGCCACGGTCGTCCATCAGGTTGATGAACTCGTGGATGTTGTCCCCGAGCATCGACGCAAGGAACGCGTCGCCGAACTTCTGCATCAGCTTCTGCGCGGTGACTTCGCCGATGGTGGGAATGCGCTTGAGGGCGCGGAGAACGGCCGATGATTGGTCGCTGGAGGACAAGCCCCTGGGACGGATCAGCGTCCACAGCGCCGAAGCGCAGTGGGCGCACTTGCGGCGATATTCCTCCGCCTCGAGCGCGGCGACGTCGATCGGTTCGCCATCGAGGTCAGTAATGACATGGCCGCACTGCGGGCACGTCCCGACGTCGTAACGCGCCGTACGCCGCCGGCTGAAGCTGGGCCGCCAGTGGAAGCCCATCCTCATCCGCACCCGACCCAAGACGAAGAACTCCTGGGCCCGCGTCGGCACATCCAACTGCTCGCGCAGCTTCAGCAGCTTGACCAGCGTGTCGGGTCCGTTGAGCACCCAGACTCGCGCGCCGGCGACCGTCTCCTGAATCTCCCGCCGCCACTTGTAGACTAGGTGCGGCGGTGAGACGACCAAGGTGCGACGGAAGCCTTCGGCGTTGAGCACGGCAGCCGTCGCAATGCCGACGGTCGTCTTGCCGCAGCCCATTTCGCCGTTGACGATTGCGGCGCGTTCGCCGCGGTCGACGAGCAGCTCGGTGACGGCATGGACCACTTCGGCCTGCGCAGGAAACAGTCTCCGTTTGAGACAGGCGATGACGAGCTGCCGATGCGCACGCGGTTGTCCGGTGTAGACCGGCGGGTTGGCGCGGTTCAACGAGTCGAGCAGCTCGTCGCCGAACTCGGAGACGAAGTCCTGCAGGCTGAGCGTGAGAGAAGCGTTGGCTGCGTCGAGCAGGTCGCCCTGTACAGGCGTGCCGTCGGCGGCGAGGGAATTTCCGAGATCGAGGGGCATGGTGCGGCTCCAAAAGAATGGGGCACGCACCTCCCCCGCAGGGGCGATGACGTGCCCCGGGTGGGAAGAAATACAGCGGAGGAAATCGAAGGGGTCAGTAGTCGCTGGGCAGCAGCACGGTCGTGACGCTGCGATCCCATTCGGTGATGATCCAGATCTTCAAGTCCGGCCTGACCTGATACGACGAGAACAGTCGGTCTTCGCCCGACCTCAAAGCGGCGTCGTTCGAGCGCCGATCCGCTGCGCTGAGATCGCCCCAATCGCCGCCGAGGTGGCGGTGCAGATACGGGATCGGGTTGAGCCGGCCCTGCTGGACCAGTTCATCGACCGCGGCAGTAGCGACAATCCGGCCGCTCGGGAAAAGCGGGGTGGAAATGCGTTCGGCGGTGGGTGCTGCGGTTGACATGGTGGTAGCTCCTGGATGTTCGGGGCCACCATCCCCAGCGGGGTGTTGGACCCCGTGGGTGAAAAGAAGGAACGCGTGCGACGTCAGGAAACGGCCGCGATCGGACAAGCTTCGGAAGGCAGCGCGATGTACGTCGCGCTGCGATCGGCTTCCGTGTAGATGCGAATGGTCAGCTCGCGCGTGACCACATAGATCGAATCGAGGTGCCCACCTAACGTCAGCGCACCGTTGTTCTCAAACCACTGCAGGTCCGAGACGTCACCCCAGTCGCCACGCGTGTGGCGATGGAAGTACGGCATCGGGTCGAGGCGGCCTTCCTGCATTTTTTTCTCGACGCCTGCGCTGAAGATCAAGGCGCCGATCGGGAACAAGCGCCGCGGCCTGCGGCTGTTGCTGGAAGCCATTGATGGTTCTCCTTTCGCGTGGAAGGAGGAGCCACGGCCCCCATCGGGGAACGTGGCCCCGGTGGGTGGATGAGCACGACGGCAAGCCGTCGAGGAAAGGCGGTCAACGAATGGTCAGCACCTGACCATGCGTCGCCGAGCCCGGGGTCATGTCCCAGGCCCGGATGACCGGTACGAACTTGTCGGTGAGGATCCGCGTTTCGGCCACGGAGCCGTCGTCGCGTTCGGTGTATTCCGTCTGCAACGTCTTCTCCTTGTGCGTGTCGCCTTTGACGGCGAGCACGCGCCCGGTCTTGGATTGCACGACACCGGAAATCGCGCCTGCGGCCAGAGCCAAGGCGAGATGCCAATGCGACAAGGCCCGCGCCGGCGGCCGCAATGACTGCTGTGCGGCCCCGAGGTGCGTATCGAATGCGGGCCACAGGCCCTGCAGCCGACCGACCTCGTCACCGAACTGTTCGGGCTCCATCGACACGCGGTAGAAGTGCTCCGGCGCCTCGACGCTGGCAGGGACCGTGTATGGCAGGAACGGCCACTCGACCGGCAACTCCTCGGCATCGGCGTCGCCTTGCCCGATCTGCAGCAGCAGACCACGCGTGGCTTTCACCGCGTCCGAAGCCTGATCGCGTTGACGAATCCGACGGCCGAAGATCACCACCTGCTTGAACTGCGTTTCCACCGCTCGGTAGATGCGCAACTCGGCGAAGTGGCGCGTCAGCCATCCGACCAGTTCGGCGTCCAGCACATAGGCCGGCACGATAAAGATCAACACGCCGTCGTATTGCAGCAGCGGCAGCGTGCGCTGGTAGAACAGCTTTTCCAGCCTGGCGCGGCCCTGGCCCTGGTAACCGATGTTGCCATCGGCGTCCTTCGACAGATCGCCATAGGGCGGATTGAGCCAGAGCAGGCCGAAGGACTGTCGCGAGATCAGCGTGTCCATCAAGTCGCCATGGATGCAATGGTCGACCAACTGCCGGGCGTGGCTCGCACGCTCGCGGTCGAACTCGACTGCGAACGCGGACACACGCTCGCGGCCGAGCACGTGCGCGGCCTCAGCAATGGCGACGCCTTCGCCTGCACACGGATCGAGGATGCACATCGGTCCGGCGGCCGGCGCCAGCGCGGACAGTGCCCGCTCCAGCGTTGGCTCGTCGGTCGGAAAATAGCCTGCTTTGATGAAATTGCGCGCAATGCGCCTGAACATGAGCGCCATGACGTTGCTCCTCAGAAAGGGAAGAAGAAGCAGGCGTACGCTGAAGCGCACGCCTGTCGCGGGAGATTCATGCCGCGAGAAGAGCGGCCCTGTTCGGCGCGGCCGCACACGACGCCTGCAGCGTGCCGCTGCGGATCAGCGCGCCCAGCGCCGACGTCAGCGTCGGCACATCGAGCGCGAGCCGATGGCCCTCCAGCGGCCCGAGTGCGAGCGGCAGACGCGTCAACATCTGCTTGCTCTGCAACAGCGCCAGCACGGTGTCGCGCCAGTGATCGAGCAGCGGCAGCGGGCAGGTTTCCTGCACCAGCATCCACAGCCGGTCGAGCCCATGTGTCGCACCGTGCGGCAAGAGCATCAACGAGCTCGCGTTGGCCTTGTCGGGCCGCACGCAGCGTCGATCGAACAGCCACAGGTTCGTCACGGAGCCGAACAGCGTGCGCCGGTATGCGCGCGTGCTGCGTTTCTCCAGGCTGTCGGCGTTACCGACGCAAAGCGGCAGCGATCCGCCGTCGGCGACCAGATGGAACTGGTCCAGACCGCGTTCGTCGCCCGCCAGGGTCAGGCGCGCCAGAAACTCCTGGATCGCCGTGTCGCGCGCCCAGACCGACAGGAAGACCAGATTGCCGCGCTCATCGCCGACGCAGCCGTCGGCCATCAGGTCGGGGCACTCGTCGATGCGGTACAGCGGGTTGGAAGAGAGGGGATCGGGCATGGTGATGTCCTCGGAAAAAGGACGGGGACAGCACTGCCCGCAGGGGCCAATGTGCCCCGTCGGGTGGATGAAAAAATCGCTCAATGGAGCTCGAACTGCCCCGTGAGCGCGTTGTAGTGCAGCGCTTCGTGCCCTTTCCGGATCGGCGTGAATCCTTCCAGGTAGATGTGGCACCAATACAGCGTGCGGTACTTGAGCGCCTGCGCCGCTTGCGCGTCGCTCAATCCGTTCGCGACGAAATGAGCGTGCAGCTCCTCGTCGGTCGCTTCGTCGCTGTTGGACAGCTGGTCTTCGACGAACCGCAGCAGCGATTCGGGAAGGGATGAGAGGACAGGGTCCATCACACGGCTCCTTGAAAATTGCCGGAGTCCTCCCGTCGGGGAGGAACCCCGGCGGGTAGCGATGTTTGATGCAGACGATCAGGCCTGGGCCCGACGCCATTCCTGGGACAACGGTGCGAACTCGTAGCCCAGTGCGTCGAGCCGATCGCGCTGCTGGCGCAGGATGCGACGATCTACTGTCGCGTCGAGCTTGAAGACCGCCGCCAACGGCCAGAGCGTGCCGAACAGCGCCGCGTCGTCCGCATCGGCCGAAGCCTCCGCGGATGCAGCGGCCGGCTCGGTGCCGAACGGCGTGGTGTCGATCAGCGGATCGCGCGGGTTGCGCGGCGCCGCCTTTGGCTTGGCCTTGGGCGTTGCCGGCGCGGGCGCCTGCGCTTCCTCGTCGAGCGGGTCGATCTCCTGCGGCGTCAGCCGACGGGCTTCATCACGGCTCAGCCCATCCGCCTTGGACAGCGTCATGCCGCCCAGGTGAGCGCGGATTTCGATGACCATGCGGCCGTTGGCGTTGTACGTCGAGGGTCGAATCTCGGTGACGATGAAGTCGCCGTCGTACTTCCCTTCGTCGTACTGCTCCAACTCGGCGTTCTTGACCACGAACTCGCCGATGGATGTTGCGAGGCGACCGACCTTGAAGTCGCCATTGCGACCGTGAATGGTCTTGATGGCCAACTGGCCTGGGATGGTAATCATGGGGTCTCCTGCAGAATGGCCGGCGCGCGCTGTCGACGGGTTGGCCGCAGCGCTCACGTGCGAGCGAATGGAACGAAGGCCCCGGGCGGCGGGGCCTGCGAATCAGAACGACTCGGCCATGGCCGGCGCAGACGCGTCGGTGGGCACTTCGTCGAACGTCTCGTTGGCAGGCGATGCCAAGGACGACACCCCTTCCGGATCTGGCGCGGCATCGGACTTCGCGGCATCCGCTGCGTCCTCGCCATCGGCCGGCTTGGACTCGGCCCTGTAGACCTGCTTGCCGTCGACCTTGATGAAGCCGATGAACAGCAGGCGCGCCTTCAGACTGACGCCAGGCTGGCCGGCATTCTTCCCTTTGGAGTAGGTGAAGATGTCGGTCCACAGATCGCCGAGCTTGAAGCCGATCAAGACCTTCTTCTCGGCCTCGACCGCCTGGATGCAACGACGGACCAGGTGCTGCGCTTCCGTTCCCGACACGCGCGTGTCGAAACGTACGTACGAGACGTCATCGCTGGCGCCGTTGAGCGCTGCGATGTCGCAGGCGAGGAAGGGATCACCTTTCTTGGGCTTCACTTCTCGGATGCGATTGAGATACCCGATGCCGGTGGTGTGCAAATCGAAGTAGGACTTTTCGGTGGAGCTGGACATGGTGAATCTCCCGAGCAATGGAGCGGAGATACACCTGGCCCTGGCGGGAGGTGTGGAACCCCCGCGTGGGTTGATGGAGCGACGTGGCATCGCCATCGGAGGCCGATGGATGTTCGCGTAGAGATGCCGATGCGAACGGGTCGATCAGCGCGGCGGAGCCACGCCGTAGCCTTGAGGACCGTGGCTACCTGGGCATGCTGCTGACCTGAGTCAGCGAGACATAGTTGCAGCGTTGCACAGCAAGGCGCGGTGCTCGATTGGGAATCGGCATGTGCAACGCACCCGTTTCCTTTCCCGCTGCTCGGGGCGACCCGCATGCGCTGGCGAGGGCCGATACGAAGCGCACGCCAGCATTGGGCTGCGGAGCGTCATGCGCCATCCCGCTCGCACAGGGCATGGTCCGACATGCAGCCGCGCGTAAACGAAGACGCCCCCAGCGGGGGCGCCAGGTCGTGCTCAGTGCGTGTGCGGTTCGGGTGCTACCGCCTGCAACGACAGGTGCGTGTCGGTGGCCGTGACTACGAGGTCGTCCTCGCTGCCGAGAAGGTGTGCGAACACGCCCTCCTTCGGATCGAGGTATTCCCCGAAGTCGTCGCCGCCCAGTTCGTCGTTCACCCGGTGCCACCAGTCGTCGAATGCGTCGACGTCCGGGTTGCAACCGACGGCGTAGGCCAGCAGTTTCTGCTTCCCTTCCGGCGTGCGTTCACCGCGCTCGGCGAGGAAGTAGACGCCGCGGTCCTTGGCGAGAACGAGGCTGCATTGGTTCGCAATGGCTTCGGCCAGAACAGGACGCAGGTCCGTGCCTTTGAATCGCAGCATGATGATCTCCAATCGTAGAAGGATGGCGATGTCGCCAGATGGGGACGACCGAGCGCCGACCGTCCTTGCGGACGGTGGCGCCGAGGTCGTTTTGCTACGGAGACAGCAGGATCAATGACGGGGCGATTTGGCTCCGGAGACGATCGCGACCCGGATCTGGCGCCAGCTGCCGTCGTCGATCAGGCTTTCGAGCGCACTGCCGAGCGAATCGAAGTGCAGCGAATCGATCCGATCGACCTGCTCGCCGTTGCGACTCAGCTCCACCGCATAGAGGTCGTGGGCACGCTCGTACAGCACCGTGACCTGGCCGCGGAATTTCGCCGTCGCGACCGTGAAGCTGATCGCCGGCGGCGTGCGGATGATGTCGGCGGGCAGCGGATCGACCCACGTGAAGTCGCTCGCATTGGCATCGACCAGCATGTGCGTGATGCGCCGAAAGCGGTCCGGTGCGGGTAGCTGCTCCAGCTGGTTGATGAGTTCCTGCAACTCGGGGCAACGCGGCTGCGGAATGGGGAGCTTGGCCGGCGCCGAGCCGAGGACGTACGTCTGCACGCAGTAGGGCGTGCCATCCTCGGTGTGCCGGATGCTCTCCTCCGGCGTATCGGCGCGCAGTCCGTCGAAGCGGCGTCTGGCATACGGCCAGACTTCGATCTTGGTGCCCTCCTCCGGCACCACGCTGACCAGGGTGCGATCGAGCACCGCGAACGCGGCACGCCCGGTCTTGACCACGATGGCGTCGTCGAGCATCGCGATCACCTTGCCCTCGAACGGCTTCGGGTCGAACGCAAAACCCATTGCGGAAGGCTTGGGCAGACCGTCGAAGATGCTGAACTTGAAACTGCGGACGTTGGTCGGGATGTGGCCGACGACCAGCGTTCGGAGCTGTGCTTGAATGGCTTGCGTATCCATGGGAGAACTCCTTCGGAAAAGCAGGAACTCCCGCCGCAAGGGAGAGAGTCCCTTGTGGGTGGAATGGACGCGCTGTGCGCCCGGAGAGCAGAACAACCGATGCGGTGAGTCGCATCGCAGCCTTGAAGGTCTCGGCTGCCTGGGCATGCCGCCGAACACGTCGGCGAAATATGCGCGGCAGCCTACGAAGTGATGTCGTCGGCGTCGTGGCTTAATCGGCTTTCTGGGCCATCCGACTTCCCTGGCGCGAAGCAAAAGAGCCCCATTCGGGGCTCTCGTGCTGACGCTTCAGTCCTCTTCAAAGACAGGCAGGCCGGTGAGCACCGGCGCGCTGGGGTCGAACACCAGAATGCGCGTGTCGGCCAATGCGGCAAGGCGCAAGACCCACTGCAGTGATTCGGGCAAACGCGCTTGCTGCCGCCGCAGATCCTTCGCATCGTGACCGACCACCGCCAACAGGTTGGCGTCGGTCCAGGGCGTCGAGATCAGCTTCACGCCGACGGCGTCGCTGCTCGGTACGTGGAAAGCCTCGAACAGCAGCCCGGTCGGCACGGCCAGATCGGCGATGGCGCGGAGGTAGCGCATCGCCGCGTCGGTGATGTGCGCGGTGCTGATTTCCCAGCACCGGCTGTAAAAGCCGGTTTCGAACTGCAGGCGGCGGACGACTTCGCTGGCCTCTTCGTGCGAATACGTGTCGGCGACGCGGCATGGTTGCCCCGCCTCATCGGCCATCACGGCATGCACCACCGGCGACGCGACACCACTGATGCCGTCTTGAATATCCCGATCGTCCGGTGCTGCCTGGCCTTCGGTGATGAACACGAAGTCATTGGTGAAGATGCACGCACGGTCTTTGACCTGGTCGTCGCGCAGGTGCGATTGCGTCGGGTGCAGCGGGAAATGCTTCGGTGCACGTTCGTCGAATTGGACCGTGACGAAGCGCTGGATCGTGAGGCCGTGATAACCCCGGAGAAAGGGGTTGTTCAGAGGATGGGACATGGCGACTCCTGTGTAGAAGTGCCGAAGCCCCTGCCGGGAGCGAGCCCCGGCGAGCGGATGAAAAACAATGGCCACCTCGCGGTGGTGATGAAACCGTCAGCGCGCGAGCACGTTTTTGACGGGGTAGCGCACGGTCAGGACATGCCTGCCGTTGTGATCGCGAAAAGTCGTGCCATCGGGAACGGGCACCCAGTTGATCCAGTCATGGACTTCCACCGTAGTGCCATCGACCAACCGCGCACGGAACCACCGGCCTGGCAGGTGCTCGTCACCATAGAAGCCCGCGAGTGTTCGGGTGTGATGCTCGTTGAGCCGGCGTACGGTTTGCCGAAGGGTCGGCGCTTTGCGTGATTGCGGCGTCGGTGACGAGACCGCGACGGCGCGGGGTGTTCGGGGCATGGCGCACTCCTGAAAAGCGGAGGGACATGGCCCCGGCGGGACGCATGTCCCTCTCGGGGTGGATGAAGGAGAACGAACAGGCTGGTTACCAACCCACGTAGTTGAGGAGCAGATCGGCGATGACTTGCCGACGTTCCAGATCGAGATTCTGGAAATCGGCGAGACCGTGGAATCCGCAGCGCTTGAGCATCGCGCCACCCTCACGGTCGTTGTAGAAGCTCACCATCGCCGACAGGAACATCTTCTGGCCCGAGCTCAAGACGCCGAGCGCATCGTTGGCCAGGAGCAAGTTGGGCCGCAGATCCCATTTCGTCTTGGCGCGGCGGAGACCTTCTTCCGTACCATCACCGAACCATTGGGCGCCTGCGATCTCCACGCCGCGCTTCCATGCGCGAAAGAATGCGGCCGGCGCTTTGTCGAAATGCGCGATGTCCCGCGCGACCTGATCGAAAACCTCGTGACGCAACGGCAGATTCATGATGAAGCTCCTTGCTGGTTGAGAACTACGGATAGGCGCGCTGCGTCCAGACGTGGTTGTCCAACGCGTGCTGGGCGGCTTCGTAGGTCGGGAAGTACTCGACGGATTCCCGCGAAAACGGGCCTTCGTCGTCCTTCGTGCCGATGTAGTGGCCGGCTGCGCTACGCAGCACCTGCACAGGCAGCGATTTGCCGCTGTAGCGCAGGGCGAGCGCACCCATGCATACCGTTGGCGCGGGGGAAGATGCCGAGGGTTCGGACATGCCGTGCTCCTTGCGAATCGGGGAGCACGCATCCCAGGGGATGGCTCCCATGGGGGGGTGAAAAATGCATCGTCGCCAGGGCGAGCGTCCGCGGATTCGATGCGAAGCGGACTGGTTCGATCAATGCGGCGAACCGCATTGCAGCCTTGAAGATCGAGGCTGCCAGGGCATGGTGCTGACGACGTCAGCGACACATGAGGCGAGCATGGAAGCGCGGCATGGTGCCGTCGCGGAGGAAACCGAACTGCCTAGCGTCCGCTTTGCGAGAGCGCCTGCAGCAAACGCTCACCGACCCAGGCGATGCATGGCACCGCCATCGAATTGCCGATGGCCTTGTAGCGTGGTGCATCGGCGGCGGGCCGGCCGCGATAAGGCACCTGCGTGTAGTGGTCCGGCATGCCCTGCAGGCGCTCGCACTCCACCGGCATCAACCGGCGCACGCGCCATTGCGACCAGTTCGCCGCCGCCGGATCGATCGGGCTGTAGTGGAGGTGGACGTCGTCGAGCGGCGTCAGAACGTGGCCGTCGTCGCCACCAACGCTGCCTGTGAACAATGTTGGCGGAAGGCCATTGGCCAGTGCCATAGACATGCCACCTGCCAGGAACCAAATGCCAAAGTATCGCCCGGCCTTGGACTAACTTGCCGCAACCGAAAAAGTGCGAGTCAAGGCCATAAGGGGATTTGTCGAACCATCCACTGCTGGAAGCCTGGGTGAAACTTCCATGCGAGCAGTGCGAGGCCCATTGCTATGGGCAGCCATGCGAGTACTCGTAGCAACCATAGGGTTCGTACAAGGAACGAGCGCTGTTTGGCAAAACCTCGCTCGGCCTGTTCTAGCCGGCCCGCGATAGATGCGGGATAGCTCTTTATCTTCTTTTTGAATTGGTCAAATATTATATTAAAACCGTGATCAATACGCGCTAGTTGCAAGAGTTGATTGTGAGTCATTCCGGAGAATAACAGCACCACCAGGATAGCGCCTAGGAAAAGCAGATAGGCTTCGATTATTCCTTCTGTCTTATAAATGACGGCGAGCACGGCAAGTGGTAATGGAAGCCCGAGGAATTTGGCAGCACTATCGCCCATGACAGAGCTAATTTTCCCCGAAAAATCCAGTTCCATCTGCGCAATCTCCAGTCGCACTTTCTCAAACGAAAAATTGCTTACGAAGCAATCAATATCAAATGCATATTTTTCGAGCACCTCTGGCCAGCAATTAATTAAGAACGTAAATGTGTTTACATCCGAGGGCGCGCGACCAATAGCATCGGCCACAGCAAGCCGGAATAAAGATCGATGCTCATGAATGTGAAGTGCATGCGAGTTCTCATCGGATGCGATTCTACGCAGCGGCAAGAGATTGAGGCGATTCTCGGCAAGAGTGGATGGTTCTAGCTTAGTAGACAGGCTTAATGTGCGCGGCGGCGCCTTTTCTCCTGCAGGAATGACAAAGATGAGCTTCTTGGGTGAAGTTGCTGTGCTGGTATCGTCGACCAGTGAGATCGCACTCAGCAGGTGTATAAGATCGCATAACTCATAGGCATGTTGCAGACGTTCGGGCTCATTTGGTTCTCCCGCAAGATAATCATCTTCGACCACATAGAAGTTCTGCGGACGCTCTCCCCGACTCAATGTGCGAGATCTAGCTACTAGTTCATCAACGTTCGAATAGAAACGGCCATGCTCATTGTCGGCAAGTAACCAGCAGAATTCTACGTAGTCATCATTCGTCCATTCAGGGGAATCTTCAAAACGGCCATATGTGTCATCCACGCTCTCACAAGCAGAAATGACTGTCCGAAGAGTTTCAGACACAGAGCCAGAATAGCAAAATTTCCCGTCTTCGATTACGGAACGTTTGCTCTCCCTGTACAGTGACACAATATGTGAGAACATAACTTACCCAGCAGCTATTACCGGCAATTGCGCCCGAGCGGCAAGTGCTTCTTCGACTTTATTCACCATGTCCTGTGGCAGGCGGGTGAACTTAAGGCTTTGCTCCTCCGCATCATAGATTATTTCTGCATCTTGAACACCAAGCGCGCCGTTTTCGAAGCTGATTTGCCAGTGTGATGATTTTCCCGCAATTCTGGTATAGACGCGCAATGCTTTCGCACTTACGGGGAACTCGTCAGGAATTTGTACACTTTCACTGTTCAGGTGTCCCTTCAGCCCATCAACGTGATGTTCCAGATCCACGCCGACGACATGTCGAACTACAGCGGCGATTTTATCGAGTGTAATCATGGCACCGTCCTCTCGTGCCTGCATGTACTCGATTACAGCGAGTCGAGCCGCAGAAGCTTTTTCTCTAATCGGCACGACAGATTTAACGAATGCGCGAACGGCGGTAACAACTGCTTTTGTCGTTCGGCCGGAAGCAACGCCCTTTTCACATCCAAGCGCTTCAACAAAGTACCCGGCGACGTCCGCCTGAGACCTGCGATTAATGAAACACAGGTATGTCTTTTCGGTGGTTTCCTCCGCCTCCTGTTCTGTGGCTAATCCATCCCCAGCGACCGGCGCCAAGAATTCACCATAGCGATCGAGGTTTACCCGCGCCGCTTGATGTAGTTTCGACAGATCAATCTCGATAATCTCGGTTGGCTCAAGTTCGGCAGAGAGGACCATGCCACCACGTTCCTTGATCATAGCTACGAGGAGAAATGTCGAACCCTGTGATCGATAAGCGAAGAAGCAGACGTGGCCACCTGTCGCAAAATTCTGAGCGGCGGCTTTGTCTTTAAGTTCTTTCATGGCCACCTTCGACATGGTGATAAATGTCTCTTCGGTGCAATCGCTAATCAACGGCTGTACGGAAGTGGGAAACATACCCTCGCGGCGATTAGTGCCGAACTGCCCCCAGAAGACCGCGCTCCCATCTTTTCCGACCAGCTTAGCCAATTGTTCGGCTAAGGACCGCACAACTGGTTTAGTAACGTCCAAAACGGAGTCCCGCGTGCGGATGTCGGCGGCGGTAGCGCCAGTCGCCTTATCCAGAGTGTGAATGATCGCAAACCTGAGTTCGTCCATAGCCCCCCCCAATATACGGCCCGCCCGTCGCAAGGATTGCGACCTGCCCGGCGATAGTCCAGCAACCAGCATGACCGGTGGGTCACGAATTATGCAATCGCGAGGGGTTACGTCGCAGCTTTCGTTGGTGTGTATCTAACATCTCGGCGGGTATCCGTCTGGGAACCTCTGACGCGGTAGCATTGAAGATGCGCATCAGTTTGCGATGTGCGTTACACAGAGAATAGACGCAAAGACCAGGGCGCCGAAGGCCCGAGAGCCTTCGGCTGGAGACGAAAAGAACCACCTGTGGGCTGCTGCAATCGGCCGTCGTCAAAAGCCGCGCTGCGTCAGCATTCGCACTCGGCCCGTATCGTGGCTGGGGCCGAAATCCTTCGGCACGCATCCGCGCACAAAGGGAGCCCGTTGTTCCGCCGGCGGGCACCGGCGCGGAATACCGTCGACCCGAAGGGTCTCCTGACGGCTCGCGTGCGATGGCGCACCGGCAAGGCTTCAGGAGACCCCTCGCGATCGACGGAAGAGACAGCGATCAGAGGAATGGCGACGGACGCGATTCGCGGAGAAGCGGCCTTCCCGCCTCATGGTCAAAGCGACCAGCGGAGACGTGCACACCGTTGCAGAAGGGAGCGCGCGCTGGGACTCCCGCGTGGCGCGGGAGGATGCCGCATCGCCTACTGCGATGCGGCAACGGGGAGAGGTCAAGATGCCTTGCGTGAGATGCGACGCTTGCGCGGTGCCGTACTGCGGCCGGTCGAGCTTTCGAGCTGCTGCGTGCCCGTGCAATCGGGGTAGCGACTGCACGACCAGAACGCGCCGTTCTTGCCGTTGCGCTGCTGCATCGGCGAATTGCATTTCGGACAGGCCGGCGCGGGCGGCAGGTCGATCGCGAGCGTCGCGCTGCGATACTGCTGCACGAGCTGAGCGACCCAGGCGGACTGCCGCGCGATGAACATCTCCAGCGTCATCTGTCCGGCCTCGATCATGTCGAGCGCCTGCTCCCACACTGCCGTGGTCCCCGGATCGGCGATCGCCGCCGGTACCGCGTCGATGAGCGTGAATGCCGCGTCCGATGCACGAATGGCGCGGCCCTTCTTCACCAGATAGCCCCTTCCGATCAGGCCGGTAATGATGCTGGCACGCGTCGCCTCGGTGCCGATCCCGGTCGTATCCTTGAGTTTCTGCTTCAGCCGCGGATCGGTGACCATCTTTGCGACACCCTTCATCGCTTTCACCAAGGCGCCCTGCGTGTAGTGCTTCGGCGGCAGCGTCTTCAGCGCCTTCAACTCGACCTGCTCGACGTCGCATCGCGTACCGCTGACCAGCGCCGGCAGAATCTGGCTACGCTGGACTGGCTCGTCCGACGCGGCATCCGGTGCATCGTCGACCAGCACCACCCGCCAGCCCGGCACCACGACACGCTTGCCCACCGCCTGCAGCGTCTCGCCGCCCGCGCTCAGCATGGTCGTCGTCCGGTCGAACTCGTGATGCGCGAGAAGCTGCGCCAGGTAGTGCGCGCGGATCAAGATGTAGACCGCGCGCTCCTTGTCCGTCATCGCGGAGAGGCACGTCGGCTCGATCGTCGGGATGATGCCGTGGTGCGCAGTGACCTTCTCGTCGTTCCAGGCGCGCGAGCGCTGGTTTCGGTCGAGCTGTGCGATCAGTGGCCGAAGACTGGGATCGGTGACGAGCAGCGCATCGAGGACGGCCGGCACTTCGGCCAGCATGCTGGTGGGCAGGTAGCCGGAATCCGAGCGCGGGTACGTGGTCGCCTTGTGCGTCTCGTACAGCGACTGTGCGATGTCCAAGGTCTCCTGCACGTCGAGACCGAGCTGGCGCGAGCAGACTTCCTGCAGCGTGCTCAGGTCGAACGGCAGCGGCGCCGCCTCGCGCACACGCTCGGTTTCGACGGACTGCACCTGCGCTTCGCGTGCACCACGGATGCGCTCGACCGCTCGCTGCGCGATCGGCTGCTGCAGGCATCGGCCTTCGGCATCGGCACTGCCTTCAGGTGCGATCCAGTCGGCCTTGAAGGACTGGCCAGCGTGCGATAGCACGACGTCGACGACCCAATACGGCACGGCGACGAAGCGCGCGATCTCGCGATCACGGTCCACCACCAGGCGCAGCGTCGGCGTTTGCACCCTGCCCACGGACAGCACACCGGAGTAGCCGGCCTTGCGTCCGAGCACGGTGAACAACCGGCTCAGGTTCATCCCGATGAGCCAGTCCGCGCGCGAGCGGGCGAGCGCCGCGTAGTACATCGGCAGGGTTTCGGTCGCCGGCTTCAATGCCGCGAGCGCAGCGCGAATCGAAGCATCGTTGAGCGCCGACAACCACAGGCGCTGCACGGAGCCGCGGTAGCCGCACAGATCGAGGATTTCGCGGGCGATCATCTCGCCTTCGCGATCCGCGTCGGTGGCAATCACCAGGTGTGTAGCACGACCGATGAGCTGGGTGACGATCTTGAGCTGCGCCGCGGTCGACGTCTTAGGTTCGACGCGCCAGCGCTCGGGAATGATGGGCAACTGCTCCAGCGACCAGCGCCTGTACTGCTCGCCGTACGCCTCCGGTGGCACCGCTTCGACCAGATGACCGATGCACCAGGTCACGACGATGCCGGGACCGTTGTAGCAGCCGGATCCACGCTGGCTCGCGCCAAGGACGCGAGCAATGTCCTTGCCTTGGGATGGCTTCTCGCACAGGAACACGCGCATGAAGCCTCCAGGTTGTGCGTGATCGTTTTCGGATGACGATCAGCATCCCTGTCGGGCATACGATGGGCAGCAAACAACACGGCAACGCAGGCCGCCGCATATGCCGGGCCGGAGGATCAGCTTGGTTGGTGCAGGTCCAAGATCGGTGTTGGCGCATGAAAGCGGAAGTTTATTGCGGCAGCCGCTTTCAGGTTATGTGTGGCAGCATTATCTTGCTGAATATGAACTGGTAACTGCCGTCTGCAGCCTTTTCGAGGACCACCATGTTATCCGACTGCCAAAACAAGAAGAGGTCAAGTAGCCGATAGTGAAACATGTCCCGAACCATGCGGATCAGGATTAGGGTGATTCCCAAGGGGAATGGACGAACGACGTATTGACCTGCGCACCTATCCATGTGCTCGTCCATCATTTCAATAAAGCGTGCGCTGCGACGTGAACTAAGCACGACTCGAACGACACCTTCTTTTTCCAGTATCTGATCGAGTCGCCCAAGGTCAATATCTTTGTACGTCAACACCACATTAGGTGTCGCATCCCGGACGATCATATCAGCCAACGTATTTGGAAGCTGGCCCTCGCCCGACAAGCGATGGGTAAACTCCTAGCCTCGCTCCAGACTGTCGCCACATGATCGTTCGCCTCCACAAGCAAGCCCGTACCACCCCTGCCATTCGCGCCGAAATCCAGGCTGCCAGCGGTACTCACGTCGAACTCGCCCAGCGTTTCAACGTCAGCGTCGCCACCATCATCAAATGGCGTAATCGACGCAGCGTCGAGGATCGCTCCCATACCGCACACACGCTTCAAACCCGTCTGCTCCCTGCTCAGGAGGCCGTCGCCGTCGAATTACGCCAGACCTTGAAGCTCGGCCTGGACGATTTGCTGGTCGTCGTACGCGAATTCCTCAATCCGAAAGTGTCCCGTTCCGGCCTGGATCGCTGCCTGCGCCGGCATGGCGTCGGCAACCTGCGCGATCTGGAGCCCGCCCGCGCGGCTACGCCCAAACACAAGCCGTTCAAGTTCTACGAACCAGGTTACGTGCATCTGGATGTGAAATATCTGCCGCAGATGCCGGATGAAACCGAACGGCGCTATCTGTTCGTCGCCATCGATCGTGCCACCCGCTGGGGATTCGTGCAGATTCGTCCACACAAGACAGCCATGGCGGCCCGCGGCTTTCTGGCTGCGCTGAGCAAGGCGGCGCCGTTCAAATTACGGACACTGCTGACAGACAACGGTGGCGAGTTCACGGACCGCTTGTTCAACAAGCAAAAGCAGGCAAGTGGCGAGCATGAGTTCGACCGGCTGTGCCAGTCGCTCGGGATCGAACACCGGCTGACCAAGCCGCGCCATCCGCAAACCAACGGCATGGTCGAGCGGTTCAATGGACGCATCGCCGAGGTACTGGCCACGCACCGCTTCCAGTCCGGCGAGGACTTGGGCCGGACGATCGAGCGCTATGTCTGGCTGTACAACCAGCAATTGCCGCAACTGGCACTGCAGCATCAAACCCCGATGCAGGCGCTGAAAAACTGGCAGCGGGACAAGCCAGATTTATTCAGTAAGCGCGTAACCAATCGTCCGGGACTAGACAATTAGGCATGCGGTCGCTTTCGTACGCAATGCACGTCAGCCATTCGCGTCAACTTTGAGGTGAAGGCCTGTGCAAAGGCAACCCAGCTATCAAACCAAAAGGCAAGGCAACCATGACTCCCAGGATGGCGCCCCATACTAAGACTTCGGCTTGGGCAGTAAGCTCTATCGAAGAGCCGAGAAATGCTGCAAAGCCCCAGCTAAACAAGTAGTAGGCGATCATTCCTAATACGACCCCGCCTCCCACAACATTAACAAGGGTCAATGCGGATCTTTTCCTTAAAGCCCTTACCAAAGGAAGCCCAAGTAGCAAACAGGAGATGTAGCTAGTCGGCAGCGAGAAGAGCAGGACCAATAGGACATCATAGCGTCCTTGATAAGCTCCCCGGAGAGATAAGGCATTATCAGCATGTATGCCACCGGAAATAACGGCGACAAAACAAATGCCAGAGTGATCTTTTCAATTTTCATGACTACCTCAGCGAGAGCAACTACAGGCTTTTACAATATCGCCAGTCTGTCCGTTCCAGACACCATTGATAACTGAAGCAACTGGACTATATTGCGCTTGCAATCTACCAACTCCTTCTCCTAAGTTGCTAACTTCATTTCCCTTAATGGTGCGAACCACATAGCCTGGGTGTAATGGGTGCCCCGGCTGGGTTACATTGACCACTGCGGCTCCACCATTTAATAGGTAAGAGATAACAGGACTGTTGTTGTAGCCCCTCGATCGTTTCCAAACGAGCTTACGTAATCCAATGCATCAAACATGCTTTGTGGAGTTGACGGCGTTGCATTATTTGCCGTACCCCAAGGAGTTGCAGGTGCGGGACTACCCGGAGTTGGAGTGTTAATCATTCCCTGCATCACGCAATTTGCATCGACGCCGTTCATTTTAACTCTCACATCATACTTGTGATAGCCGGGCGAGTTTGAAGTTATTGTACTCGGCCATCCCGGAGGACGAGGGAAGCTCACGGTCGGTTGGCCGGGTCCGCCGCATGTCACGGTTCCATTTGCCGCTACGCAGTCCAACCCCTTTGGATCGATCCCGCTGAGTGGGTTATTGCTTACATAGGCATAGGTATTGATTCCACCCGCCAATCCGATCGGATCAGTCTGGATATACCGACCAACCTGTGGATCGTAATCCCGGTGGTAGTTGTAATGTAGTCCCGTCTCTTTGTCGAAATATTGTCCTGGAAACCGCAGGTTGAACGCATACGGGGCATTCGACCCGGTCGGATCTTCATCCGCGGCCGTGGCGCCGAAAGGCTCCCCGCGCCACGCCCAGATCGCCTGCTTCGCCGCATCCGTCACTAGCCGTGGCGTACCCAGATGATCAGTGTGGATGTAACGGATTTCGGTCCCAAAATCGATCACCCCGACCGGCAGCGTGTCGAGGTAGACGTATTCGCGCCGCGTCGCCCCCTGCGCATCGGTCTCCGCCAGCAACCGCCCCCACTGGTCATAGTGGTACAGCGTGGTCTGGCCCTGGTAGGTCTTGATGACGCGCTCGCCGAACGCATTGACGGTGTACTGGGCGCCGCCCGCTTCGATCAGTCGGCCGCGCACGTCGTAGCGATAGCTTTGCCGACTGTCGGTGACGCGGTTGCCGTTGGCGTCGTACTGGTAGACGCCCGCACCAGCGATCAGCCGATTGCTCGCCGGATCGATCGTCTGGTCATGCGTGATGCTGCTCGTCTGGATGCGCGTGCGGTTGCCGGTGGCGTCGTAGTCGTAGAGCCGGGTCTGGCCATCGGCCTGCCAGGCCGTGAGGCGGTCCAGTTTGTCGTAGTCGAACAGGTCGGTCTGTCCGACCGGCAGGCCCAGGCGCTGCAATAGCCGATCCCACCAGCCGCCGGCCATCTGCTGCTCGACCAGCCGGCCGCCGGTGTCGTAGCTCAGGCTCAGCGTGCTGTCGCCCAACGTCAGGCTGGTCATCCGGCCGTTCTGGTCGTAGCTGGCGCTGCGCACCTCGCCGTTGCCATAAGTCCAGCCCTTGGCCGGGCCGAAGGGCTGGTAGGCGATCTGGCTCAAGAGCGTGACGCCGGGCGCGGTGCCCTGCTTGGTCTGGATGCCCAGCGGCCGGCCCTGCGTGTCGTAGCTGTAGGTGACGATCCGCCCGCTGGGGTAGGTCAGCTGGTTCAGCAACCCCTTGGCGTCGTAGGCGTAGCGGATCAGGTATTCCTTGTCGCGTAGCCGGCGGTTATCGAGGTTGCGGCGGCCCAGCGCGTCGTAGCCGAAGGCGAACTGGCGCACCGAGGCGCCGTCGAGGATGGCGGTCAGCTTGCCGGTGGCGCTGCCGCTGCCGGCCTTGCCGTAGGCGTAGAGGAGCGCCGTGCCGTCGGCATAGGCCGTCTTGATGACGCGGCCGGCCGTGTCGTAGGTGTACTGCGTGGTCTGGCCGAGGTTGTCGGTGGTGCTCGCCGGCTGACCGTCGGCGCGTGGCACCCAGGTCGTGGTGCCGCTGTCCGGGCTGGTCTGCTTCAGCAAATCGTCGAAGCCGTTGTATTCGTACTTCGTCACCAGGCCGCGCGGATCGGTCACCGTGACCAGCCGGTTGCGGCCGTCGTAGGTGTATCGGGTAATGCCACCTGCAGCGTCGGTCAGCTTCTTGAGCCGGTTCAGCGCGTCGTACTCATAGGCGGTGACCCGGCCCTGGTCGTCCCGCGCTTCGGTGCGATTGCCGTTGGGGTCGTAGCGGTAAGCGATCCAGCCGCCGTCGGAGCGGCTTTCCTTGGCCAGCCGGCCGAGTGGGTCGAATTCGCGGTCGATGCGCAGCACGGTGCCGGCAGCGGTGGGAACGGCGGCGGTCAGCGCGGCCGCCATCAGAATCGGGCGCAGCATGGTCAGCTCGCTTTCGGGGCTTGGGGTTGGGCCAGAGGCTGAAGGTCGGACTCGATGGTGCGCATCAAGGTGGCGAGGCTGCCGCTGCTGTCCACGACGTCCTCGCGGGTGCGCTTGCCGGTTGCGTCGAGCGTGTAGGCGATGCGATTGCCCAGCGTGTCGCGGATGGCGATCAGCCGGTGGGCGTCGTCGTAGTCGTAGTTCACCGTCCGGTCGGGCGTCACGACGCTGGTCAGCAGGCCGGTGGCCGCGTAGACGTAGCGCGTCTGCAGGGCGCCGACGCTGCGGCTGGTCAGCCGGCCGCGCAGGTCGTAGGCCAGGGCGATGATCGTGCCGTCGGGCTGCGTGATGCTCAGCGGCCGGCCTTCGGCGTCGTAGGCGGTGTACTGGGTCACCAGTCCGGCCGGATCGGTCACCGTCGTGAGCTTGCCCTGAGTGTCATAGGCATAGCGGGTCGTGCGGTTGGTCGGCGCGGTTTCCTCGACCAGCTGGCCCAGCGCGTTGTAGGCGTAGGTCCAGGTGCTCGCCGCACCGACCGGCGCCGCGTCGAAGCCCTGGCTGCCGCTGGCGTCGGCGGTGGGCTGGACCGTGTATTTGACGGTACGGCCCAAGGGGTCGAGTTCGTAGGTTTCGAGCTGGAACGGCGAAGCCTGCGCGACCGGCAGGCGGAACGCCGGCGACCAGCGCGTGCTGATGGTCTGTGCGTCCGGCGTGCCTTCGGCGACGGTCCGGCTGATCTCGAGGTTGCGCACCGGGTCGTAGCGGTAGCTGGTGACCATGCCGTTGAAATCGGTGTAGCGGACGCGCTTGTTCTTGGCGTCGTAACTCTGCGTGCGCTGGCTCGCGGGCGTGGTGGCGGTGGCCGGCAGCACTTCGCCGACCGCCTGGGTGGTGCCCAGCGCGGTGGACATCGCATAGCTGCGCTGCACGCGGTAGGGATCGGTCACCGTGACGGTGCTGACTTCGCCCTGGCCGTCGACCGCGTAGCTCAGGTCGTGGCGGTCGACCTCGCCGGCGTTCCACATCGCGATGGTGCGGCCCGTTTGCGGGTCGTAGCGCCACGAGGCGAACACGACGTTGCGCTCGTCGATCAGGTCGGTCAGGTAGGCCGGCCGGCCCATGATCGGCGTCTCGGTCTGAAATTCGTAGCGGTACTGGCGCTGGCTGCCGTCGGCGTAGGTCACCGAGGCCAGGTTGTACGCGCCGGACACGCCAGCCGCATAGCCGAAGCGGATCGTTTGGCCGCCCGGCGTGACGAGCTGCTGGATCCAGTCGCCGTCGTACTGGATCGTGAGCGAACGCTGGAAGCTGTCGGTGACCTGCGTGATGCGGTTCTGCGCGTCGGTGGCGAAGGTCAGCGTCGTGCCGTTGCGGAAGGTCTGGCTCACGGGGGCGAGCTGGAGGTTGAAGCGGATGACCGATTCGTCCCACGAGGTGAACAGCCAGCCGTCGCTGGACTGGGTCAGCCGGGGCGCGGAATCGTCGTCGCCACGCCAGAGCCGATTGGCGTAGAAGCCGCTCGGTGCCGGAATGACGCAACCCAGCCGGTCGACCTGCAGGCTACCGCCCGGGCAGCGTGCATAGCGGACGTGGTGCTCCATGTCGCCCGCGGTGCAGCTGGCGAACTGGCCGATGAGCGAAGCCGGGGTCCAGTCCGGTGGGCTCGATTGATACCAAAGGTGGTGGTACAGGCCCGGCGTGCCATGGGATTGGCAGACCTCGAAGTCGTTGATGATCCGACCCCACGCGTCGCGCCAATAGCCGCGATCACCTGGTTCGACCACCGGCGGAACGTGCACGAGCGGATTGACGGCGTCGTCCTTGGGCGTGCCGTCCACCAGCGCGAACGTGATGACCTTCGCACCAATCTTGACGGCCATTCTCGGCACGCCCTGCTCGTCGCGCTGAGGCACCAAGCGGATGTCGTAGGTGTGCGTCCAGCCGGTCGATTCCCAATTGCCGCCGGCAGGCGAGGCGCCGAGGCTGACACGCAGGTTGTCGTAGTGCCGCTCGAAGCGCAGCGGCGACGGGGCGACGCCCGGATAGTCCACTTCGTCGACCAGCGTTCGGCCGCGATCGAGGCCGACCGGGTCGCCGACCGCCATGGGGATGCCGCAGGCGTCGTTGCACGATGCCTTGTCGGGTACCGCTTTGTCCTGCGTGTGCTTGGGCAACGGCGGCGGGGCGTCGCAACTGGCACTGTTGCCCTCGCAGCACATCACCGATTGGCCTTCCATGCGGGGTGTATAGCCATAGGCACACACGGCCCGGATGTTCAGGTTGAAGGCATGAATGCAGGTGCCGGTCGGCGTGCCGCGCCAGGATGGACTGGTGGCGGTGCCATCGAAATCCCAGCGCCACATGCTGCCGTCGCAGTAATACTGCGGTGCACCGTTATAGCGGCGATAGGTTGCGTCGAAACTGGCTTTGGCCTGGGCCAGGCTCGAATGCATGCCGTTTGCTTCGTACAAGGCGTAGCCGGAGGCGGAAAAGGTCGGCAACGATGACAAGGCGAAAATAAGCAACGCCAAAGGCAGCGGTATTTTCGATCGTATTAGCGGGCGTAGATTGAATCGCCCGGCATGCAGACACGCACGCAGAGCGAGCACCATGCGCGCAAAGGCGCTGGAATAGGAGTGCATCGCAGATTTCCCCTCGAAGGGATTTGATTTTATCGGGCAAGAAGGCCCAGCTATGAGCCCAACCAGGACGAGGTCGTGTCTTCGGCGAGGAAAACGTACTGGAGTTGGGCGGCGAGAATATATAGTACTCTCGCGACCGTAGCATCCCCCATTTGGATGAATGGGTTAACCGCTGGTCTCCAGGAAATATACCATTAGTTATACCCGCGATGTACGTGAAGTGATCGCCGTCCGTCGTGACCCAGCGGGCGCGGCATGCAGGAACTGGCTCCGTGGTATGGGCGCGTAGTTGTTAAGCACGCGCGTGAGGCAAACACAATTCTCCAGTATCGGGAGGCAGCGAGGCCTGCTACCTTCACCGACATTGGTTTGCCACCATCTGATCAACTTTGCCCGCGATGTCCATGAACGTGAGTGCGTCGTCCGGCTGCTCCACCTCGATGATTAGCAACTGTACCTCGCCGGTACAGCCTGCATTGGCACTGAAAAACTTCATCGCCCACCGCTCCGGTCGAATCTCCACGTAGAAGTCCTCCCTCCAGGAGAGGAAATCCCAACAGCATCGAATGGCGACAGGTCGACGAGCGGGAGAGCGGCATGTTTGATGCGTGTGACGATTTGCACGGAATATCTCCCCACCAAATCAATGCAATTAGCATATGCCAACGCGGGCATTGCTTGCATACGTGCCCGACGGATGCCGCCGTCCGTCCCCACTGCCCTGAGATTTGCTTGACCAATACCACTTGGCATTGAGTCACGGAGAGTCAGGGAAGGCTATACCAGCTGGTATAGCCTTCCCTGCGCCTTGTGTATCAAAGGCGCGTCGACCCCAAATAACGCCACGATCTCGTCTTGAGGTGATGAGATGGCTTCAAGATCTCGGCGTGCCCATTCCGACGCTGTTCCTCAGATGCCGGCAGCAGCGCACGCCTAGCCTGTTTTCGTCTTCACTAGCGCAAGTCAAAGACCACGATATGGATCACAACATTTCGCTTATCAGTACGCTCGCCGCCGGCTTCGGCATGGCTCTGATCCTCGGCTTTCTGGCTGAGCGGATCAGGATGCCGGCACTGGTGGGTTACCTCGTGGCCGGCATCGTCATCGGACCTGCGACGCCCGGTTTCGTGGCCGATGTGCACCTGGCTTCTCAGCTGTCGGAGATCGGCGTCATGTTGCTGATGTTTGGCGTCGGCTTGCACTTTTCGCTCGATGATCTGATGGCGGTGAAGCGGATCGCCGTCCCAGGCGCGGTGGTGCAAATGGGACTGGCCACGTTGCTGGGCATGGCGGTGGCGTGGGGGTGGGGCTGGAGTTGGGGCAGTGGACTGATCTTCGGTCTGTCGCTGTCATGCGCCAGCACCGTTGTGCTGCTCAAAGCCCTGGAAAGCCGTGGCGTAATCGAAAGCATGAACGGTCGCATCGCCGTGGGCTGGCTGGTCGTCGAAGACCTCGCCACGGTGTTGGTCCTGGTCTTGCTGCCGCCCCTCGCGGGCGTCCTGGGCGGTTCGGCGGCCACGGATGCAGCGACAGCCACGCCCCTGTGGATCACCATCGGGCAAACGCTGCTGCAGGTCGCAGCCTTTCTGGCCTTGATGCTTGTCGTCGGTCGGCGAGTAATGCCCTGGATGCTGTGGCAGGTCTCGCGCACCGGCTCGCGCGAGCTGTTCACGCTGTCGGTCATCGCCACCGCCATTGGCATTGCCTACGGAGCGGCCCAACTGTTCAGCGTCTCTTTCGCTCTGGGAGCCTTCTTCGCCGGCATGGTCATGCGCGAGTCGGAATTCAGCCATCGCGCGGCGGAAGAGTCTTTGCCACTACGCGATGCGTTTTCCGTGCTCTTCTTCGTGGCGGTGGGCATGCTGTTCGATCCGGCCATTTTGCTGGACAAACCATGGCATGTGCTGTGCGTGCTGGCGATCATCATTTTCGGCAAGTCCATCGCAGCGTCGGCCCTCGTGCTGGCTTTCCGATATCCACTCAATACCGCGCTCACCGTTTCCGCCAGTCTTGCCCAGATCGGCGAATTTTCGTTCATTCTGGCCGGTCTGGGCCTTTCGTTGGGTTTGCTGCCTGTCGAAGGCATGAGCCTTGTACTAGCAGGCGCGCTCATCTCCATCGCCCTGAATCCCCTGCTGTTCGCCGCAGTGGAGCCCGCGCGGAAATGGATTCTCCAGCACTCCGACTTGGCGAGCAGCCTGGACCGGCGACTCGATCCCTATGCGGAATTGCCTATGAGCATCGAGCGCAAATACCTGGAAGGGCAGGTCGTGCTGGTCGGCTATGGCCGAGTAGGCCAGCGGATCGCTAACGCGCTGGAGGCACGTGGCATCCCTTATGTGGTGGCCGAACAGAATCGCGAAGTGGTGGAGAAGATGCGCAAGCAAGGGATCGCTGCAGTTTCAGGTAACGCAGCTGATCCCGCGGTACTGATCCAGGCCCATATCGCGGAAGCGGCCATGCTCGTGGTGGCAACCCCCGATCCGCTGAATGTCCGGCAGATGGCGGACACGGCGCGCGCACTCAATCCGGATATCGAGGTCGTCTTGCGCACCCACGGCGAAGACGAGTCGCTGATGTTGCGCAAGGACGGCATCGGCACCGTCTTCTTCGGCGAGGAAGAACTGGCCAAGGGAATGGCCGGGCACGTGTTACAGCGCTTCGCCCCGCAGCCGGACAACCACTCCAGGGGGCATGCTCAAAACTGAAGCTGCCCGACAGAGCCTCCCCGTCCACCGGCCCAGGAGCAAGGCTTCGACCACCTCACAGAGATCGATCTTCCAACAAAGCAGGTGTGATGGTGAAATCGCAGTAGCGATGCGCGCGATCTAGGCAATGTCCGCAAGTTCAATATCCAAAGGCCGGATCTTTAGTTTGCCAATTGGCTCGAACTTAACAATCTTTCGGCCCGCTCGAACAGCGTTATGAATTGCCGCCTCTGGCGCTACGGCCTCATCCCACCAGCCGACTATCCGTTCAATATGCGGAAGCGGAGCAACCGATAGCCAGTCCAGCGGTGGTACATCCTTTCCTGAAAAATGCAGCCACCGAAGACCCTGCAGTTCTGCGAACGTCGTGACATCTGCCTCCTGACTGACAAATAACAAACGCAGACGGCATATAGCCTCAATTGATCGAAGCGCAGAAAAATCGACCAGCTTGCGGGCGCTTTCAATATCCAGAACAGAGACCGGGCAATCCTCGATCCCATCCAGCGATTCGAGCTGTTTCGCATCCGTGATGCGTAACTCGCTGAGTGCGCTAAGCGCACTCAGCCCTTTCAGGGACGTCGCAGTGGTGTTTGCCAGCCAAAGCGACGAAATTGAACTGTTCTCGGGAAAGCTGGACAGCGCGTCGCCAGGCACTGCATGGAGCGTGACGCTTTGCAGTGCTGAGGACGAGAGCAATGTCTTTACTTCTGGCTGCCATAAGCCACTAAAAGATTCGAGCTTGCGCAACGCGGCAACGTCTAGCCCTGCCTTGACACGGGACACAAGCGTCAATCGCTTCATCCCGCGAAATACTTCAAGGCCATTCGCAGCCTTGATCTGCCCGTTTTTGATGGAGCCTGCAATTTTCAGATGAACAACATCATCTACCAGTCCATCGAATACAGATAGATCGGACCAATCCTCCGCAAGCTCCATGAATCGCGGCCGATGTGTCAGCAGCAGTTGGCGCACCTCATCGGACCAGCCGCCGCTGAGATAGGCTTTTTCGGGCGTTACTCTATAGATGCGCTCCACCGTCGGTCCTATCATTTGCAGATGTCGATACTAGCCAATCGCTGCCGCAGTGCAGCCTTGGATGGGCGCTTCTCACTCAGCGGGCGGATCTTGTTTGCCACGGCATCCTTGGGGTCGTCTTCACCGACGAGCAAGTCGTAGATGAGCTGCTCGAACAATTGAACATCATCCTTGTCGCCCACGACTTTGAACTTCGCAATGATAGTGCCGACGATGCGCGCGCGTCCCCTGGCGTGTTCGCGCAGGCGGTCGTCGATGTCGTTCTTTGTTCTCCCGACATAGGGCTTTCCGTCCGCAAGTTCATCGATGAAAACGTAGACGCCCTGCGTAATGGTTTCCTCGACGATGTTCTCGACGACCATGCATCCAGTCTTTTTGAACACCACGCGGAAGTTGCCCGCGCTCGATAGCGCCTGTCGCGCCGCAGTGTTGAGCGTTTGACCCAGCTCCTGCAGGGTCATGTGCCCGCTGGGATCGAGCTTGTTAATCGGATCGGCGTGGGCGTAGGCGTACTTGTGCAGCGACGGCGGGTCCATCGCGAACCCGGCGAAGCTGTCCATCGTCGGGAAGCGCCCCGTCGACGGGTCGTAGTAGCGGGCGCGCAGGTAGTAGAACGCCAGCGCCGGGTCGTACTGCTCGCCGCGATACAGGTGGGTGACGGTGGTCGTGCCCGTCCGTTCCAGCTCGTTGCCGAAGGCGTCGAACGTGAAGGTGTCGGTGACCGCGCCGGCCGCATCGGTCAGCAGGCGCGTCGAGCCCATGCCGTCCGCAAGCAGATACTGGGTCACCTCGCCGCGCGTCTGCGCGATCGGGTCGTCGCCGAAGGTGTGGATCGCCGACAGCCGACGCGGTCCCGTGCCTTCCTGCGTGTGCTCCTCGATGACCTGCGCGTAGTCGCCGCTCTTGTCGAGCACGTAGTAGGTCGAGACCGTCGGGCCGCTGGCCGGATGGTAGGTCTGGCCGATGCGCAGTCCGTCGGCGTCGTACTGGTAGGCGTACCGCGCACCATTGGCCCGCATTTCGATCAGGCGGTCGGCGTCGTCGTACGCGTATTCGACGCGGCCATCGGGGCCATCCTGCGACAGCGTGTTGCCGTTCGCGTCGTAGGTGTACCGCGTGGTGTAGCCGCCGGTCGTTTCGCTGAGCAGCCGATCGTTCGCGTCGTAGTCGTACGTCGTCGTGATGGCCACGCCCCGCACGGTGACCGTCTCGGTCTTGCGGTTGCCGACCTTGTCGTAGGTCCAGGCCAGCGTCCGGTTGCGGGTCGTGTCGCGGGCCTCGACGGCTTCACCGATCAGTCGATCGTGATCGTCGTAGCTGTAGGTGACCGTCCTTGCGATCCCCGACGCATCGCGTTCCTGCGCGGTCCGGCGCTTGCCTGCCGGCGTGAGCGCATAGCTGACGCCGAACAGCAGCTCGCCCGTGGCCGTCTGGTGCGTGAGGCTGACCAGCCGGTTCTGCACGTCATAGCCATAGTCCGTGCGGACGCCGTTCGGCCGCACGATCGCTGTCCGATTGCCGACCCCGTCGTAGGCGTAGCGCGTCGTCCCGCGATCGTCAGTGACCGCAGCCAGCCGGTTCATGTCGTCGTACTCGAACCGCAGGCGCTGGAACGCCGAGATCAGCTCGACGCGATTTCCCGCCTCGTCGTACGCGTACGCGATCGATTCGCCATGCGGATACTCGACGCCGAGCACTTCGCCGCGCGGCCCGTAGCCGATCGTGGTCGTTCCGTTGCCGTCGGTGATCCGGGTCGGCTTGGTATCGCCGCGCAGGTACTCGATCGTGACGTCGGGGCTGGTCGGATAGTCGATCGAGGTCTTGCGATCGACCGCGTCGTAGCCGTACCTCGTGATCGCGCCGTTGAAGTCCTGGCGGGCGATCAGGCGGCCGGCCAGGTCGTACTGCATCACCTCGTCATCACCCGAGGGCAGCGTGCGCTTGACCGGCCGGTTGCCGTAGTCGTACTGCCAACGCGTGGATCTACCCTCGGCGTCGGTCTGCGTGATGAGGTTGCCGGCTTCGTCGAACTGGTAGCTGGTGGCGGCGACCGTTTCGCGGCCACTGGTCGATTGGATCAGCCGGCCGAGCGGGTCGTAGCGGAAGGTGACGCGGCGGCCATCCTGATCGGTTCGCGCAGTCGGCCGGCGCACCGCGTCGTACTCGACCTTGATCGAACTGCCGTCCTGGAGCTTCGTCTCGATGATGTTGCCGACGCCGTCGGCGACGAATTCGACGCGGTGACCGTTCGGATCGACGGTCGCGATGCGGCGGCCACTCGTGTCGTACTCGTGGCGCGTCGTGTGGCTGAGCGGGTCGATGATCGTGACGACGCGGCCAGCAAGGTCATAACCGAAGTTGGTCCGCTTGCCGCGCTCATTGGTCTCGCCGACCGCCTGGCCGGCCCGATCGTAGGTGGTGACCCGGCGCGGATTGTCGTCGTCGCTGGCTGGCGTGGCGTCGGGCAGTACGACCTGGGTGCGGCGGTTCGCCTTGTCGTAGACGAACGAGGTCCGCCGACCGGCGCGATCGGTCTTGGCGGTGATGTTGCCGTTGCCGTCGTACTCGGTCGTGGCGCTCGACCCGTCGGCATAGCGCACCTCCGATTCCAGGTCGCGGCGGTTGTAGACGCGCTCCACGCAGTGCGCCAGCGCGTCGCATTCCTTCACCGGCTTCTGCGTCGGGCTGTAGTCCGTGGTGCGGAAACTGCCGTCGGGGTAGTCGGTGCGGGTGATGTTGCCGTTGCGGTCGCGCGTGTAGCGCGTCGTCAGGTCGACGACCTGCGTGCCATCGGCGGCCGTGCTCTCCACCGCGCCGGCTTTCGGCCCTTCCGCGACCGGGACGGCGTGCGGGCTGCGTGGCTGCGCCTCCGCCGCGAGCGTGGACAGAGGCATGAGCAGCGCGAAGGCAAGGGTCGCCATGCGCCCCAGGGCGCGCTGGCGTCGGTTCTGGTGCATCACGTCGGACTCCCCGTCGGTGGTGTCGGCCGCCATGCCGGCCGCATCGGTATTGCTGTGTCGCGTCAGCGCGCGTTCTCGCAGCGCGAGCGCGCGCCCGGCCGAAGCCTTCCAGGCTTCGGCCGGACCGATGTGTCCCTACTGAGGATTCCGCGAGCCGTGATCCGGCTTGACCGTCTGGCTGTCGCGTCGCAGCCGTTCCCCGTGTTCGATCGCAGCGCGCGCGTCCTGCGCGGTATCGATCGGCACCCCGTCCGAGGGGACGCGCACTGTAGCCATCGAAAGTCGAGCATTCAACGGCACGCCATGTAGCGCGTGCGCTCGCCGTTCAGCTTACGGATTGGTGCCACTGGTCGTCGGGGCTGTATACGTCAGAGACGTCGAGACCCTGTCTCAGGGGGCAACTTTTGTCGCCGCTGGTCGGTGAACAATCGCTCGATTTCACTGACTACTTCGATGAAACCTGACTCCGTGACCTTGCCCTCCCGCAACCCGCATTGCAACTGCGTTTGAGCGATGTTTGCAACTCACCCGCTGGGTGAGTGCGCTGGCGCCTGACGCGGATCTTCGCGGCGTACTCGCGTTCGACTATTCTGCGGCGCGACGTTCTTTCTCGTTCCCTCTGCGCCGTGCAATCGCCGCCCCGTTTCGTCCTTCGCCAATCCACCCACGACCTCACCGCGATGGCGGGCCACGCCTTCGTCGGCATCGCCCTGCATCGGTTCGCCGAGATCGCGCGCCGCATCGATCCGAAGTTCCCCGTGCGTCAGGGCCTACCGAGCAGCCAGATCCTGACCAGTTACGTCGGATTGCTGGTCGAGGGCAAGAGCGACTTCGAAGCGATCGAAGGCAAGCGTGGTGATCGTTTCTTCCAGGAAGCGCTTGGCTTGTCCAACGTTCCGTCTGCAGCCACGTTGCGGCAACGCATGGATGCGCTGGGCGTGCCGGGCTCGGAAGCGGTCGATGCACTGCTGGTGCCGCTGCTGAAGCGCGGTAAGGCGAAGTTCTCGCCGGTGTCGACCGGGCACGTGCCACTCGACATCGATGTGTTCTGCCTCGACAACTCGGGCAGCCACAAGGAGGGCGTGGGACGCACGTATGCCGGCGACGACGGCTATGCGCCGGTGGCGGCGTACCTCGGTGCCGAAGAAGGGTATTGCCTCGCACTGGAGTTGCGCGAGGGCACCCAGCACAGCGCCAAGGAATCACACTATGTGCTGGAGCGGGTGATCCCGCGCGCGCTGGCATTGACGAAGGCCCGGCTGTTGCTGCGCTGGGATTCCGGTTTCGACAGCGAACAGTTGTACGCCGCCGCGTTGAACGAAGGCGCAGGCCGCGTCGATGTGCTGGGCAAGTGGAATCCGCGCGCATTCGATCGCGAAGGCTGTGCCGTCGCCAAGCGCGGCGACGCAGATACCGTGTGGATGTCGCTGCGTGACGGCAAGCGCATCACGACCTGGGAAGTACCCGGCCGCGCGATCGAACAGAAGGACGGCAGCGCGGTGCACCTGCGCCGGATCCTGCGCCTGACCGAGCGCACGACCCAGGCCGACGGCCAGCCGCTGCTGTTCCCCGACGTCGAGATCGACGGCTGGGAAACCACGCTGGCCGAGCCGGCCGAGACGATCATCGCGCTGTATGCCGATCACGGTACGCACGAGCAATTCCACAGCGAGTTCAAGACCGACCTCGATCTCGAACGTCTGCCGAGCGGCAAGTTCGACACCAATGTCCTGGTGCTGAGCCTGGCCGCGGTCGCGTACAACGTACTGCGCCTGATCGGCCAGCAGGCGTTGCTGCGCAAGGACGCACCGGTGCGTCATCCGGCCAAGCGCCGGCGCTTGAAGACGGTGATGCAGGAGATGCTGCGCGTCGCCGCGAAGCTGACCCGCCATGCGCGTCGCATCGCGCTGAACTTCGGCCGGCGTTGTTCCGCATTCGTCGTATGGCACGATCTGTACGCCGCATGGGTGGCGCCAGAAGACGCCATCGCAGCAGCGCCCAGCAGCGCGTAGCTGCGCTCTCGGCGTCAGACCCAACGGCACCGCCACGCGAACGCGTGGTGACTCCTGCTGCGCGCATGCGCGGGAATGGCGCTCCCGCTCCGTCGACCTGCACCGCAACGGCGGCTTCAAGCATTCGCGCGCCATCGAATTGCCGCAGGCCACCGGCATGCGCGCACACTTCCGAAGTGGACGTCGCCACCGACCCCCGATGTTGTCGCGTCGGCGGCGACGGTCACGGAATCAGGTGAAAGTCAGCGGGTCGTTCGGGTACTCCACTTCGACGATCAGGAGGTGCATTTTGTTGCGGTCACCGGCGGTGCTACCGGTATTGCGCGTCCAAGAAGCCGGCCAGATTTTCGCGCTCAAGTCGTCCGCACCAGGCGCGGATAGCCCAATCGCGTCAAACAGCAATAAGTCCATGAGAGGAAGTGACCCGAACTCGACCCGCGTGACGAACTGCATGGGGCGCTCCAAAGAATGCCGTCGCCTACAACATAGCAACGCGCTGAATGCATCGCGGCGCATTCCGACAAATGTCACCGCCATGCGCTCCTTATCCCTGCGCTCACCCAAAATGCCAATGTTATAAACTGCCGTTGGGTCGCGTTTTCTTGCCTGAAACGAGGAGCTATGCCGACTTGGCGCTCAGCGTCACCGCTTCGATTCGATACGGCAGGATGCCGACACTCCGCGCGTTGATCTTGTAGGTCGACCGTGCATTGTCCTCGGCGTCCGTCCAGTCTTCCCGCTCTTCACGTCCGCTGACCAGAACCCGCATGCCCTTTTGATACAGCGCAGCCCAGCGCTCGGCATCCCTGTGCCAGATCTCGACCGGCGCCCAGAACCCGCCGCGGTCCTCATAGCCGTCCTTCGTCGGCACGGGGTTGTCGAAGTAGACGTTCAACCGCAACAGCCGATTCGGTTCGTCGTTGCCGTTGGGAAACTCGCGAAACTCTGGCACGGACCCGATGTTGCCCTCGCCGTAGAAATGCGTGCTCATGATGACCTCGTGCTGGTGGTGGAGACGTTGGCCGGTGCTCGCCGGCTGATGCGTCGCTGATAGACCGCATCGGCATGCGCCATCTTGTTGGCGCAGTCCTGAGCATGGCGGGCGAGGGTATGAAGGAGACTGACCTGCATGTTCAGCGCGATGCGCTGCAGCTCGATCGCGTACAGATCGTCGATGAGCGTGGCTGGCGTCGCCGTGCTGGCGATCAGTTCGTCCCACAGCGCCACGCCCATCATCGAACGGTCGAGGTTGCGCCAGCGCAGGAAGGTCGTGCCTGCGCCAGTGTTCTGCTGGGCCAGCTGCACGCCGAGCAGGTTGAACGGATGGACGCGTGCTTGGGGCAGGACACGCCGGATTGCGAGTGCGATCAGGTCGTCGCGCAGCACCATGCATTGGCTGGCCCAAGCCTCCAGACTCCCCTTACCTTTAAAGGGCACTAAAAGGCCTTTTAGGTAGGCCGCGTGTTCCAGCCGCCGGAAGTCCGCGTGTTCCAGCGGGACGAAGCGGGGCGGCGCAGTCGAATCCGCCGCCCTCATGCCGAATCGCCTTCATCGAACGCCTCGGGCTCGTCCTGTAGAACTGCTACAGGCTCGGTCCGCTCACGTCCCTTGGTCTCGCCCCCGGCCCGCTGCAGGCCGCGCCGCATCAGCGGTGGTGCGAAATGCGAACGCCGCGTGCCTTCCAGCACGTCTTGCGGCAGTGGTCCGAACTTCTCCAGAGCTGCGCGCGCCGCGGCGTTGTTGGCCGCGAAGTCGTCGCGCTGTGTACCCGAATAGCGATACTGCTGGGCCAGCGAAAACAGGCTGCGCAACGCATGCGCGCCATCGTTGAGCCAGCGCTCCATGGTCGAACGATCGATCAGCGCAGCGTGGTGGGCGAGGATCAGCTTGCGCGCGATGGTGTCGAAATCGGCCAGCAGGAATACGGCCAGGAAACCCAATTGCGCGTTGATGAATAGCGGCAGCTTCACGGGCTGGACGTTAAGGTTCTCCCCGAGCGACAACGCCGACGGCACATTCGCCAGCACCTCGTCGACCTGCTCGCGCAGCGTCTGGAGGCTGGCCTTGGTCTGCGTCAGCTTGTCCTCGATCCGGATCATCCACCAGTCCGAATACGGATCGTCTTGTTCGGCACCGCGCTTCATCTTGTTCATCGCGGAGACGAAGCCGGCAAGACCGATGATGCCGGCGCGACCTTCCGAAGGCGCGCGGCCGTGCCAGATGCGTGAGGCGTGGTGGGTGTGCAGCGTCAGCGCCATCGCGCTGCGCAGCGATCCAAGGTTCAACTGCAGGGGCTCGTTTGCCATTGACGACTCTCCGTGGTGGATGAGTCGTCAGCTTCGACAGCGGGCGGAAGGACGTCAGTCAACAAACCGCAGGCCGCTATGGCGCGTTGTGCACGCTGTCAGCGCGGGCAGCTATACCAGCTGGTATAGCCTTCCCTGGACATCCGGATCGAGATGCCAGCAAGAGCCGGCGCTACGCGGATCGAATTTCAATCCAGCCGCCGTCGAGCAGCAGGACGCTGGCGCATGCCGGGCCGCCATCCGCCGCCGTGCCGGTGAAGCGCGCTTGAAACTTCGCTCCATCGGGCGATGCCGGAATCCCGTTCAGCGCGATCTTGGCCCGTCGGCTCCAGCGCGAGTCGGTCTGACCGGCATAGGTGCCGGTGTTGATGTAGATGAACCGATTACCGCGCGGCCCTTGCACATGGGCGCCCCGCACATCGACCGTGCCGACCGGGGTGGGTCGCTGCTCGACCTGGAAATCGAATCGCATCAAGCCGCCCTGCGCGACCTGCACGAAATCGAGCTGATCTCGTCCGCGCTGCAGCCCATAGGCCACACCGCCGACCGGACATTCGACGACGACGGTCAGGTTGAGCAGTGTGCTTGTGGCCTGCTTGGACATGCGGTCGAACTCGTGGCGAAAACATCATCGTAGCGCTCCGCAGCGGACACGCACGATCAGATGTTGGGTGAGGCAGCTATACCAGCTGGTATAGCCTTCAGCAGACGTGCGTGGATCATTCGGGGCGGAGTTGCGTGTCGAAGAACGGCCTTCGATGGGAGCGACCCGAGCACTCCTCGTCGATGGGCTTCGCGTTAGGCGCGAGGATCGGACTCGACGGCTTGCAAGCTATACCAGCTGGTATAGCCAACCATGGACTTCCCTGGATCATCCGGTGCAACGGCGCATGTCGAAGCACCACGATCGGCGGGAACGAAGTCGCACGGGCCCGCAGGACCGGCCACCGGCGGAACAGCCACAGGACGAAGACCGAGCCCGGCGGCCCGGGCGCTATACCAGCTGGTATAGCCTTCCGCAGACGTGTGTGGATCATTCAAGGCGGAGTTGCGTGTCGAAGAGCCGCCTTCGATGGGAACGACCCGAGCGCTCCTCACCGATGGGCTTCGCGTCAGCCGCTGAAGATCGGACTCGACGGCTTGCGAGCTATACCAGCTGGTATAGCCAACCATGGACGTCTGTGGATTATCCGGCGCAACGGCGCATGTCGCAGCATCACGGTCGGCGAGAACAAAGTCGCACGTGCCCGCAGGATCGGCCACATGCCGGAACAGCCACAAGATGAAGACCGAGCTCGCGGCCCGGGCGCTATACCAGCTGGTATAGCCTCCCGCGGACGTCCGTAGATCATCCGGCGCAGCGATGCTCAATGGACGCGAAAATCTGCACGCTCTCGCGCCATCGGAAGCAGCGTCGCTTCGGTCCGAGGTCTAGGGCTATACCAGCTGGTATAGCCTTCAACGGCACAGCATGGCATTGCGAGACGGCCTGCTTGTCCTGGTCAGCGCAGTTGCAACATGTCTCGAAGCTGAGAGATGTGCGCTTGGGCCACTTCGGGATCTGCGGCCGGACGGGGCTTTTCGCTAGGCGCTTCGGGTGGTGGCGTTGGCTGCAGGCGTTTCTCCGGCTGCGCCGCCCACGCTTTGAACTCCCCGCGGATCGCGCGCTGGATGATGCCGAACAGATAGCCGGCCGGATTGCGCACCGACGTTGCAGCACAGCGGGCATCCCACTCGTCGAGCACCGCCTGCTGCAGCGAAATATCGATGCGCCGCAAGGCCACCGCGGCACCGGCCTGCTGTTCGCCCTTCAGTGCGACGAAACGCTCGGGCAACCGCAGCTTGAGCATCGGCGCGTCGTTCTTGCCCAGTACAGTACGTACTTCAGGTTTATTAGTACGTACAGTACGGTCCGTCTTCGGATTCCGAAGTCCGCCGTTTGACGCGGGTTTGGTGCCCGATTCGGAATCCGAAGGAGGTGCCAATTCATTCCGAAGTAAGGCCGAATCGCCGTCTTCGGATTCGCGAATCGCCTCATGCTGTGGATAAGTCTCTGGCGCTGGCGCAGCGTCCAGTTGTTCCTTGACACCCTGATCGGCAAGCCGCTGCGACAACATCTGCAACCGCGTGGGCAGCACGCGGCCAGCGAGCAGCGGATCATCTTCAATCTCCTGCAACACGGCTTGTCCGACACACTGAACCGCCTTGCTCGCGTGGGTCAGCGCGTGGCTGACCAGGCCAAGGTACTCGGCATCGAGCTGCATCGCCTCGAAGGGTGTCAGCGGCGCGTCGTGGAGCACATAGAGATTGCCGACAATGCGGCCGCTGCGCTCATCGCGCTGGCGGCGGACGAGGCTCAGCCAGCGCGTCAGGCGCAGGATCGTGAGCGCGCGCGCCACGGTTTCGGCGGATGCCTGCGTGCCGGGCATGGAAGCCAGGAAGGGACGCAGCTGCTCGTAGGTGGGGAAAGTGGTGATGCCATCCTCGCTCAGCTTCAGCCGAAAGACCTGCCAAGCGTTGCGTTCCAGCGGCGTGAGCCGACGGTCGAGGAACAACGCGCGCGGCACGCTTTCGTGTCGGTTCCCGCTGTAGAGGAAGCCGTCGCCGACGCGCGTGGAACGATGGGTCGCACGCGAGTCCTGCATCTGCGCCTGTGCGCGGTCGAGCACCGCTGACAGCGGCACCGGGCCGCTTTGGTGAGGCATCGGCGCCTGGGGCATCGCTACACCAATCCCTCGGCGATCCACTGATGAATTGCGGACCACACCACCGATGCGGGCAACGCCATGCCCTCGGCGAGCACGAGGGTCAGCTCGAGCATCGCGGTCTCGTCGTTCAGTGCGATGCCGCGTTGCTTGACCTCGGTATGCCATCGCTCCCACAGCGCGGTGTCCTGGGCCTCGTTGAGCACCGGATGGCGCCCCTTGCGCTTGGGCAGGCCGAGCACGTCGCGACGTAATGCGACCTCCTGATGCGTGAGGCCGTAGAACTGACTGACCATCTCGGTGCTGGCACCCAGCCGCAGCATGCGGTCGATCGTCGCGATCTCGCGCTCGACATCGCTCACCTGATGCAGCAAACGTTGGACGACCTCGCGATTGACCTGCACCGAACACCAGGCCACCGTCGCGTTGAGCAGCACGCTCACCAGCGCGGGGTGCTTCAGCGCATCCAGCTCGCGTTCGCTGAAACCCATGGCAAGGCATCGGCGCAGCTGACCGTTGCGCAAGTCGTGCAGGGCCTGGGCAACCACGGCCTGATTGAGAGGGTGCGGTGCCGACATGGAAATCCCCTACGGTTCGCCCGCGCGGTCGCGCGACTCCAGGTCCAACAAGACGCGCGCAAGCCGGATCACGCGGAACAGCTTCACCAGCCCGGCATCGCTGAGCCGCGGCGCGAGCTGTGATGAGGAGGAGGTGTCCCGAAGCAGCACCGTGAGGACGTCGATCGGCAACGGTGTCGTCGCGCGACTCGATGTGGCGACGGAGGAATACGCCGTGACAAGGCCCATCAGGAGCGCGAGGACCGCATGCGCGAACGGCGGCGCTTCGGCCGCCGCCGGCAGACACTGAAAGCCGAGGCCACCGTCGACCGGCTGCACCTGGTCGACCGCATGCGCTTCGGCGGCAATCTCGCGCGCGAACTGTGCGATATGCGTGCGCAAGGGCGCCGCGGTAGCCAGGCTGGAGTCGACGAACCACAGATCGGTGATGGGATATAGCCCGCCCGTTTGAACGGGAATGGCGCGCAACACGTTCTCACCGAAGTCCTGCAGCTGCTCGCCGGTGTGTTCGGCGACCAGGCGCTGGATGGTCTGGAGCCGCGGCGTCGAAGGAGCTTCGGACACGATGTGCTCGTCGCGCCGGGCTGCACTTGAATTGTCAGGCGCGGCCGGCGCTGCGTGCTGCGTGCGCGGCTTCTCCTCGCCCTCATCAGGGGACGACGGCTGTCGCGACTTTGGCGCCGCGCGTTCCGGCGGCGCCGGAGACCGCGCCGCGGGCATCGATGCCGCAGTCGGAGTGGACGGCTCCTGTTGCTCAGCGCTCGGCTCGGTGCTCAGGACGCGCTGGCGGTTCTCGGTCTCGTCCAATTCCAGCATCAGCAGGTCGTAGTCGGCCTCCAGCACTTCGGCCATCTGGCCCACCAACTCGTCCTGCACGCGCCTGAGCGAAAGCCCCTGCGGGTCATCGTTGAACATCGCCAGCACGTCCTGGAACAGCGTCGGGAAGTCGACCGGGAGCCGTGCTTCACCCGCACGTTGTTCCCATACTCGCTGCCCCGCCTTGCGCATCGCCGCGAGCTTTTCGACCTGCATGCGTCCCAGCCCGCCATAGAGCACCGTCGGGATCACAGGCAGCAGGTAGTGCACGGCGTCCTGCATGCGGCTGATGTGCGACTGCGGAACAGGAAAGCCATCCGCGGTGAGGCGACGTGCCAGCTCGGACTGCGACAACACTGCGCCGCTCTCGCGTTCGTACAGCTCTCGCGCCTTCTCGACGCCGAGGGCGCGTTCGATAAAGGTGAGTCCGCTGCGCAGCTCGTTCTCGGCGAGGTGCCCCACCAGGGCGACGATTTCGCCTCGGCTCGGCCACGGCCGGAACAGGCACGGAATCCGAAAGAATCGATCGTCGCGGGTTTCCGTCCACAGCTCGCGCAGGATCGCCAGCCGCGTGTTGCCGCCGTTGCGGATGATGTAGTGCGGCTCACCTGGGCGGCGGGTGATGGCCGGCGGCGCATCGAGACCGCGTTCGCGGATCGATGCCTTGATGTCGTTGTAGAGCGGGTTGCGCGCCACGCGCGGATCCAGCTCGTACGGCCGCAGCACATCCAGCGTGACGATCATCGGCGTGTCGGCGATCGGGTCGCTCGGTGCGCCGGCGGCGGGGCCTGCCCGTGAGAAGCCTTCCGCCAGCAGTTTGCTGGCCATGTCCTCGACGTTGCGGCTAGTCATGACGGCCGCCCTCGGAAGCCGCTTGGCGGACGGCACGCGCAAGCTGCGCACGGGCATTGCGCGTAGCGCGATGGTCGCTGGCCGTCGAGCTGGTGTAGATCGGCGGCAAGCCCGCCTTGACGAATTTCAGGTGGCCACCGGGCGTGCGGCTCACCTCCCAGCCTTCCTTCACCGCGTACTCGATCAGGGGAAGCAGCCGCTTGCGGCCGCGGCACAGCTCATGCGGACTGGGCATCGGTTGCCCTCCCGTTGACCGCCGCGAAGCGCTCCGTCCACTGCGGGAACAGCTCCTTCGCCAGCGCGCGCTGGCTGTCGATCGCCGCTGGGGCGATACGGCCACTCGGCCGGCGCGGCTCGATCCGATGTACCGGCAAGCCCAGGGATGCAGCGCGCGGATATGACTCGATGGCTGGGATGTCGGTCTGCAGTACACCGATCGCGTCGTGCGCCGCGAAGATCTGTCGCAGCGCATGCTGGATCTGCTTCGCGTTACGGGAGACGGAAGGCACCCGATTGATGAGCAGGCGCAGGGGCGGCGGAACGATGCCGAGGTGGCGGAATGGGGCGATGTCCTCGATCAACTGCAGCGTGCCACGACGCAGTTCGCGCGCAGCGAGGATTTCTGGGGTGACGGGCGAGATCGCCAGGTCCGACGCCAGCACGGCCATTTCCAGCAGCGCGCTGCGGGCGCCCTGCGTGTCGATCAGCAGCAGGTCGTAGTGTGGCCGGAACACCGGCAGCAGGTTGCGCAGTCGGAGGCGGCCGTCGGGCGCGTGGAGCAGCAGCGTGTTGAGCTGGCCCTGTGCATCGTTCGACACCACGACGTGTAGGCCGTTGATGACCGTCCGAGATACGAGAGCGGCGACGCTCTGTTCATTGAAGGCCAGTAGCTCGTAGATGCCGGCCGGCGCGCGGTGGGCGAACTCGAAGTAGCTGGAGAGCGTCGGTTGGATGTCGAGGTCGAGCAGCAGGACGCGCAATCCTGCGTCCGCAATGAACCCACCGAGATTGGCGGCCGTGGTGGTTTTGCCCACGCCGCCCTTGGTCGAGATGACGGAAACCACCTGCATGACGTTGTTCACGTCAGCGCCGCTCGTTCAGGCGGTCAGCGATCCATTGCTCGACCTCGACGGAATCCCAGCCGATGGCACGTACCCCGAGGCGCACGGCCTTCGGGAATTTGCCTTCCTTCATCAGGTTGTAGAGGTGCGCGCGCTTGAAGCCGGTCTTGGCCTCGACTTCAGCGCGACGAAGAATGCGGTGCTCGGCGGGCACGGCGGGAGACGTCTGCAAAGACATGGTGGGCACTCCTTGCCGCTCGGTAGCGGTTGTTGGTCGTGCCACGCATTCAATAGGCGTGTTTTCGCGGGGAGAACCCTAAATAGGGTTTCCGTCACCCCAGATAGGGCGTTGCAATCAAAGAGAATTGATTCGTCGCTTGGCTTCCGCGAATTTGTTTTCCAGGGTGCTTCGCGAAATGCCGAGCACGTTGCCGTGCTGAGCGAGCATCGCGTTGATGACGGATTCTTGGGACCGAAAGCTCGAATACGCTCGACCTGCTGGCGAACTTCCCAGCAGTAAGGTGAGCAGGCCGGCAATGATGTGGAGATAGGTGGATTCGCCTCGGGTGCTCAACGCGGCATTGGGGCCGTTGCCGTTCGACTTCACCGCGTCGACCTCGCGCAACAGGTCGCGGTACTTCGTCTGCAGCGAATCGAGCGTCTTGCCTTGATGCCTGAATCGTTGCCGAAGCAGCTTCCGATCAAGCATGAGGGATTGGACAGTGTTGAGATGGATCGCGGGATGAGCCTGGCGCTCGATGTCGTCGAACAGGAAGCGGGGGCGTTCGCTGGGGTACACGCTGTACATCCAGCGCTTTAGATCCACGTGCCGCACACTCAGGCTCGGGCTATCGATGTCAGCTCGATCGTTCGTCGTGATGCCATTCGATCCGAACGGTAGATCCCCATTCCTAATGCCGTCGAGGATGCGCTCGCTGTTGAGGCGAAGATGTGGCCAGAGCGGAAAGTCGGCTTCGACGGGCCAATTGCGCTGACCCATCACGCGCAATATGTAGGGCTCGTGATGCGTCAAATTGCTCCAGCGAATACTTGCTTCGATCGGTCGGTAGAAGACCTTTACCCCACCCGTGTGTATGCCCGCGGATCTATCCATGTCCGTCCTTCGCATGAATTGATGGCTCGTCGGCGTCCACCGACGACCTACGCAAACCGCGGATACATGCCAAAGGCATATCTAGCGATTGCTTGGGCGCGCAGTGTTCATGTCGGACACGACTTGGAAAAGACCATTTCGATCATGGCCTCATGCGCCGCGGGACTACCTGGGCTTGGTAGACATCCACGGCGCATGTAGGAAGAGCCTGGATGCACATAGAATACGACGGTCAGCCATTGCAGCGACTGCAACCGCACTTCGGCTTAGACGTCCGAGGTCTAGCAGCAGATTCAAAAAGAATGGCTCGCTACTGCTCGGCGAGCCAAGCGCACAACTACCCCCGGATTTCGTCAATCGCGGGGTAGTCAAATTCCCTCTTGGTGCGATCTATGAATCGCTCCAGTTGTGGTGACCGGTCGCCCTCTGCATGCAGAAAGTACGTCGTTTGATGCAGAATCGGCCCGGCCAGGGGGCGGGTGATAATGTCGCTGCTAGACGGCGATGCTAGTTGGGATGCGCTGGTCAACCCAACGCCGTAACCTGCGGCTACAAGCGCAGCCATGACGCCTGGCGAAGCGGCATGCTCCGCGACATTTAGATTTATTGCTTCCGTAACTGCGCTTTGCAACAGTCGCTCCATCTGCTGGTAATGACCTTTGCATGCTGTCGGATGACAGAGAATTAAGGGATAACGCAATACTTCCTTAATCGGTACCTCTCGATGGACCAGTAAGGGGTGGCGGGCCGGCAACATTGCAACCAGCGCATCAGACCAAACAGCTCGCGACAGGATACCTTCCTGAAGAGCGTCCGACCTTGCAAAGCCTGCGTCGTAGAGTCCGTTGAGTAATCCGTGAACTTGTTGTGTGAAGGGAACCTCATGTAGGCGGATTTCCACTTCGGGTTCCTCGACGCGACAATTGGCCAATAGGTTCGCCAATCGCTGCGGCACAATGCAGTCAGAAAGAGCAATGCGCAGCATCCCTCGATAGCCGGCCGCAGCGCTCTGCACATTCGAGCGAGCTTGCTCTAGTGCAGTAAAGATGCGCTTGGCTTCTTCAAAAAATACTTGTCCAGGCCAAGTAAGGCGAACCCCTCTGGCGTGACGCTCAAATAGGGAAATTGCTAGCTCCGACTCAAGTTCCTTGATTATTCTCGACAAGGGGGACTGTTCAATATGCAGGCGCGCTGCTGCACGTGTGAAATTCAGTTCCTCGGCGACGAATATGAAGCAACGCAAATGGCGCAGCTCGATCCTGCAGCGTGCCGCGTTCTCGCACAATATGTCCGCTTCGGGAGAGCGTTTGCATTGAGTGGTGCTGTATGCCGGCTGAACGGCGGTCTCATCGGCAGTGATTGCTGAATCCATCCTTGGCTCCGGTGCAAATTCATTGAAGTTATGCACCGTGCGGCTTCCGGCGGCGAGACCTAGGTCACGGTTACTCAACTTCCTCCCGCCGTTCAGTACACGATGCGTACCGTCGGTCGTTCTTGTCAGGAGATCATGACAAGTGAATATTCCCGGCATCTATTCCGAAGTGAAGCCTTCGCTTTCATACGCGTAACTCGTCCTCTGCTTTGCCCGCCTGGAGGGCCGCCTTGAACCATGCCGGACGCGTTCCACGGCCGCTCCACGTTTGCGTCGGATCGCCAGGATTCCTGTACTTGGCCGGCAATCGCTTCGCCGAGGCGACGCCCCGCGTCGTGCCAAGCTCAGGAAACAGTTCAGCCATCGAGAGGCCCTCGGCGGCAGCGAGCTCGGCGCACCGCTGACGGACGTCGCCGATTTGCTTCTGTTTCAACCTGTCCCGCAGCCCCTCCGCGTCGCGTATGAGGGCGTCCAGCTCGGCAGCTGACAAGCGGTCGATATCGATCTTCATGATGGAAGGCTCTAGGTAGGAGGGCGCTTCACAGCGTACGAAAGGTGTGTCGCGGAAGCCACAGGGAGAGGCCTGCGCCACGAGCCATGGCTGGGTAGCTTCCTGGCTGTGGGTGGCACACACTGGACCTCGGTAGATGATCGCCGTTGTCATGCGGCGCATTTGTGTCCAGAATAGTGTCCATCCCTGTGCATCGGGATCGAATAACTCGTTATCCTCCAACGAGTTAGGCATCGGTTGCAGTTCCCATCACCCGCTCCACTTCACGATCTGCTGAGTTCTATGGAGTTTTGCAAGTCGCTGATGTCATTGGATTTTCACCCATGACGTCATCCAGCGCTGGAAGCCGCCTACCGCCAGGACTTTTTAGTCCACTATTTAGTCCATCTTTGCGGACACGGCAGCTTCCGGATTGTTGCTGGAGGTGCGAGGCTGACGAGACCAGCATCTGCTCCTGACTCCCTTTCGGAGCAAGAGCATGGCACTCTCAGATTTGGCGGTCCGGCAAGCGAAGGCGATCGGCAAGGCCTATACCCTATCTGATTCAGACGGGCTCGCCCTGGCCGTGGCGGCCAACGGCAACAAGTCCTGGCACTTTCGCTACCAATGGGTCGGTAAGCAGAAGCGCATGTCGCTGGGCACCTATCCCGAGGTAGCTCTACGGGAGGCACGAGCACTACGCGACGAAGCACGTGCTCTGGTGGCCAAAGACACAAATCCACACGTTCATCGCAAGCAGAAGCGCGAGCCGTCCGGCTCGCGGACGAAAACACATTCGACGCCATCTACCGCAAGTGGCTCAAGCATCGAGAACTTAGCCTCAAGGAGGGCCGGCAGACCACGCTCTCCATCCTGCCAAGGGTGTTTGACAAGGACGTGCTGCCGGCGCTGGCAGGCGCTCAATCTACGACATCAAGCGGCCAGATCTGCTGGAGGTGATCGCCAAGATCGAAAAGCGCAAGGCGCTTTCCGTTGCCGAGAAGGTCCGCACCTGGTTCAACCAGTTGTTCCGCTATGCGCTGGTGATCGTGCCTGGCCTAGAGCAAAACCCAGCCTCCGACCTCGACGTCGTGGCGATGCCGCTGCCTCCGGTCAACCACAATCCGTTCCTGCGCATGGCCGACCTCCCCAAGTTGCTGCAGCGGCTTCGCAAGTACCGCGGCCGGCTGCAGACACAACTCGGATTGCGGCTGCTCCTGCTGACAGGCGTGCGCACTGGCGCGCTACGCTTGGCGACACCGGATCAGTTTGACCTTGATCGCGGCCTCTGGATCATTCCACCCGACGTCGTGAAGCAGCTTCAGGTGGATATGCGCAAGAAGCGCCAATTGCCGAAGGACATACCTCCCTACATCGTGCCGTTGTCGGTGCAGGCCATTGAGATCGTTCGCCACCTTCTAGAACATTTCAAACCGGCCCAGCACTATCAGTCAAGCCGACCCGTTGATTTGCAAGTTATCCGGCTCGGTAGCCGCTTTAGATCATCGTTGACTCACTTCATGCCACGCAGTCGAAGCGCATTGCCGACCACCGAGGCCGAACTCAGGCTCATCGCCAACGCGGCGATCAGTGGCGACAGCAGCCAGCCCGTGAGCGGGTACAGCACCCCGGCGGCGACCGGGATGCCCAGGCCGTTGTAGAGGAAGGCGAACACCAGGTTCTCCTTCATGTTGCGCACCGTCCCCACCGACAGCCCGCGTGCGGTGGCGATGCCGCGCAGGTCGCCCTTGACTAGCGTGATCTGGGCGCTGTTCATGGCCACGTCTGTGCCGGTGCCCATGGCGATACCGACATCGGCCTTGGCCAGCGCCGGAGCATCGTTGATGCCGTCGCCGGCCATGGCGACCACGCGGCCTTCCTTCTGCAGGCGCTCGATCAGCGTCAGCTTGTCGGCCGGCTTCACTTCGCCGTGAACTTCGTCGATGCCCAGGCGTGCGCCCACCGACTTCGCTGTGGTCAGACCGTCGCCGGTCGCCATGATGACCCGCAGTCCTGCCGCCTTGAGGGTCGCCAGCGCCTCTGGCGTACTCGCCTTCACCGGGTCGGAGACCGCCAGCAGGCCAGCAAGGCGTCCGCCCGCCGCCAGGTACATCACGCTGGCCCCTTCGCTGCGCAGGAATTCCGCCTGCTGCATGAGTGAATCGACGGCGACGCCGACCTGCTCCATGAGCACCGTGTTGCCCAGCGCCAGCGGCTGCCCGTCCACCTGTCCGCGCACACCGATGCCGGAACCGGATTCGAAGTTCTCCGGCTTGCTCAGTGCGAGGCCCTGGGCGCGCGCGGCCTGCACGATGGCATCGGCCAGCGGATGTTCGCTGCCCTGGTCCAGGCTGGCCGCCAGGCGCAGCACCTCCTCGGAGGTGAAGCCCTCTGCCGGGACCACGCGGTCGAAGGCGGGGCGGCCTTCGGTCAGCGTGCCGGTCTTGTCGATGACCAGGGTATCGACCCGGCGCAGGTTCTCGATCGCGGCGGCATCGCGGAACAAGACGCCCTGGGTCGCACCGCGGCCGGTGGCGACCATGATCGACATCGGCGTGGCCAGCCCCAGCGCGCAGGGGCAGGCGATGATCAGTACCGACACGGCGTTGATCAGCCCGAACACCCAGGACGGCTGCGGGCCGAAGAAGCCCCAGACGAAGAAGGTCGCAATGGCGATGGCGACGACGACCATCACGAAGTAGCCGGCGACCACGTCGGCCATGCGCTGCATGGGCGCTTTGGAGCGCTGGGCCTGGGCCACCATCTGCACGATCTGCGAGAGCACGGTCTCCGAGCCGATCCGCTCGGAGCGGATGACCAGCGCGCCGCTGGTGTTGAGCGTGGCACCGATGACCTTGTCGCCCTCGCGCTTGCTCACCGGCAGCGGTTCGCCGGTCAGCATGGATTCGTCCACCGAGCTGGCGCCCTCGACCACCACGCCATCGACCGGCACTTTCTCGCCGGGCCGCACGCGCAGGAGGTCGCCGACGTGCACGTGGGTCAGCGGCACGTCTTCCTCGCTGCCATCGGCGCCGATGCGGCGCGCGGTCTTGGGCGCGAGGCCGAGCAGCGACTTGATCGCCGCGGAGGTCTGCGAGCGCGCCTTGAGTTCCAGCACCTGCCCGAGCAGGGTCAGCGAGATGATGACCGCCGCGGCCTCGAAGTAAACGCCGACCCGGCCCATCGAGATGAACGACGCCGGAAAGATCTCCGGCGCGACGGTGGCAACGACGCTATAGACGAAGGCCGCGCCCGTGCCCAGGCCGATCAGTGTCCACATGTTGGGGCTGCGGTGGACCACGGACTGCCAGCCGCGCGAGAAGAACGGCCAGCCGGCCCACAGCACGATCGGCAGCGACAGCACCAGTTCCAGCCCGCTCTGCGTGGCCATGTCCATCAGGTGCAGGCGCTCGCCGAACATCGCCAGCGCCAGCACCACCAGGGTCAGCGGCAGCGTCCACCAGAAGCGCCGGGAGAAATCGCGCAGTTCTGGGTTGTCGTCGTCCAGGTCCGGCAGCAGCGGCTCCAGGGTCATGCCGCAGATCGGGCAATTGCCGGGATGATCCTGGCGGATCTGCGGGTGCATCGGGCAGGTGTAGATGGTGCCCGTCGGCGTTGCGCCGGGCCGATCCTCGGCTGCGGGTGTGCTGCCGTGGGCGCAATGCCCATGCTTTTCAGGAGCCGTGTCGCCCGATGGCAGTGCCCCCTGTGCGGGAAGATCCCGTTCGGGTGTTTTTTCCGGAGGCTGGCTCAAGACGGTTTCTCCGAATTCTCTTGGATGGGTATATCTGCTTCGATCAGGTGCAAGAAACGGTGTTCTCGTTCCACTCGGAAAGTGCCGCACGGGTTATCCGCAGCAGCAGCGCCCGCCGCCGGCGCCGGGCGCTTTGCTGGCCGCGGCGCCACTGGCCTGCGCCGGGTAGCCGGCCTGCTTCAGCGCCGACACCAGCGGATCGATGCCTTCGGCAAGATCGCCGTGGACACGAACACGGCCTGCACCCAGATCAACCTCCACCTCTCGCACCCCCGGCAGGGGTTTGAGCGCTTCACTGACGTGTTTGACGCAGGCGCCGCAGGACATGCCCTGAACGTCGAGATCGATAGCACTCATGGTCGATGGACTCCTTGGATGGATTGGCGCCAACGGATCGGGCGCATCAGCTCGCAGGGGATTGCCGCCAGCGGGGGAAAAACCGCGGCGTGGCTTGCGCGTAGCGCTCGAACTCCGCCCCGAATCGGGTCCGCATCTCGGCTTCCTCGTTCGCCGCCAGACGGCCGTACATGACCAGCAGGATCGGGAACATCAGCAGCGTGAGCAGCGTCGGCCATTGCAGCAGGAAGCCCAGCAGGATCAGCACGAACGCCACGTACTGGGGGTGGCGGATACGGGCATAGGGGCCTGCCGTGGCCAGGGTGCCCCGGCGCTGCGCGTGATAGAGCACCTGCCAGGCCGTGGACAGCAGGTAGAAGCCGTAGGCGAGCAAGACGTAGCTGGCGATGTGCAGCACGCCGAAATGCGGGTCGCCTTTCTCACCCAGCAAGGTCCACCACAGATGGCCGGCGTCATGGGTCAGAAGGTCCAGGCCGGGATAGCGGGTCTGCAACCAGCCCGAGAGCAAATAGATGGTCAGCGGAAATCCATACATCTCGACGAACAGCGCGACGATGAACGCGGCAAACGCACCGAAGGTCCGCCAGTCGCGCGCCGTCGCCGGCTTGAAGAAGCTGAAGGCGAACAGGATGAAGATGGCCGAGTTGAAGAACACCAGCAGCCACAGGCCGTAAGCGGGTTGGTCGTGGCTCATGGCTGGTCTCCACGTTGATCGCGTGCGTTGGAGCCAGCACCCGGATTTGGTGTTTGGGTCGGCGTACCAGGTGTGGCATCCGGCGGCGTGTGGGAGGAATGGTCGCGCCCGCCGTGGCCGTGGCCGTGGCCGTGGCCGTGGCCGTGGTGCATGAAGATATGCATCAACGGGCAGGCCGCAAGCAGCAGGAAAGGCAGGAATCCGACCACATGCGCGGTGTGTTCCTTGAGCAGGAAGTAGCCCACGATCGCGCCGAGAACGAGCAGACCGATCCCATACCGGGAGCGCCAGAAGCGTGGGGGCGATTCGCTGTGGCCGTGATGCTCGTTCATGATGACGCTTCCTTCAATGGGTCGGCGCAGCGAGCGCCGACTGTGTTTGTCGAAATCAATGGGACTTACATACTTAAGTCCCTATGTGTGTCGAGAGCCAATTAGCCCCTCTCCCGTGCACGGGAGAGGGGTTGGGGGCGCCCGGCGTAGGGTGAGGGCTGTGGTTTGATGAGCCAACCCTCATCCGGCCCTTCGGGCCACCGTCTCCCGCGCGCGGGAGAAGGATCGCGTGCGATTCGGCGGCTAGGGACTTAAAGGGATAAATCCCAAATCAATAGGGTCTCGTGTTGCCGGATGGACTCAAGGTGCCCAGCCATGCGACCACCAGCAGGATCAGCGTCATGGCCGCCGTTTCGATTGCCAGGCTCTTGCACAGGGCATGCTTGGCGCGAGCGATCTCGGTGGAATTCCTTGCCCGCTCCAGCAGCGGCCCCAACCGAAAGCGATTCGCTGCGGCCAGCGCGAGCATGGCGCCGAACAGGCCCAGCTTCACCAACAGCAGGGCACCATAAAGGCTGGATGCCATGCCCTGAAGGGTCGGGCCGACGATGAGCAGATAGTTCACGATGCCGGTGACGATCAGCACCCCGACGATGAGCGTGCCGGCCGCCGAAAACCCCGTGACGGCCTGGCGCAGGAGCAGCAGATGCCGGTAGGCATCGCCTTGGCCCGGGCGCAGCAGCAACAGCAGAAACGCGGCCAGCGCCCCCAGCCAGGCGCCAGCGCCGAGCAGGTGCAAGGTGTCGGCTGCCAGATGGATGCCGCCGCGTGTGCCGGTATCCATCGCCCCATGTCCCGACCAGACCAGCGTGGACAGCCCGACCGCTCCGAACAACGCGGCAAGCGTCAAGCTTGGCGTGGGCGATCGTCGGCAGGACCAGGCGCAAAGCAGGATGCCCACGAGCGATGCGATCCTGACCACCCACGCGATGCCGACGTTGGTGCCGGTGATGATCATGCCGAACACGTGGCGTTCAAGTTCGCCGATCTCGGTCACACCGCTCATGGCCTGCGCCAGTACCAACATGCCGACGCCCGATACCAGGAGACCCACGCCCGCAAGCCAGGAGAGCAGCCTTCGGAAGCCGAAGGCTGCATGGGCATCGTCCGCGTTGCCCTTCACGCCGTACAGGCCGAACAGCGGCAGCCCGAACAGCAGCATCAGGTCGGCGTAGCTGACGAAGCGGACAACGATGTTGCCCCAGCCCTCCATGGCTCACTTCACCTTGAAGGAGAAGTTGCCCGTCATGGGATGGGTATCGGCCGACACCGCGCGCCATTCCACGCGGTAGTCTCCCGACATCAGCGGCTTGGCGGGCGTAATCACCATGGTCTTGCCATCCTCGCCGCTCGATACCTTGACCTCCATCGCCATCGGGCTATGAGACATGCCCGGCATACCGGTCATGACCAGCTTGGCGCCGGAGAACTGGGTGGTCAGCGTTTCGGAAAACTGCAGCTCGATCTTCGCCGGTGCCGCCACTTCGGCGTTCGCCTGCGGATCGGACTTGAGCAGTTGCGGATGGGCCTGCGCGGCGGCGCTGAACAGCACAACGCTGGCGGCAGCGACAATGGGGAGGAGAAGTTTGCGGATCGAGAGCATGGTCATTCTCTGTTGGTGGTCCGTGGTTGAAAAACGGTTGCCTGTCCGGACGGTGATCGGCAGGACGGGCCGCGGTGTCTGAGCCCTAGAACCAGAAGCGCACGCCCGCAACCCAGCGGGTCTCCTGTGCGCGCTCGCCCGAAGCGCGCACGAGGTCGGCGGTCTTGCCGAAACTGCCGCTGCGCTCCACGCCGATGTAGGGGGCGAACTGCCGGCTGAACTCGTAGCGCAGGCGCAGCCCGAGCGTGGCGTTCGACAGGCCGTTGCCAATGTCCCGCTCCGGGTCGCTCTTGCCGTAGAGCTGCGCCTCGGCGCGCGGCTGCAGGATGAACCTCTGGGTCAGCAGCAGGTCGTAGCTCGCGGCCAGCCGCAGTGCGGTCCTGCCGCCATTGTCGACGTACCCCGTCGCCTCGACATCGAACCAGTACGGCGCCAGTCCCTGGACGCCGAAAGCCAGCCATCCACGATCAGGGCCGGTGCCCGTGTCGTAGCGCAGGCCCAACTGGGTATCCCAGTACGGCGTGATGGCGTGGCCCCAGAGCAATTCCATGCGGGCGTCGTGGAGCTTGCCGCCGGCCACATCGCCCTCGGCCTTGAGGACCGCCTTGTCGAAGTCGCGGCCGAACCAGCCTTGCATGTCGTAGGCGGTGGCGTTGCCGCCATGGTTCGCATAGGAGCGTTCCAGCCGATCGACCAGCAGCGCACCGAAGCGATGCTCGTCGGCGAGGCTCAACGCGGGAACGCCGGGCACGGCATAGGCGCCCGCGCCGCGGACGAGGCCATCGGAGTAGGCATTGGGGTCGCGCGCGTCGGCCGGCGTGGATCCGCCTTGCATCTGCATGTCGCCATGGTCCATGGGCGGCGTGGAAGCCGGTGTGGCAGGTGCTGCAGCGGGCGTTGCGGGCGCACCATGGCCGGCATGGGGATCGGCCTGGGCGGCGCCCGGCGAAGCCGCTGACGCGGGCGGCGTGGCCGCCGCACCATGGTGCGCCGAATGGTCGTCTTCCTGGCCCGCCTGTGACTGGGCCAGCACGGGGTGCGCCATCGTGCCAACCAGTGCCAGGGCCAATGCTTGGAGGTGTGTCGTTTTCATCGTTTGTGCACTTCTCTTCAAGCGGCGCTCAAGACACCACGACCTCGCGGAACATGCCCGCATCCATGTGAAGCATCAGGTGGCAGTGCCAGGCCCAGCGCCCCAGCGCATCGGCGGTAACCAGGAAACTGAGGCGCTGCGCCGGCTGCACCGGCAGGGTGTGACGGCGTGCCAGGAAGCGCCCGTCGGGGCTCTCCAGTTCGCTCCACATCCCGTGCAGGTGCATCGGGTGGGTCATCATCGTGTCGTTGTGCAAGATGACGCGCAGCCGCTCGCCGTGGCGGAAATGCACCGGCTTGGACTTGCTGAATTCGAGCCCGTCGATGGACCAGGTGTAGCGCTCCATGTTGCCGGTGAGGTGCAGTTCGACCTCACGGCCGGGGCCGCGCGGGTCCATGGGGCCGCCGGGCGTGTGCAGGTCGGCCAGGGTCAGCACGCGCCGGCCGTTGTTGCGCAATCCGATGCCCGGGTCGTCCAACGCGGTGCGCGGCATGTCCACGCGCATGTCCGTACCGGGTCCGTACTCCGTTCGGGCGTGACGCACGGCGGTGCTGGGCACGGCCAGGGGATTGGCGCTGTCCATGCCCTGCATCTGGCCGGAATCCATGCCGGTCATGCCAGTCATCCCCTGCATGCCGCCGTGATCCATGCCGGCCATGGCGCCATGGTCCATCCCCGACATACTGGAATCCATGCCGGTCATTCCTGTCATGCCCTGCATGGTGCCGTGGTCCCTGCCAGCCATGGCGCCGTGGTCCATCCCGGACATGCCCGACATGTCGCCATGGTCCATCGCTCCCATCATGTCCGCCATCGACAGCCATTGGGCCGCGTCCAGCGGCGGCACGGGCGCACCGAGTCCGGCACGTACTGCCAGCGTGCCTCGGGCATAGCCCGTGCGGTCCATGGATTGCGCGAAGATCGTGTAGGCATCGTCGCGCGGCTCGACCAGCACATCGCAGGTCTCGCCCGGGCCGAAGCGGAACTCATCCACCGTCACCGGTTCGACGTCCACCCCATCGACGTGCACGACCTTCAGCTTCAGGCCCGGAATGCGCACGTCGTAGAAGGTGTTGCCGGCCCCGTTGATGAAACGCAGGCGCACGCGCTCGCCCGGACGGAACAGGCCGGTCCAGTTGCCCGCGGGCGTGGTGCCGTTGGCCAGATAGGTCAGGGTCTGCGCCGAGAGGTCCGCCAGGTCGGTCGGGCTCATGCGCATCCGGTTCCACATCTTGCGCTTGTCCAGCGCCGCTGCCAGGCCTTCCCGCGAAGCGTCGCGGAAGAAGTCCACCGCCGTCGGCTGGTGGTAGTTGTAGTAGTCGCTCTGGGTCTTGAGCTTCATGAAGACGTGCATGGGGTCTTCATCGGTCCAATCCGACAGCAGGACGACATGGTCGCGGTCGGCACGAATGGTTTCAGGGCCGGCGGGGTCAATGATGATCGCCCCGTACATGCCGGTCAGTTCCTGGAAGCCGGAATGCGAGTGGTACCAGTAGGTGCCGCTCTGGCTGACCTTGAAGCGGTAGGTGAAGGTCTCTCCCGGTGCGATGCCGGCGAAGCTGATGCCCGGCACGCCGTCCATCTGGTAGGGAAGAATGATGCCGTGCCAGTGGATGGAGGTGGACTCGCGCAGCCGGTTGGTGACACGGATGGTGACCGTGTCACCCTCGCGCCAGCGCAGTGTCGGCGCGGGCAGCGAGCCGTTGATCGTGGTGGCCATGCCCGGCCGGCCGGTGAAGTTCACGGGTGACTCGGCGATCACCAGGTCGAACTCCGTGCCTCGCAGCACCGGGGCGGTGCCGCTGGCGGCCCTCGCTTGCTGGGCGGCGGCCTTCAATGCGGTCGTGGACAGCCCCAACAGGACGCCGCCCGCCGCCAATCCCTGCACGAATCGCCGCCGCGACAGGATCAGTGGCCGTGGAGCATGGGGGGATAGCGCGTCATGACGAAAAACTCTCCAGGAACAGACATCGACAGGGCACGCGCAAGGCCCTGAGAAGGGACGCGCCTTTACGCCGTTGACATCCATGCTAGGGAGTCGCCACTTTCGCTCGCATGACCCATTCATTACATTCATGTAATGACCACGTCATGTTCGTGGAAGATTCACCCGAGTACATTGATTCAGAAGCCAATCGCGCAGGGCGAGCAAGCAGATACGCGAGCGTTCATGGCGTCAGCCAGGGAAGAGCGATGAAACTGTTGGTGGTCGAGGACGAGAACAAGACAGCGGACTACGTTCGCCAGGGCCTCATGGAAGCGGGGTTCGTGGTGGACCTGGCCCGCAATGGCCTGGACGGCCATCACCAGGCCATGAGCGGAACCTACGATCTGGTCATCCTCGACGTCATGCTGCCCGACGTGGATGGCTGGCGCATCGTGCGGTCGCTGCGCGAGGCGGGCAAGCAGGTCCCGGTGCTGTTCCTGACTGCGCGCGGCGGCGTGGATGACCGCGTCAAGGGCCTGGAACTGGGCGCCGACGACTACCTGGTCAAGCCTTTCGCGTTCTCCGAGCTGCTCGCACGCGTGCGCACGCTGCTGCGCCGCGGCAGCGCGCCCAATCACCCCGACCGCATCCAGATCGCCGATCTGCTGCTCGACCTGCCGCGGCGGCGCGCGACCCGGGCAGGACAGCGGATCAACCTGACCAGCAAGGAATTCGCCTTGCTCGAACTGCTGGCGCGGCGCCAGGGCGAGGTGCTGCCGCGTTCGTTGATCGCCTCGCAGGTCTGGGACATGAATTTCGACAGCGACAGCAACGTGATCGACGTCGCCATCCGCCGGCTGCGTGCGAAGATCGACGATGCCTTCGAGCCCAAGCTCATCCATACGGTACGGGGCATGGGCTATACGCTGGATGCCCCGGATGCCGACTAGGGCCCTGCGCATCCGTCGCCCGGCTTCGCTCGCGCTGCGGGTCACCGCCCTGGTCGGCATTGCGACGACGCTGGTGTTCCTGGTCTTCAGTTGGCTCATCGTCCGCTCGTTGGAGCATCACTTCGCCGAGCAGGATGCCGGGGAACTCAGGGCCGTAGCCGATGCCGTCATCAAGCCGCTGCGCGATGCGGCGACCATCGCCGATGATGCGCTGCTGCGCCGCCGCCTCGCCAGCGCGGTGACGGGCCATCATGGGGTGTTCTACTCCGTCGCCGACGCGGCAGGGGCGACCGTCTATGCGGGCGAAGGCCCCGAACTGTCATCCCTCGCCGCAAGCCGAAGTCCCGCCGAGACGATCAATGTCCGCGAACTCGCGGCTTGGCAGGAGCAAGGGAAGTCTTATCGTGGGCGGTGCTTCGTGTGGAGGGCGATGCAGGCCGGGCCTATACCGTCGCCGTTGCGATGGACATCGACTTCCATCTCTCGTTTCTCGAAGACTTCAAGCGCATGCTGTGGCTGTCCACCTGCGTCGTGCTGTGCATTGCGCTGCTGGTCGCCTGGCTGGCCGTTCAATGGGGCACCGGCCCATCCGCAAGGTCAACGCCCGGATTCGCGCGATCCGCTCATCACAACTGAACGTGCGGTTGAATCCTCGGGAAGTACCGCTCGAACTGGAAGAACTCGTCGCCTCGTTCAACGACATGCTCGCGCGCATCGAGGATGGATTCGTGCAGTTGGCGAATTTCTCGGCCGATATCGCGCACGAGCTGCGTACCCCGGTCACCAACCTGACCACGCAGACGGAAGTGGCCCTCGGTCAGTCCCGTTCCGCCGAAGAGTATCGGGAAGTGCTGTACTCCAATCTGGAGGAGTTCGGACGCATGAGCCGGATGATCGGCGACATGCTGTTTCTCGCGCAGACGGAGAACGATCCACACAATCTCCATCGGGTGGAGATGGACCTTGGCGACACGATCAAGGGGCTCTTTGACTATTTCGAGGCCTTTGCGGAGGACCGCAACGTGACCCTTCGTTTGCAGGGGCGGATCGAGCCGATAAGGGCCGATCGAGAAATGCTGCGGCGCGCCTTGAGCAACCTGCTGTCCAACGCCATCCGCCACACCCCGAGCGGCGCAGCCGTCACCGTGCGACTGAGCGAAGATCAGGGAAGCACCACAGTGAGCGTCGAGAATCCGGGCAGCAAGATTGCTGACGAGGATCTGCCCCGGCTGTTCGATCGGTTCTACCGTGTCGATCCCTCGCGACAACGCAAGGGAGAAGGCGCTGGGTTAGGCCTCGCCATCGTCAAGTCGATCATCGAGGCACATGGCGGTGAAGTTCGTGTTGCATCCGACGACGCTATGACCCGGTTCGATATCCTGTTGCACCGAAGCGCTTGATCCACTGACTTGCTCGCAAGACGGGGGAGCGGCGGTATGCAGTCACATGGCTTAACCGATAAGGACATCCCATGAAGCTGAATTCGCCGGCTGTGCCGCTCAAGCCCTCTTCGCTCGCGCTGGCGCTCGGTGGAGTGATCCTGATCGGGCTGGGCCTGTACTTCATCTTCATTCGTCCGGCGCTGCTCCCTGAGGACCCTCGTTTCATGGGCACGACGCTGGAGCAGATTCGCAGCAACTTTCCCGGCCTGTTGCTTTGGTTGCCTCGGGTGTTCTGGGTGATGGGCGGCTACATGGTGTCGAGCGGACTGCTGACGTTCCACCTGGCGAGAACCAGCTTTTGTAGTCGAACGGCCGGCGCTGCCTGGGTGGCTGCGTTGAGCGGACTGTCGTCGATTGGGCTGATGGTTGTAGTGAACTTCCTCATCGACTCCGACTTCAAGTGGCTTCTGCTTGCGTTCACGGCGCCGTGGCTGGCGGCGCTTTGGTTGTACAGCCGGGAGGGATAGTCGAAGCACACCCATTCAGCTCAAACACGATTCGGTATCAGATGGCGATCTCGATGATGTCAGGGTTCCGAGACGCATAGGTCATGGCGTAGGCCAGTTCACCCCCCAGTTGCGGCATGGAGATGCAGTAGCGGCTGGCCCAAAGGTACGTACAGTACGGTCCGTCTTCGGATTCCGCAGCGAGCCGTTCGATGCGGGCCTGGCGCCCGCTTCGGATTCGCGAACCGACTCGCGCGGCGGGCCGACGGAGCGCAATTTCAACCGGGCCCGCAGCCCTGGAGGTGCATCAAGTGACCAAGGACATCGTGGTGGCAGGCAAAGGGCGGCACGAGTGGCTCAGCGCCCTGCAGAAGGAACTGCGCAAGGACGCGGCCGGTGCAGCCGCGCGGATCCGCGACCTGCGGCGGACGATCGCGGACTCGGCACGCGGCGGCTGGGATGCCGGCACGCTGCTGAATGCCGGCCATGCGCTGGGCCTCGACGCCTGCCTGCAAGCCGCGCATGCGCGCGAATCCGGCGACGCGGACGCGGCTGCCCGGCTGCGCGCCGGCTTCGCGGCGCTGTACTGGACGCTCGAGCTGGACCAGCACGACCGCCTCGCCCAGCGCTGGTCGGACGACGTGCGCGACGACCTGATCCTCGGCCGGATCTTCCTGCACGGCCTCGCGGCCGGCGGCGGCGCGGGCGAGATCGCGGCCTGGGTCGCGCCGATGACGCTGCGGCTGTTGCAGGCCGAGGGCGGCTTGATGCTCGCCTACGCCGATCCGGCGCTGGCCGCCTTCATGCGCGCACTGCTCGAGATGCAGTTGCGCGGCCGCTGGGCCCTGCCCGACGCGGCGGCGCTGCGGGCCATGCATTCGAAGGGCGCGCTGCTGGCGACGGCGGACGATCCGCCGGCCTTCGCCGAAGCGCTGGTCGTGTATTGCGACGATAGGCTGGCCCAGGCGAACGGCTACGCCGACCGCAACGCGACGCGCAAGAACCGGGCGGACGACACGGCCTCGCTGCTGGCACAGGATGCGCCCGCGTTCACGCTGCTGCCGTTCGAGCTGCATTCGCTGCGCCACGTCTACCAGACGACCACCGGCCGGCCGCTGTCGCTGGCCGCCGACCACCCGCTGCTGGCGCCGGAACGGCTCGCGCTGCCGGCGCTGGCGCCGCTGCATGCCGACGACGACACCGCGCTGCTGCAGGCGGCGGGCCGCAAGCAGTTCGGCGCGCACTGGTCGCCGCTGACGCCGGCGGCCTCGGCCGGCTAGTCCACCGCGTCAACTCCCCTGGCGAGCCGAGACCCCGCCCCGCTCAATCCTGGGCGAACGAAAGCGGCTGCGACAGCGACAGCACCTGCTGCAAGCGCCTGGCCTCCTCGGCCGGCGAATTGCCGAACAGCCGCTTGAACTCGCGGCTGAACTGCGAGGCGCTGGCATAGCCGACGCGTATCGCCGCGCTGGCCGCGGTATGGCCGTTGCGGATCATCAGCAGCCGCGCCTGGTGCAGCCGGATCGACTTGAGGTACTGGATCGGCGAGGTATGCGTCACTGCCTTGAAGTGGCTGTGGAAGGCCGGGACGCTCATGTTCGCTTCGCCGGCCAGGCTGGCCACGTCCAGCTCGCTGTCGTAGTGCGCGTGGATGCGGCGCAGCGAACGCGCGATGCGGCCGAACTGGCCGCCCTGGGTCAGCGCCGCGCGCAGCGCGCCGCCCTGCTCGCTGGTCAGCACCCGGTAGAGGATCTCGCGGTAGATCGCCGGCGCCAGCAGCCGCGCTTCCAGCGGCGACGACAGCGCCTCGCACAGGCGCAGGGTCGCGTCGCTCAGTCCTTCGTCCATCGGCGTGGCCATCATCGTCAGCGGCGGCTGCGGGGCCGGGCCCCGGGCTTCATCCAGCGCCAGCGCCAGTTCGGCCGTCAGTTGCGGCTCCACCCGCAGGGCCAGGCCGAGCAAGGGCTCCTCGGGCGTCGCCTCGGTTTCCGATTCGAACGGCAGCGGCACCGCCAGCGCGAGGAAGTGCTGGGCGTCGTAGACATAGGTCCGGCCGCCGTGGAAGCCGCGCTTGCGCCCCTGCGCCACGATGCAGACGCTCGGCTCGTACAGCGTGGGCATGCGCTCGAGCGAGCCGTTGGCGCGCATCGTCATCACGCCGTCCAGCGCGGTCATGGCGAAGCCCTCGCCCGGGCACAGCCGCGCGATCAGCGCGGCGGTGCGGCGGCGGGGATCGCTGCGGGGCGGCAGCGGCGGCTGGGTATCGGTCATCGCATGGCACCGCGGCAATAGGAACAGGCGATATTCAAGCACCAATCCGGCGGCTGTTGGTGCATTCGAATAGGAATAGGCAAGACCGGCAGACGATCCGGTCTTCGCGGCCAAGGCGCCGGCGCGGAACATGTCGTCCATGCCGGCCACCCCGGTCGGCCCTTCCAGGAAGCCAACGCCATGAGCCACCCGAACCCCAGCAAAGTCATCCTGATCACCGGCGCCAGCAGCGGCATCGGCGAAGCCACCGCCCGCCGCCTGGCCGGCCTGGGCCACCGTATCCTGATCGGCGCGCGCCGCACCGAACGGCTGCAGGCCCTGGCGGAGGAACTGCGCGCCGCCGGCGGCCAGGTGGATCACCGCGCCCTCGACGTCGCCGACGCCGCCGACTTCCAGGCCTTCGCCGACCACGCCGCCGAACGCTTCGGCCCGGTCGACGTCCTGGTCAACAACGCCGGCGTGATGCCGCTGTCGCCGCTGAGCGCCGGCAAGCTCGACGAATGGAACCGCATGATCGACGTCAACCTGCGCGGCGTGCTGCACGGCATCGCCGCGGTGCTGCCCGGCATGGAGGCACGCGGCCGCGGCCACGTCGTCAACGTCGCCTCGATCGGCGCACACGTGGTGGTGCCGACCGGCGCCGTCTACTGCGCCACCAAGTACGCGGTCTGGGCCATCGGCGAGGGCCTGCGCCAGGAAAGCCGCGTGGTGCGTGCCACCACCGTCTCGCCCGGCGTGGTCGAAACCGAGCTGGCCGACCACATCAGCGATCCAGCGGCGCGCGCGGCGATGACCGAGTTCCGCCGCATCGCGCTGAACGCCGATGCCATCGCCCGCGCGATCGCCTACGCCATCGAGCAGCCGGACGACGTGGACGTGAACGAGATCATCGTGCGTCCGCTGGCCGGCACCGGCGCCTGAAGCCGGCGGCGGCGCGGGCACACGGCCTCCCGCGCCGCCGCACGGCGGGTCGCGGATGGGCGGGGCCCCGGCCCGCCCTTCGGCCCGTGCCGCGCGCCGCGGCGGAACCAAGCAGCTGCTCGAAACGCTACACTGGCGTCTTTCCGTCCGTGCCGAGATTCCCGCCATGTCCAGCCAACTGCGCCGCGTCGCCATCGTCGGCGGCAGCCGTATCCCGTTCTGCCGCTCCAACACGCTATACCAGGACCTGAGCAACCTCGACATGCTGACCGCCGCGCTCGACGGCCTGGCCGCGCGCTTCGGCCTGGCCGGCGTCGAGATCGGCGAGGTCGGCGCCGGCGCGGTGATCTCGCATTCGAAGGACTGGAACCTGGCGCGCGAGGCGGTGCTGTCGAGCCGGCTGTCGCCGCTGACGCCGGCCTACACCGTGCAGATGGCCTGCGGCACCAGCCTCGAGGCCGCGCTGCAGCTCGGCGCCAAGATCGCCACCCGGCAGATCGACAGCGCGATCGCGGCCGGCAGCGACACCACCTCGGACGCGCCGATCGTGTTCGGCCCCAAGTTCGCCCGCCGGCTGATCCGGCTGGCCAACGCCAGGAGCCTGGGCGAGCGGCTGGCGGCGTTCAAGGGCTTCGGCTTCGGCGAACTCAAGCCGCAGTCGCCCAATGCCGGCGAGCCGCGCACCCGGATGTCGATGGGCGAGCACTGCGAGCTGATGGCCAAGCAATGGCAGATCGGCCGCGCCGAGCAGGACCAGCTCGCCTACGACAGCCACAAGAAGGCCGCCGCCGCCTACGAGGCCGGCTTCTTCGACGACCTGGTGGTGCCCTGCGCCGGGGTGACGCGCGACAACCACCTGCGGCCGGACACCACGCTGGAGAAGCTGGCGACGCTGAAGCCGGCTTTCGACAAGACCTCGGGCCAGGGCACGCTGACCGCCGGCAACAGCACGCCGCTGACCGACGGCGCCAGCGCGGTGCTGCTGGCCAGCGAGGAGTGGGCGCGCGAGCGCGGCCTGCCGGTGCTGGCCTACCTGACCTACGGCAAGACCGCCGCGGTCGACTTCGTCGCCGGCGAGGGCCTGCTGATGGCGCCGACGGTGGCGGTGGCGCGGCTGCTGGCCGATGCCGGCCTGACGCTGCAGGACTTCGACTTCTACGAGATCCACGAGGCCTTCGCCGCCCAGGTGCTGTGCACGTTGCGTGCCTGGGAATCGGAGCGCTACTGCCGCGAACGGCTCGGCCTCGAACGCGCGCTGGGCAGCATCGACCCGGCCAGGCTCAACGTGCACGGCAGCTCGCTGGCCTTCGGCCATCCGTTCGCCGCCACCGGCGGCCGCATCCTGGCCACGCTGGCCAAGCTGATCGACCGGCGCGGCGGCGGCCGCGGGCTGATCTCGGTCTGCACTGCCGGCGGCATGGGCGTGGCGGCCATCGTCGAGCGGGCCTAGTTCGAATCGGCTTTAAGCCATATCGGCCGATCGTGCAGGCGCCCGGCCAAGCCGGGCGCTTGTGCTTTACGCAGGCGGGACCGTCGGGCGCTGCCTGATCTATCCCGACTCCACCAGCCTCACCCCGCGAAATCGACGTTTTCGCGAGGCGGCCCAGGGGAAGCTCCGCTTCGCGCGGGTGCGAACGCATCGATCGCAGGCTGGATACTTCAGCGTTCATCAAGCCGGCAATAAAGGCCGTGCCGGTTATCATGGCGGCCGGTTTCCTTCCGCCATCCCGCCATGCAAACCATCCTGATCGCCAATCCCAAGGGCGGCGCCGGCAAGTCGACGCTGGCCACCAACCTGGCCAGCCATTTCGCCTGGCAGGGCCGCCGCGTGGTGCTCGGCGACATCGACCGCCAGCAGTCGGCGCGCCATTGGCTGAGCCTGCGCTCGGACCGTTTTCCGCCGATCGGACTATGGGAGATCGACAACGACGATCTGTCCAAGCCGCCCAAGGATTGCGAGGTCGCGGTGCTCGACACGCCGGCCGGCCTGCACGGCAAGCGGCTCGAGGCGGTGCTCAAGCTGACCGACCGCATCCTGGTGCCGGTGCAGCCGTCGAGCTTCGACATGTGGGCCAGCGAGGCCTTCTTCGCCCGGCTGGCCGAGGAAAAGAAGGTACGCCGCGGCAAGGTCGCCATCGGTGTGGTCGGCATGCGGGTCAAGGCCGGCACCCGCGCGGCCGAGCAGCTGACGGCCTTTCTCGATCAATTTGGATTGCCGGTGCTGAGCTGCCTGCGCGACACCCAGTACTACCTGCAGACGCTGCCGCGCGGCCTGGGCCTGTACGACCTGCCGGCGCCGCGGATGGCGAAGGACCGCGCGCAGTGGCAGCCGATCCTCGACTGGCTGGCGCAATGAGCGCGGCCAAGGTCCCGGTCAACCTGCTGACCGGCTTTCTCGGCGTCGGCAAGACCACCGCGGTGCGCCGGCTGCTGGCCGACAAGCCGGCCGATCAATTCTGGGCGGTGCTGGTCAATGAGTTCGGCGAGGTCGGCATCGACGGCGCGGCGATCGAGGCCAGCGCCGACGGGCTCAACGTGGTCGAAGTGCCGGGCGGCTGCATCTGCTGCACCACCAGCCCGATGCTGCGGGTGAGCATCACCCGTCTGCTGCGCGCGCGGCGGCCGGACCGGCTGCTGATCGAGCCGTCGGGCCTCGGTCATCCGGCCGGCATCGTCGACGTGCTGCGCGACCCCTACCTCGCCGCCGCGCTGGAGCTGCGCGCGGTGGTGACGCTGGTCGATCCGCGCCATCTCGACGACGCCCGCTACACGCTCAACGACACCTGGCGCGACCAGATCGCCTTGGCCGATGTGCTGGTGGCCAACAAATGCGACCGCGCCGACGCGGCCCAGATCGACCGCTTCGCGCGGATGGCGGAGGGCTTGTATCCGCCGAAGCTGGCGGTGGTGACGACGCGGGATGGGGTGTTCGAGGCGGGGTTGCTGGATCTGGTGGCGGAGCAGGCAGACAACCCCTCGTTGGTGAAAGCACGAATAAGCCCCTCTCCCCCGGGAGAGGGGTTGGGGTGAGGGGGCGCCGTATCAAGGCACGCCAGCCCGATGAAACGATCGCATTCGCCCGGGAACTGCGCGAACACACCACGGACGCGGAACATTTGCTGTGGCAACTGGTGCGCGACCGCCGACTGCTCGATGCCAAGTTCCGCCGCCAGCACCCTTGGCCGCCCTATACGCTCGATTTCTATTGCCCGGATGCTCGGCTGGTCATCGAACTGGATGGTGGCCAGCACAACGATCCCGTAGAACAGGCCAAAGACGCCGAACGAAGCCAGCGACTCGAATCCAACGGTCTCGAAGTCCTTCGTTTCTGGAACAACGAAGTCCTGGCCCAGACCGAGTCCGTACTCGAGCAGATCCATACACGCCTGCTTGCCCGGCTACCGGCAGCACATGCTGAAGCGACGCTCCCTCATCCCCAGCCCTTCTCCCGGGGGAGAAGGGAGCCACGGCATTCGCACATGCGGACCACCACACCCCCACCCAATCCAGCCGCGGCTGGCGCTGGCGCCCCGAGCAGCGCTTCTCGGCCGAGCGGCTGGCGCTGCTGTTCCAGCGCCTGGACCGCCACGCCGAGCTGAAGCTGCCGGCTGTCCAGCGCGCCAAGGGCGTGTTCCATACCGACCACGGCTGGCTGCTGTTCAACTGGGCCGATGGCGAGGCCAGCGCGGTCGAGATCGCCTGGCGGCGCGACTCGCGCGGCGAAGTGATCGTGGCCGGCGCGTCGCCCGACCGGGTACCCGTAGAAGCACCCGATGAGATGTCCGATGGCGTACCCGACTGGACATCCTTCGAGGACGCGCTGGCCGACTGCCTGCTGGCCGACTAGGCGGCGTATTCCGGCTGGCGACGGGCCGGGCTCGACCGCCCGGCCTGCCATTGCGCCAGGTCGTCGATGGTCGCCACCACCAGCCCATGCCGCTTGGCGTAGGCGATCACCGCGTCGCCGCGCATCATCGAGCCGTCCTCCTCCATCAGTTCGCACAGCAGCGAAGCCGGCGCCAGCCCGGCCAGCACCGCCAGGTCGACCGAACCCTCGGTGTGGCCGCGCCGCGCCAGCACGCCGCCGGGCTCGGCCCGCAGCGGAAAGACATGGCCCGGGCTGACCAGCATGGCCGGGTCGCCGCTCAATGCCGCGCGGGTGGTGGTGATGCGGTCGTCGGCCGACACGCCGGTGCTCACGCCATGGCGCGCCTCGATCGAAACGGTGAAGGCGGTGCCGTAGCGGCTGCCGTTGACGGCCGCCATCGGCGGCAAACCGAGCCGGTCGATCGACTCGGCATCGAGGCACAGGCAGACGATGCCGCTGCAGTCGCGGATCAGCTGCGCCATGACCCGCCGGTCGATCAGCTCGGCGGCGACCACCAGGTCGGCCTCGTTCTCGCGGTCGGCGTCGTCGAGCAATACAACGGGCCGGCCGGCGCGGGTGGCGGCAATGGCGGCCTCGATACGGCCGGCGGCAGTGGTGGTGTGGAAGTAGTGCTGGAACAGGTTCATGCAGACGCTCCTTACGAAGTGGACAAGGAAGCGTTCAGGGCGCGGCGGACCGCACTCCCGAAAGGAAGCGGCCAGCCGTGTGGACGCCGGCCCGCCCGCGCCGCAATGGCGTAGCGTGACCCGCGTTCGTCTTCTTTCATCCGGACTGTCACCGTCGGCCCCGGCATTGGACCGGGTCTGCTGACCCCGGCCGGTGGAACGGCCGGGCGCTCGCGGGCTCGGTGCGGCACGCCGCACCCTACCGCCGGTGGGGAATTGCACCCCGCCCTGAAGACGCACCGCCCGGGTCGGGCGGCGGCCGGATGATAACCGCGCGTTCGCCCCACTCGCAAAACGGTCTTTTGTTTCACATGGAACCGGCCGGCCGGCGCTATTCGACCCTTACCGCCGCCTCGTCGATGCCGTAGCGGCGGTAGTAGTGCTGCTGGTAGATGCGCCGCAGCGTGCCGTCGCGCCGCATGGCCGCCATCGCCGCCTCGAACTCGGCCAGCCGCGGGTAGTGCGGCGAGCTGCGCGCCAGCGCCACGCTGCGCGGGCTGCCGTCCCGCTCGCGGTACGGCGCCTTGGCCACCTTGCCGGCCAGGCCCAGCGTGGCGAGCAGGAATTCGCCCTGATCCTCGGCCAGCGCCACCGCGTCGACGCGGCCGGCCAGCAGCTTCCTGAAATTGGTGGCGTTCTCCGGCACCGCCTGCTTGTCCAGCCGCGGGTCGGCGTCGAAGCGGTCGAACAGCTCGCTGCCGAGCTTCACGCCGAGCCGCAGGCCCAGCAGGTCGTCGTAGCGCGCGACGCGGCCGGCTTCGTCGCGGCGCAGGTAGAACACCTTGTCGGCGCTGTGCAGGCGGTAGGGCGTGGCCAGGAAAGAGAGATAGGCGTCGCGCTCGGGCGAGCGCTGCAGGCCGATGGCCAGGTCGGCGCGGCCGCCGGCCAGCATCGCCAGGCAGCGCTTGAGCGGGCAGTCGACGATCTCGAGCCGCAGGCCGAGCCGGCGCGCCAGTTCGCGCGCGATCTCGGTGTAGGCGCCGCTTGCCTGGCCGGCGGCGTCGTACTGCTTCCACGGCTCGAGCGTATTGAAGGCCAGCCGCAGGCCGGCCGCCTGCAACGGCGCGGCGAGCAGCAAGGAGGCGAGCAGGAGGCGGAACAGGGACATGCCCGAAGTATCGGCGAGCGCCCCACAAGAACAAAGCCGCCCAGCGGGCGGCCTTGCTCATGCTTCGAAACAGCGCAGAACCGGCTAGTGGCCGACGCCCTTGATCATGTCCTCGACCACCTTCTTGGCGTCGCCGAACACCATCATGGTCTTGTCCATGTAGAACAGGTCGTTGTCGAGGCCGGCATAGCCCGCGCTCATCGAGCGCTTCACCACGATCACGGTGCGCGCCTTGTGCGCTTCCAGGATCGGCATGCCGTAGATCGGGCTCGACTTGTCCTTCAGCGCCGCCGGGTTCACCACGTCGTTGGCGCCGATCACCAGCACCACGTCGGTATTGGCGAAGTCGGAGTTGATCTCCTCCATCTCCAGCACCTGCTCGTAGGGCACCTCGGCCTCGGCCAGCAGCACGTTCATGTGGCCCGGCATGCGGCCCGCGACCGGGTGGATCGCGTAGCGCACCGTCACGCCCTTCTCGATCAGCGCGTTGGCGAACTCCTGCAGCGCATGCTGGGCGCGCGACACCGCCAGGCCGTAGCCGGGCACGATCACCACCGAATCGGCGTTGCCCATCAGGAAGGCCGCATCGTCGGCGCTGCCCGACTTGTAGTTCTTCGGCCCGGCATCGGCGCCGCCGCCGGCCGCCGCATCGCCGCCCATGCTGCCGCCGAAGATCACGCTGAGGAAGGAGCGGTTCATCGCCTTGCACATGATGTAGCTGAGGATGGCGCCCGAAGAGCCCACCAGCGAGCCGGCGATGATCAGCACCGAGTTGTTCAGCGTGAAGCCGATGCCGGCCGCCGCCCAGCCCGAGTAGCTGTTCAGCATCGACACCACCACCGGCATGTCGCCGCCGCCGATCGGTGCGATCAGGAAGTAGCCGAGCACCAGCGACAGCGCGGTCATCGCCCAGAACGAGTTCAGGTTCTCGGTGATGAAGTAGTGCGCGCCGAAGGCCACCATCGCCAGCGCGACGACGATCTGCACCGGCTTGACCCAGCCGCCCTTGAGCGGCTTGGCCGCGAGCTTGGCCGACAGCTTGCCCCAGGCGATGATCGAAGCGGTGAAGGTGATGCCGCCGATGAAGCAGCCGACGAACAGCTCGATGCGCTGCACCGTGGTGTGCTGCTGGGCGTGGTTGTGCACCGCCGCCAGCGCGATCAGCACCGCGGCCAGGCCGACCAGCGAGTGCATCAGCGCCACCGTCTCGGGCATCTGGGTCATCGGCACGGTCTTGGCGCGCCAGGTGCCGACCGCCGCGCCGCCGATCATCGCGACCACGATCAGCGCGAAGTTGGGGCTCGGCGCCAGCACCAGGGTGACCAGCACGGCCAGCGCCATGCCGACCATGCCGTAGCGGTTGCCGGCGATGGCGCCGGTCGGGCTCGACAGGCCCTTGAGGGTGAGGATGAACAGGATGGCGGCGACCAGGTAGATCCAGTCGGCGTATTGCGCGATTGCGTTCATGTCGGCCTCACTTTTTCTTCTTCTTGAACATCTCGAGCATCCGCGAGGTGACCGCGAAGCCGCCGAAGATGTTCACGCTGGCGAGGAACACCGCCACCGCGCCGAGCACGGAGGTCAGCGTCACGGCCTGGCCGTCGATGTAGACGGTCTGCAGCACCGCGCCGACCACGATGATCGACGACAGCGCATTGGTGACCGCCATCAGCGGCGTGTGCAGCGCCGGCGTGACGTTCCACACCACGTGGTAGCCGACGAAGATGGCCAGGATGAAGATGGTGAAGGTGGTGACGAAGGGCGTTTGCAGCAGCTGCTCGACCGGCATGCTGGCTGCGGCCGCCTGGGCGGCCTGGGTCGCGGCTTGCGCGACCGATTCGGTGGTGCTCATTGGAATTTCGCTCCCTTGCTCTGGGTATCGGGACGGCGCGCTCAGGCCGCCTTGGGCTTGCCGAACAGGACCTCGCCGCCGTGCGTGACCAGGCTGGCGGCGACGATGTCGTCGTCGCGGTTCACCACGTAGCCCTTGTCCTTGTCGAGGATCAGGGCGGTGAAGTTCAGCAGGTTGCGCGCGTACAGGCTCGAGGCGTCGGCCGCCACCAGGCCGGCCAGGTTGCCGTAGCCGACCAGCTTGACGCCGCCGTCGGTGGTCACCACCTCGTTCAGCCGCGACAGCGGGCAGTTGCCGCCGTTCTCGACCGCCAGGTCGACCAGCACCGCGCCGGGCTTCATGCCGGCCACCGTCTCGGGCTGGATCAGCACCGGTGCCGGCCGGCCCGGGATCAGCGCGGTGGTGATCACGATGTCGGCCGCACGCGCATGCTTGTCGACCAATGCCGCCTGGCGCTGCTTGTAGTCCTCGCTCATCTCGCGGGCGTAGCCGCCGGCCGTCTCGGCCTGCTTCTTCTCCTCGTCGTTGAGCGGCACCTCGACGAACTTGCCGCCGAGCGACTCGACCTGCTCCTTGGCCGCCGGCCGCACGTCGAAGGCCTCGACCACCGCACCGAGCCGCTTGGCCGTGGCGATCGCCTGCAGGCCGGCCACGCCGGCGCCGAGGATCAGCACGCGGGCGGGCTTCACCGTACCGGCGGCGGTCATCATCATCGGCATGAAGCGCGGATAGAACTCGGTCGCCAGCAGCACCGCCTTGTAGCCGGCGATATTGGCCTGCGACGACAGCACGTCCATCGCCTGGGCGCGCGTGGTGCGCGGCACCTGTTCCATCGCGTAGACGTCGAGCCGCCGCGCCGCGTAGTCGGCCAGCAGCGGATTGCGATACGGATCGCACAGCGCGATCACCGCGGCGCCTTCCTTCAGTGCGCCGATCTCGTCGGCCGCCGGCGCACGCACCTTGAGCACCACGTCGGCCCCGCCCACCGTCGCCGCGTAATCGGCCGCAATGGTCGCGCCGGCTTCGACGAACGCCGCATCGGGAATCGCCGACTCGACGCCGGCGCCGCTCTGCACGACCACCGCGTGGCCGGCCGCCACGTACTTCTTCACCGTCTCGGGCGTCGCCGCCACGCGGGTCTCGCGCGCGGCCGTCTCCCTGGGGATGGCTATTTTCATGAACTGCACCTCGCCTTGTTTCATTTCCAAATCGAAGGCGCGCCGGCGACGGCCATGCCCGCCACGACGCGGGAACGGCAACGATCTGCGCTTGCTGCCTTGGATCTGGAAACGCGGCCCGATCGCTCGGACGTCGAAACCACCACTGCTTGGGCCCATCTCGCGGGCGGCGGGGAGGTCCGCGCCCGTCTCAGTCTAGTGTTCGATTCGGCATGCAACGGTCCGGCAAGGGCGCCAGACTTTGGACTCCGGCTGGAGTCCGGCATATCGCCGCGGATGGCGGCGAGGTGAGAAGCGGCTCGGCGGGTGGCCGGGCCAGGTGCATCGTATGGCTGTAGTGCGATACAACGCGTTTCAAACAAGCGTTTGAACGGTAGCGCTATTCAAGCACGGTTTTGGGGCATTGGAAAGCGTCCGGCGTTGCGAATGTATCTCGTGTCGCATCGCGGTGGCTAGTCGCAGGTAGCACGGCCCGGTCGACTACCGGGCGAGGCAGACCACTGTCCTACTTGCCGATGCAGAAGCGGCTGAATATCTCGCCGAGCAGATCGTCGGCGGTGAACTCGCCGGTCACCGCCGCCAGCGCTTGCTGGGCCAGGCGCAATTCCTCGGCGAACAGCTCGACCTGGCGCCAGACCTCTGCGGCGGTGTCGAGGTGGCCGGCGGCGCGGCGGATCGCGTCGAGGTGGCGTTCGCGCGCCAGGAAGGTGCCGGCGTCGCTGCCGCCCCAGCCGACCATTTCGAGCAAGACCTGCTTGAGCTCGGCCAAACCCGCATGCGCGCGCGCCGACAGCCGTACCACCGGGTGGCCGTCGGCCTCGGCGCGGCCGGCCGGCTCGCCGGTCAGGTCGATCTTGTTGAACACGTGCACGCGCGGCAGCCGCTCGGGCAGCCGGGCCAGGATCGCCTCGTCGTGCGCGGTGATGCCCTCGCGGCTGTCGATGAGCAGCAGCGCGAGATCCGCCTTGGCCACCGCTGCCCAGGTGCGCTCGATGCCGATGCGCTCGACCGTGTCCTCGGTCTCGCGCAGGCCAGCGGTGTCGATCACGTGCAGCGGCACGCCGTCGAGCTGGATCAGCTCGCGCACCGTGTCGCGCGTGGTGCCGGCAATCTCGGTGACGATGGCCACCTCGTCGCCGGCCAGCGCGTTCATCAGGCTCGATTTGCCGACATTGGGCTGGCCGATCAGCACCACGTGCATGCCTTCGCGCAGCAGGCTGCCTTGCCGCGCAGCCGACTGCACCCGGCCGAGCTGGGCGCGGATGGCGGCCAGCTTGCCGCGCGCGTCGGCGGCCTCGAGGAAATCGATGTCCTCCTCGGGGAAGTCGAGCGTCGCCTCGACCAGCATGCGCAGGTTGATCAATTGCTCGACCAGGGCCTCGATCTCGCGCGAGAAGCTGCCGGCCAGCGAGCGCAGTGCCGAACGCGCGGCGGCTTCCGAGCCGGCGTCGATCAGGTCGGCCACCGCCTCGGCCTGGGCCAGGTCGAGCTTGTCGTTGAGGAAGGCGCGGCGGGTGAATTCGCCCGGCTCGGCCAGCCGTGCGCCGAGCTCGACGCAGCGGCGCAGCAGCATCTGCATCACCACCGGGCCGCCATGGCCGTGCAGCTCGAGCACGTCTTCGCCGGTGAACGAGTGCGGCGCCGGGAAGAACAGCGCCAGGCCCTGGTCGATCGCCTGGCCGGCACCGTCGCGGAAGGTGGCGTAATGGGCATGGCGCGGCAGCGGCGGCTTGCCGACCAGGCTTTCGGCCAAGGCGGCGAGGCCGCTGCCGGAGATGCGCACCACGCCGACCCCGCCGCGGCCGGGAGCGGTGGCGATGGCGGCGATGGTGTCGCGGCGGACGGGCGATGGATTCATGGGTGGAAAGCTTAGGTGGAAACCGCGGGCCGGGCCAGCTGCAAGGCGGGAAGCCGCGGCATGGCCACGGCCAGGATGCGACGAGGCCCGGCAATGCCGGGCCTCGCTTCATGCCAGGACTGCGGGAGCGATCAGGCGGCGGCCTTGGCGGCGTCTTCCTGGTCGATCTTGCGCGTGATGTACCACTGCTGGGCGATCGAGAACACGTTGTTGACCACGTAGTACAGCACCAGGCCGGCCGGGAAGAACAGGAACATGACCGAGAACACCAGCGGCATGATCTTCATCATCTTGTCCTGCATCGGATCGGCCGACGGCGGGTTGAACAGCGTCTGCACCCACATCGACACCGCCATCAGCACCGGCAGCACGTAGTAGGGATCGGCCACCGACAGGTCGTTGATCCACAGGATCCAGGGCGCCTGGCGCAGTTCGACCGCGGCCAGCAGCATCCAATAGAGGCCGATGAAGATCGGCATCTGCACCAGCACCGGCAGGCAGCCCGACAGCGGGTTGGCCTTTTCCTGCTTGTACATGTCCATCACCGCCTGCTGGAACTTCATGCGGTCGTCGCCGTACTGCTCCTTCAGCCGCTGCATGCGCGGAGCCAGCTTCTTCATCTTGGCCATCGAGCGGTACTGCGTCACCGCCAGCGGGTAGAGCGCCAGCTTGATCAGCAGCGTGAAGCAGACGATGGCCCAGCCCCAGTTGCCGACCAGCAGGTGGATCTTGGCCAGCAGCCAGAACATCGGCTGGGCGATCACCTTGAACATGCCGTAGTCCTTGACCAGCTCCAGCCCCGGCGCGGCGGATTCGAGCTGATGGGTCTCCTGCGGACCGGCGAACAGCGGCACGTCGAGCGTGGTGGTGGCACCGGCGGCCAGCGCCGGCATGTCGACGATGGCGCCGGCCGAATACAGGCCGTCGCCGACGCCCTTCACCTCGAAGCGGCAGGCGTTCTTGGCGCAGACGTCGGCACCGTCCTTGGGCGACAGCAGCCAGGCGGTGGCGAAGTAGTGCTGCAGCATCGCGACCCAGCCGTCCTTGGGCTGCTTGGCGTACTCGGCCTTGTCCTTGTCGATCTCCTTGAAGGCCACCTTCTGGAACTTGTGCTCGGTGGTGTAGAAGGCCGGGCCGGTGAAGGTCGAGGCGCCGAAATGGCCGCCGGTCCCCTTCGGATCCTTGCCGTCGCGCAGCAGGCGGTAGTAGGCCGACAGCTGGATCGGCGCCTGGCCGGCGTTGACCAGCTCGTACTTCACGTCGATCAGGTAGCTGCCGCGCTTGAAGGTGTAGATCTTGGCGACCTTGAGGCCATTCACCTCGGGTGCTTCGAGCCGCACGCTGACGCTGTCCTGGCCGTCCTGCAGCACGGCGTCGCCGGACTTGGCGACGAACAGCGTGCGATGGGTCGGCAGGTTGGGCATGCCCTGGCTCATCAGGCCGGTCTGCGCCACGTAGACGTGTTCGCCGCTTTCCTGGAACAGCACGAACGGCGCCTTGGGGTCGTCGTGGTCGCCGTGCTTCTTCAGGCTCAGGCGGCGCAGGTCGCCGCCCATGGTATCGATCTCGGCGCTGACCAGGTCGGTCGAGACCTTGATCAGGCTGCCGCGGTCGAGCTTGCCGGCGGCATCGGCGGCCGGCGCGGCGACGGTGCCCGCGGCTGCGGGGCGGCGCCGGCCTGTTGCGCAGCCTGCTGGGCCGCGGTCGGCTTGGGCGCGAAATAGTGCTGCCAGCCGAACAGGATGGCGAACGACAGCACCACGAAGACGATCAGACGCTTGGTATCCATGCGCGGGATTCTCGATTCGGGAAATCAGGGCACGGGATCGTGCCCGTGGCCGCCCCAGGGGTGGCAGCGGCAAAGCCGCCGGATTGTAAGCCATCCGCCGCGCCAGGTGCCATGGCGGCGCAGGGCTTCGACGGCGTACTGGGAGCAGCTCGGCGTGAAGCGGCAATTGGCGCCGAGCGTCGGGCTCAGCGTGTAGCGGTAGAGCTGGATCAGCGCGATCAGGAGGCGGGACATGGGGCGAAACGCCGGAACAGCCTGAGCAGCGCCTCGCGCGCCTCGGCGGCCTCGGCGCGGCGCAGCGGCCGTTTGGCGCGGACGATCAGGTCCAGCCCGGCCAGCGAGGCGGCTTCGTGGCGGAACAGCTCGCGCACGGTGCGTTTGATGAAGTTGCGCCCGACGGCACGGCGTTCGACCTTCTTGGCCACCACCACGCCAAGCCGGGCCGTGCCGAGTTCGTTCGGCTTGATCCAGACCTGGAAGAAGCCGTTGGCCTGGCTGCGGCGCAAACTAAAAACGGATGAAAATTCATCCGTTTTTAACAGGCGTTGCCGCCTGGTGAAGCTCTGCGTCAAACGGCGATCAAACCGACAGACGGTGACGGCCCTTGGCACGACGCGCGGCCAGCACGGCACGGCCACCGCGGGTGCGGCTACGGACCAGGAAGCCGTGGGTACGCTTGCGGCGCACGACGGAGGGTTGGTAGGTGCGTTTCATGGTATGTCCCAGAAATCAAGCTGAAGAAACGCGTAATTAGACGGAAAAAACCCATATGTGTCAATGGCCTTATTTTCCCGGGCCTGTGGATAAGCCTGGGGAAAGCGACTAGAATAGCCAGCCGATCAACCACGTTGCGCCAGTGCATAAGATCGCCGGCCAACGCATGGCAAGCCGCGTGCCCCAAGCGGGACGGACGCGATGATATGCCTTTAGCATGACTCTCGGTCGCGCCCACTGATTCCCATAATGATGTCACCCGTCGAACAGTTTTGGCCGAACTGCCTGGCCCGCTTTGCCGACGAATTGTCGGCCCAGCAGTTCAACACCTGGATCAAGCCGCTGAGCTGCCGCGTCGAGGACGACGCGGTGGTGCTCTACGCGCCCAACCAGTTCTCGCTCCAGTTCGTTCGCGACCGCTTCCTGCCCCGCATCGACAAGTACGCCGCCGAGTTCTTCGGCGAGCCCTTCAGCATCGAACTGCGCGTCGGCGAAGCAGCCGCCCGGCCGGTCGCCCGCAGCACCGTCGCTCAGCCCGGCGACGCGCGCAGCGCCAACCCGTTGCCCAAGCCCGCGCCGATGCGGCCGATGGCGGCCAACGAGACCACCCGGCTCAATCCGAATTTCACCTTCGAGACCCTGGTCACCGGCAAGGCCAACCAGCTCGGCCGTGCCGCCGCGCTGCAGATCGCCGAGAATCCCGGCTCGGCCTACAACCCGCTGTTCGTCTACGGCGGCGTCGGCCTGGGCAAGACCCACCTGATCCAGGCGATCGGCAACGCGGTGCACCAGCACAA